>JACQII010000007.1 GCA_016198585.1 Candidatus Aenigmatarchaeota archaeon | reverse complement strand
TAGCCCTGGGGAAGCTCGGAGGCAAGAAGGGAGGGGCAGCGAGAGCGGCAGCGCTCACGCCGGAGCAGAGGAAGAAGATCGCCAAGAAGGCAGCGAAGGCCAGGTGGGGGAAAGCGAAGCAGGATTAACCTATGGCCCGTCTGCGGGAGCGTTGACAGTCTTGTGAAAATGGTTAGCTTCTCGATACATGGATCCACAGGCCAAGGCGAAGGCCGACTTTGACATCGCACAGTTCAAGGCGCGCATTCAGTCGAACCAGCCGCAAGACTCCTCCCCGTGGCCGGACAATACTCGTGAGTGTGTATTCGCGCATGCGGCATTTGCCCTACTCGACAAGGCCGTCGAGGAGTACGCGAAGTATCTGCATTCACAGAGAGTGCCCATCAGGTACAAGAGAAAGGACACGGCGATCATTGTGTCCTTGGGCCTCAATCGTGTGGTCTATGAACTGAAGCTCGGTGAGACCGCAGTAGCGATCGTCTTCGCTGCGACGTCGCCTTATACCGGCGATGACAGGTCTCTGTTCGCCACGCCATGGCCCGCCGATCTGGTGCCGATCGAACTACTCGACATGCCCATTCGGGTATTGGTGGAGGACATGCGGGCGTTCCTGCTGAACGGTACAGTTCCATCTTGACCGCCTATCCCGGTCCTCTCCCGCAGTGATGGCACATCCCCGGCGGCGGCCACTCCCCGGCCAAAATGGAGTCTACCGAGGTCCCGGCGAGTCTGGCCACCCTGACCGCGATGCTGGCGCTGACCGTATGGCCGCTCAGCGGCTTATGCAGCGAGCCACTGCCGATCCGAAGAGCTTTCTCTAGGTTGTCCTGCCCCCGGTAGCGCGTGCGAAGGGAGCGCAGAGCAACCCGCACCCGGTCCTGCTCATCCGTCGTGAGATCTCCCCTTGGCAGTGCCTTTGGCGGGGAGGACGCGACAGAGGCGCTGTCCGCTGCGCTGCGCACGATCTCGACGGCCCAGACGTGTTTGCACTTGGTGCCATTCTGTCCGTCTGGGCAACCACATTGACCGCTCTCGACGTTGATAAGATATCCTCCCGATTTAGCCGAGGGAGAGAACCATAGAGATCCTTCTACCTGCTTTATTCGCCGGCCCTGCATCTCCGCCAGAACCTGACCGCGTGCTTGTCGTGCGTCGGGCATATTGACTACTCCTCCCCGCCGGGCAACTTCGGCTTACGTCGCCGCTTCTTGTTCCCACCCTTGGCGGGGGTCGATGGCATGCCAAGGGCCGCCCGCATCTCAGCAGTCGAGATGAACGGTCCGATGAAATCCCCGCGGGCGTAGTCGCGCCGCCCCCGGAGGATCTTCCGGTCGGGTACTGTCCTAAGTCCTTGAGGTTGTCCTAAGTGCGGGGAGGCGGGGAGAGGGGTTGTCCTAAGTGCGCCCCTTGCCTTTCTTGGCTGGGGCCTTGGGGGCCTTGGCGGGCTTGGCCACGTGGGGCGGGTCGCGGGGGGCCGCCTTGCCCGCCTCGGCTGGCAACTGAAGGATGCCCTGCCGAGGGGCATGCTTATGTTCGATCACCTTCAGGATGGCGTACTCGGTCTTCAGCCCCTCGGGCGTGGAAAGCTGTTTCTCCTGAACATCGCATCGGATGATGTCGTCTTTGGCGAAGACAGCCTCTCTGTGGTCCACGCGACGCATGAAGTCTGCGTCTTGGATCGTAACGTTGATCAAGTTCGAACCGTCGGAGACCTTCCACTTGTTTCCTTCTTTGAAGGTGAGCGTGACGATCGTAAAGGACTTCTGGTAGTGGTTCAGCGTCAGCGGCGGCGTGCCCAATACTGATTGAGCCGGAGGCGGGGGCTCAAAGGCAGGGAGTTCGTCCTTGACGATGATCTCAATGGGCTGGTTGTCCTTCTCGCTGCGCACTTCGAAGCGAGAAATCCCTTCACGGTGCAGTGGCGACAGCATGGCGGCAAGGGCCTTCCTGACGCCAAGGTCATTGAAGACGGCGAGCACCGATCGCTTGATTACGATGCTGTCGCCTTCGACGTACAAACGTGCATTATCGTCGTTGATCAACTCCACCTTCTTAACCGGCCGGTTTTTGAGCCACTTTACGACCTTAAGAAGTCCAAGTGAGACGGCTCCGCTGAACCCTAGAACCTCCAGCAGGTTGGCTATCGCGGAGCCTGTGTTGTCAGCGAAGAACTTCAGGAGTTGGTCTATCAGGCTATAGACCACATCGATCCTGACCTCGAAAGAGCCGGGCTTGAAATCCGGGTGGACCCGGACCTGCACCGCTGAATCGCCGCCCGGACGCAGTACCTTGTTCGCCTCATCGAAAAGGTCTGCCAAGGCCAGAAGCGCGGGCGCAAGGTCGCGGACGTTCATCGTCCCCGAGTCAAGCGCCTCGCCGTCGTAAGCGATGCGGATCGTCACGGCGCTCATGTTCGAGCGTGTATACGTAACAGTTTCCTCTTGATTTTGCAAGAGACTTTGAGCCACAGTAGTTTTCTTTTTCTCAGTTTGCGCGAGTTGACGATTCGACGAGCGAACCGCCTCACATCTATCGCGCGGCACAGAAAAAGTCAGCCCACCATTCCCTGGGAGAGGGCCGGGATAGGTAGGCTTAGACGCGCCCGCCCTGGATCAGAGTGAACACGGGCCGTCCCGTGGGGGATGGCGCTACGGGTGGGGAAACTGGGGCGGGCGCAGGTGGCGGGGGCGGAGTCGGAGGTTGTATGGGCGCCTCCGGGGGCGGGCTCATCGCCAGCGCCACGGACACGAGTTCCTCGATCGTCCAGATGTGATCCGTGACACCCATTGCCATCGCTGGCGTCATGCGCAGCGTTGAATGGACCCAGCACAGATTGTAGTAGCAGACCCACAGGGCCACGGATGCGGCATGGTTCCGCCACCGTTTGCTGTAGGCGTTCGTCAGACGGGTGAACCGACGGTTCTGCATCCTCACCGTCAGGTTCGACCGCTCGATGAAGCTGGTTCCGATGTGCTCTTGGTCGGGCTTGCCGCTGACTATTATCCGCTCCGACTTGGTGACGCGCGGGGGAGAGTACCGACGGGCGAGCGGCATCGCAGGGGCAGGGCCACCGTACTCCTTGATCAACTGCGCGTAGTCGCAGTCCGCGCCGAACGCCTTTTGGATCGCCTCGATGTACGGCTGAAAGCCGTCGCTGGTAATCTGCGGACGATTCAGGATGCGCGCCCGGAGATCAGCGCAGAAGTCATCGGTGCAATCGCCATCGCGGCGGCCCACCACATAGGAGATGATCGCCTTCCGGGAGGCGTCAATGCCGGTGAACGTATAGCAGTCCCCAAACTCCACGGAATCGCCCGGCTTCAAATGTCCCTGTTTCTTCCCAATGTACGACCACAGTTCGTCAACTTCGAGGACGTTGACCTGGAGATCCCGGAATAGGCGATCGTGCAGGGCCGCGCACCCCTCCCCGACGGCAACGCCCAGGCGCATGATCGTGTCGCGGTGCGTCTCAGTCAGCCGCTCGGTCGAACGGATCGAGTTCCCCTCAACCAGCGCCGCAACCACTTGAACCTTCTTGCTCATCGAAAGCTTGCTCATGCCTTGTCCTAAGTGCATGTTCGGTGCCAAGTTACACATATGCGTAACACGGGGACTTAGGAGCATGAGAGTTACCCGTATGCGTAACTCATTACGCACCCTTACGGGCCTCGAATTCCCGGAAGTCCGCTTGTTACAAGGAGATCGGAGAGAATGGAGGGGTGTATATTGAGTTACGCATGAGCGTTATTTGCTTCGCATGGGGGCGGGGTTGCCGGTGGTGTACTCGCGCCCTTCGCGGACACGCTGTAGTTCTTCGCCGATGGCCTTGTGCCGCGTCTCAAGGAGTCGGACAAGGCTGGTATGCCGGGGGTAGCCAAGCAGGGCCGCAGCGGGCTTCACGAGCCAGTTGCAGGCTTCTAGCGCGTCCCGGATCGCTTCCGCTTCGAGTGCGTCCGCCTGGTCGCGGAGTTCCTTGGCCATGGCGAGCTGCGCACGTGGATCTGGTTTGTCGGTCATGCTGGCATCCCATAGCAAGTGGCGTACCCATCATTTAACCAATCCCCCCATGGAGCCGATCGGTGGGTATCGGTGCGGCGACTCCGGCGCGCACCCGCCAGCGCACAAGCTTGGCGCGCGACGGCCAAAGGAGGGCTCTGCGACGATGTTCAGCTTGACAAGCCTACAAGAATCGAGTAGTCATGGTGGTGCCAGCGGCGGGAATCGAACCCGCAATCCCGTGCAAGGAGTCCGATTTAGAATCGGCAGCGTTTACCATTTTCGCCACGCTGGCAGGGAGCCCCGCGCAAGCGGGGTTTCTGTTTTCAGGGTTCCGTGTTGTTTGTCCCCTCCCTCAGATCGCTCCGCCCTGGCTGCCTAGCGCGGGGGAAGCAGTACGAGCCGCCCTTTTTGTTCAGGTGCTCAGCATCGGCGAGCCGGCTCAGCGATGCCCCAATAGCCCCTCTGCGGTCCTCCGCGAGCCCCATCCCCTCCGTGATCTCCGCCGCGCGCAGCCACTCTCCCGGATGCTGCTGCATGTATGCAAGCACCTTCGGGCCGGCGGTGACGCGATCCGCCGCTGGCGGCGCCGCAGCAGCAGCGCTGCTGCGTGGGGCACGATACTCGCCATGACCGACGCGGCGGATCACCTTCTGCTCCATGGCCAGCCGATACAGCACGTTAGTGATTCTTTTCTGGTCACCTAGATCAGAGAAGTCGCTCGCACGGAAGGTGCGATCCGGGTGCGCGTTGATCTGTTGGCGGACCTGTTCCGGCACACTCATGTCGGCGGACGGTGGCGCGATAGGTGCACTGGCTGAGGGGCCGACAGAGCGAGCGCTGACACCGTTCGTTGAGCGCTCTGCGGGCGTCGCTGGCTCGTACACCGTCTCAACCCTCACGCGGCATCCCGTCGCGGTGGCGAGTCGCGCCGCATCATCCGTGCGCTCCAAGTAAACACGCAGCGGGGGCGTCGTCTCTACGGTCGCGGAGATGAACTGCGAGGTATCCATGCGTGGCAGGATACCCCATGCCGTAACGCCGTCAAGCAAGAATCTCGCGTCCAAGTTGATTTCTTACGCAGCGAGGTATCCCGATAACGGAGCGGGATTTTTGACACGGCCAAGGCCGAGATGATGTGCGCGGTCTTTTGCCCTTGGTTGTCACCCCCTCCCCCTATCATCCTGCGCATGACCTAGCCGCCAAACTCCCGCGGTGGGAGAAGCGAAAACGGAGACGATCGGGGTCGTTACCCCCGATCGCTCCTAGCACCGCCGAGTGTGTCACCACCCGACGGTACTGGAGGCAACCATGCCACAGAACCTGCTTGGTATCCATGGGGTAGTAGGACTGATCTGCGTCGTCGGTGAGGGAGGAAAGATCCTTCATTTTGCAGGCGATCTTTATGAGCCCCGCGAAGTGCTCAGCCCGACGGAGAACACCTTGCGTGCCGTCTGGATAGACAGCCCGCAGTCAGCGTGGGCCGTCGGAGACGGAGGGACGGTGCTGCATTGGGATGGTCGTCTGTGGCATCCCGTTGCCCTCGCATCGAAGCACGATGCCTTGCTGAGCGTCTGGGGCTGCGGTGGGGACATCTGGATTGGTGGCGCGCACCGCCTCATCCTGCATCGGCCCTACAGCGTCGGCGGGATGCTGGTCTCGACGCAGCACACGGTCAAGGGCATCTGGGGGACAGGCAAGAATGACGTGTGGCTGCTTGCCAATGACGCCACCGTGATCCACATCGGCGGGGATAAGTACCAGCAGGTGCCGATCTCTACGCTGGCGAGCGACAGGTACAACGCGATCGGCGGCAACACCTCGGAGGACGTGTTCATAGTCGGGGACAAGGGGCTGATGGGAAGGTGGGATGGCGCAGGCTGGACGGACTTGCCAACCTGCACGGGTGAGAACCTGAACGCGGTCTGCGGTGGGGATGCTGGGGATGCGTGGGCCGTGACCAGCAGAGGCGAGCTGCTTCACTATGGCGGGATCGGATGGGAGACCGCTGCGGTGGTCCTGGCGGGATTGAACGGGGTCTACATGGTCGATGGGGTGGTCTGGTGCTGCGGGAAGCGGGGGATCGTGGTCCAGCACTTGCCGGAGCAGGGAGACGGAGGGTAGCCATGGTGTCCGACGTACGGCAAGAGAGAGGCCAGCTTTTAGCCCAGACGGAGGACAATCGGATCAAGCAAGTCGATGGCAGCTTGTGGTTCTGCCCGTCGGAGAAGTCCGGTGGCTATCTCGTGAACGTCGAGAGCGGGCGATGTTCCTGCCCTGACTCGCAGAAGGGGACGAAGTGCAAACACTTCTGGGCGGTGGAGTTCGTGCGGGCCACAGCAGACGGTACGCTGGCCGTGGCCCACGCAGCGAAGACCCTGCCCAAGTGCGATCTCACGGCAGAAGAACGACGCAACGTGAGAGAGGCACTCCGCTTCCTGCGCACGCGGTCCGGTGGCTGGAAGTCGCTGGCGAAGTCCCTTCGGTGCTCATGGAAGACGCTGGCGAACATGGCTTCTCGGCAGGCGCTCACCGCCGGAGTGGCGATCCGCGTGGCGCGATTGGCCGGCGTGCCCATCGATGATGTGCTTAGCGGGAAGTACCCACCCGCTGGGACCTGCCCCCACTGCGGACGCGGGCCGGGATAGCTCAGCCCCTCCCAACTTCCCCCCAACTGGGCTATTGTCCTAAGTGCTGTGACCGCTCAGCCGCAGTTGTCCTAAGTGGGGGTCACTTAGGACAGTACCTCCGGTCGACGGGGTTCTTCGGGTCTAGGCGCTCGGTCCCCACGCCATCCTGCGCTGCCTGGTCGATGAGGTCGCCGACGCGCAGCAACTCGCCATACACAGTCTCAGGCCGCAGGCTGTCCAGCCTGCCGTCATGGAAGCACTCGTGAAGCAGCGCGACCTTCGCGCGGCTGTAGCCCATCGTGAGGGGCTGCTTGCGCTTGCGGCTCAGCACAGTCGCCTCGAAGTTGGCAAGGTGCCCGGTGGGCAAGGGGCAGCGGAAGCGCTGGCAGTGGCGCCGCAGCACCGCATAGATGGCAGCACGGGCAGCCCGCCAACCTATGTAGGCGGCATGGCGGATCTTGTGCGGATCACCGTCGGCGTCGCCCAACTCGCCAAAGGCGCGCATCAGGATCCGATGCGCCTTGCCCGAGTCCTTGTCGCGGTAAAGGCGTTGGCGCCGGAGCACGTCCATAATGGCCTTGCTCTCGTCTTCAGGGTCCAGATCGCAGAACCTGCCCGCCTCTGCGATCCGCCGCACGTCCTCGTCGGCCATCTTCTCTTCAGG
>JACQII010000006.1 GCA_016198585.1 Candidatus Aenigmatarchaeota archaeon | reverse complement strand
TGCACGCTCTCCAGGTACCTGCGAACGGCCAACCTGGTCCCTGGTGAGGAGACGTCGTTCACCCTCATGACCTCGATCCCCGAGGGCGTCCCCGCGGGCGAGACCACGGTCGGCAAGCTCACCATCTCCGGCTCGTGACCGGGCTAGTGCCTGGAGTGCCCTTTTCTGCCAAACACAGGATTCGATGTCGCAGGGAGCGTTTCTCCTGGTCTCGCATCGCCCGCAGCACGGACGACGCCGCTAGTGACGCCCGTCGTCCAACGCATCTCGCCCTCATGAAGGAGGGTGTATGGTACATTCCTACCTTCTTTTTGCGGGTTTTGAGGATGGCCGAACAGAAAGATGCCTGATCCCCTTTTGGGGTGGTTCTGAGCACTCATTCCGGTTGTTGCGGCGAAAAGATGGTATGGATATACTATTCGTGCTCTAGTACACTCCCCCTGACGAGAGCGGTGCTGGTTTTCCTCGAGGGAAGGCGAAAGGGTTATTATAGGAACGTCCTATATTTATCATGGCCGTTCCCCCGCTTCCCACCTTCAGGAACTTCTGGGTGATCTGGCTGAACTGCGCTGGCCCGCCAACCACCCTCTACGCCATCCAGCGGGACTGGGGCATCACGACCAACTACCTCTACCACCGGGAAGCCTCCCTCGGCAAACCCCTCTTCCAGGCCATGATCGACCAGGGCTACGTCAAGAAGGAAAGCCGCCATCTGGAAGCGTCGTTCTCCTGGATCCCCGGCCACATCATCGAGGAGCACAAGATCGAGCAGAAAGGCTGGACGCCGAGCCTGCTGCTGCTGCAGAACTGGCCGCTCGTGCAGGCCTTCCTCGAGAAGCACCGGACGCTCCTGTTCGCGCCCGCGGCCCTGAAGGCCCTCTACAAGGGCCAGCTCGACCTGCTCGCCCGGGCTGGTCCGGCCTACTTCCAGGACCTCTTCCTCCTGGCAATCACCGCGAACATGGTCCGCCTCTCCCAGCGCTACAAGGCCGGCGCCGTGGAACGGATCCTCTACACCTTCCTCGCCCTGCTGCCGGACCGGGACCTCACCACCTACTCCCGTGGCATCACCGCCGAGACCGAGTTCCCGCTCATCATCAAGGACGAAGAGGAGATGCTCGCCTCGCTCATCCCTTCCCTCGGCTGACTCCGGACTCCCGCGATTGGCGTGCTGGCCGAGCGATTGCCGGACTATTTAGGGCGACGGCCACAAAGGATATCTATGCGGATCATCTCGGTCATGTCCGGCAAGGGGGGCGTCGGCAAGACCACCGTCGCCACCAACCTGGGTGCGATCCTCTCCACGGTGTTCAAGAAGCAGATCGCGGTGATGGATTGCAACGTGACGACCGCCCATGTCGGCGCGTTCCTGGGGCTGGACCACACCCCGGTGACGCTCAACCACGTGCTCAAAGGCGCGCCGGTCACCGAGGCGGTCTACCACCACCCGAGCGGGATGAAGATCATCCCCTCCTCGCTCGCGCTCCACGATATGCACGGCATCGACATCGCGCTGATCAGCGACGCGGTGAAAGCCTTCTACGACGCCTACGTCGGCCAGGTCGACGTCCTGCTCCTGGACTGCGCGCCGGGCCTGGGACGGGAAGCGCTCGCGGGCATCCGCGCCAGCGACGAGATGCTCGCCGTGACGGTCCCCTACCTGCCCGCGGTGATGGACGTGGTCCGGTGCAACCACCTCGTGCGCGACCTCGGGGTCCGCAACGTCGGCGTGGTCCTGAACCTGGTCGGCAGGAAGCGTCATGAACTTTCGCGGACCGAGGTCGAGGGTGCGATCGGGCTGCCGGTCCTGGCAGAGATCCCTGCGGACGACGCTGTCCTCCGGAGCCTCGCCAAGCGGATGCCGGTCGCGCTCGCCGATCCCCGCGCCCGCCCAACCCGGGAGCTGGTCAGGCTCGCCTCCGCAGTCCTCGAGCAGCAGCCGCGCACGCCGACGCAGCGATTCACAGGGGCCTGATTTCCCATGTTCCACCGACCGAAGAAGCAGTTGACCGCGCAGCGCACGCCGTTCGACCGGAGCCTGCACGACCTGGAATCTGCCCTCCATGAACTGGAGGCGCGCCTCCGCGGCAGGGACGACCTGCTGAAAGAGTACACGAGGAGACTGGACACATGGACGATGTAGCCAAGGCCGACCGCCTCGATGCGGACAAGAACCGGCTAGAGGAGAAGGTCAAGAACCTCTCGAAGGTGATCGAGGTCCTCTCTGCCCAACAACCTGCACCTGCAGGTCCGGCAACGGACCAGCTGGGCGACAACCTGAAGGAACATTTCGAGGGTATGAAGAAGGCCATCTCCTCCCTCGAGACCAAGATGAAAGCTCCCCGGCCGGTCGAGGACAAGAACCTCGGCGCTCTCCAGGCGAAGCTGCCGCTCCTCGACTCGATCCCGGCGCTGGTCGAGAGCCTCAAGCGCATCGAGGAGCAGGTCAAGAAGCCGGACGGCCAGCTGTTCGGCGGGTTCGGGCAGGCCCCGCCGCCGAGCAAGGAAGCCTCGCTTTTCTACTCGGAGCT
Source organism: Candidatus Aenigmatarchaeota archaeon (assembly GCA_016198585.1). Taxonomy (GTDB): domain Archaea; phylum Aenigmatarchaeota; class Aenigmatarchaeia; order QMZP01; family QMZP01; genus JACQOD01. The sequence goes on along the minus strand of JACQII010000006.1, from coordinate 95,764 downwards.
GAAGACGGCCCTCGAGGAGTTCAAAGGTGCGACCACGCTCAAACTCGAAGAGCTCGAGCGCCAGGTGAATCTCCTGGCCGTCAAGATGGACGCGAAGACGCTCAAGAACCTCGAGCTGTTGGCTGCGTCGAAGGACGAGATTCTCGATGCCCTGGTCCCGGCCCGCGTCCGCGACGAGGTCGACACGATCCTCGCCGCGCTCTCCAGCCACCTCGGCGCCATCACCACGCAGGTGAACACGCTCGTGGTGGAGACGGACAAGGCCAACAACAAGATCGGCCTCTCGCTCGACCTGATCGACCGGATCCGGAAGGACATCGAGCGGCTGGAGGCACGCCGGCCGTGAGGAGTCTCCCGCCGCTTCGACCTGCGCGGGCCGAATCCTGAGGAACGATGACGATGGACCTCCTTGCGACTGCCTGGCCGTTCGCCCTCTTCGCCGTCTACCTGGCCCTCTTCGCCATCGGCACGCTGCTCTTCATCCACCAGCGGCAGCGGGTGACCCATGCGGCGTACTTCTTCCTGATTGGGGTCTCTTTCTTCTTCGCCGGCTACGGCCACCTCCTGGACGCGCTCGGCCTCGCTTCCTTCCCGCCCGCGCTGGCCATCGTGCAGACCTTCTTCTGGGCGGTCCTGTTCTCGCTGGTGATCGCCTCGCTGTCCCGGCTCCGCCGCCTGACGTCCCTGACCTACCTGACCCTGGGCGCAGCCATCCTCACCTACGCCGTGATCGGGAAGGACTTCGTCGCGGTCTTGCCCTTCCTCGCCTACTACCTCGCGGCGATCTCCTTCTTCGTCCTCTATTCCCTCACCGAGCGGCCGCTGCAGCACGCGGGCTTCTTCGGGCTGCTGGCGGTCTTCCTGTTCACCTTCATCGCGCTCCTCTCGCCGACCGTCCCTGAACTGGTGATCGTGCCGCTCCTCCTGCTGGCGGTGAGCTTCAGCTTCTTCCTGCGGCATGGCCTGACCTTCGACCGGCTCGCGCCCCAGCCGAAGCTGACTGAAGGGACGGGAGTCTGGAAATCGTTCGCCTTCCTCCTCTCCTACATCATCCTGCTAAACCTCGCGGTCTTCACCACCGGGATCGGCCTGCACGAAGCCGGCCACCTGGTCGTCGGCAACCTCATCGGCTGCACGGGCGGGAAGATCGTGCTGGTCGACCTGACCATCGCCACGCCCGGACCCTACACGGAAATCTCCTGCCCCCGCGACGTCTTCACGGCCTTCCTCGCGTTGAGCGGGTATCCGTTCGTCGTCATCTTCGGCGCGATCTTCCTGCTCCTCCGGCGGTTCCCGGAGAGGAATTTCGGGCTGGTGCTCTTCGGGCTCTCCCTGACGCTCAGCGGGGTCGACCTGCTGCTGCTGACGTCGTCGCTGCTGCTGATCTACGGGCTGATGCTCGTCGGGACGGTCACCATCATGCTCGGCGAGATGCGCCTCATCAACGACTACCTCACGCCCTCGGCCCGCCCTATGCAGGCCGCAGCCGCGGCCAAGAAGGCCGAGACGCCGGTCGACTTGTAGCCCCGGTCGCCTGGTCGGAGGCGAATTCCCGTAATATAACGACGCAATACCGGAAGCTGTCTCCGCTGTCTCCGGCGAAAAAATACCCACCCACCCCCATCATCAAGCTTATATGGGACCTCGTGGAAGTATGTAGAAGAGGGTCATGGCATCACGGAAGGGTCTTGCGCGGGCGGGAGTAGTGGCCATTGCCTTGGTCATGCTCGCTGCCCTGGCCGTCCAGTTCATCCTCCCTGCAGCTGCGGTCCCGTTCAACGTGACGCTCCTGAACATCTCCTATGGCGGGACCTACGGCAGCGCCTACGCGAACACCTTCAACATCTCCAATAACGTCAGCGCCGCGCGCATCCACATCAGCGTCAACAACAGCAACGCATCGAACATCTTCGCTCTCAACGTCACCCAGGTCAACATCACCCTCCCCGCAGGCTTCTCGTTCGTCACGGCCACGAACGTGACCACCGGTCCCACGAACCACACATTCTCCACCTTCGGCCAGAACATCACCTGGAACACGTCAACCGGGGATATTGCCCTGATATCTTTCGATGCCACCAAGAACTTCACCTTCAACGTCAGCGTGAACTGGACGTACGGCAACTATACGTTCTACGTCTCCACCCTGACGAACAGCTCGCAGTTCAACCAGACCAATTTCACTGTCCTGATCGGCGATGACATCCGTCCCCTGGTGACCAACACCTCGCCGCTGAACACCACCTGGCCCAACCAGACCGTCAACTTCAATGCGAGCGTCTTCGAGCACAATCCCGCGAACGGCATCGCGCAGCTGACGCAGCTGTACACCGGGGTCACGACGAACTTCAGCCTCACCAACGCCTCCGGCGTCTGGGGCTACACGAACACGACGCTGGCCGAAGGGCCCTACTTCCTCCGGTTCTTCTTCAATGACACCGCACAGAACAAGAACGCTACGACAACGGTCTCGTTCACCGTGAACAGCGGCCCCCCGAACGTGAGCATCACTTCTCCCCCCAACGCATCGATCAACAACCACACCATCACCTTCAACGCCACCGTGATCGACGTGGCCATGGATTCCGGCGTGCTCCAGGTGACCAACCTCTTCACCGGTGCTGTCATCAACTACTCCCTCATCAACGCCTCCGGCGTCTGGGGCTACACGAACACCTCGATGCCTGAAGGCCAGTACCGGGCGCAGTTCCACCTCAACGACACCGTGAACTACATGAACAACAACCAGACCGTCAATTTCACTATCGACCACGGCTTCCCCAACGTGACCGTCACCTCCCCCACCAATGCGAGCATCGACAACGAGACGATCAACCTGAACGCTTCGGTCCTGGACGTCACCGGCTACTCAGGCATCGTGGAGATCACCCAAGCCGACGCTGCGAAGACCAACTACACCCTCTCGAACAACTCGGGATCCTGGGGATACACGAACACCTCGATGCCTGACGGCTACTACTCTGCACGCTTCCACATCAACGACTCCTTCGGCAGGATCAACAACACCCAGCTGGTGAACTTCACCGTCGCCGCCGTTCCCCGCGTCATCATCATCTCCCCCACCAACACGACCTACACGACGAGCGACGATCTCGCGTTCATCATCAAGGTCTTCGACAAGAACGTGGCGAACGGCACCCTCCAACTCACGAACCTGGACACCAGCAGTGCCACCAACTTCTCGTTAGTGAACTCTTCAGGGAACTTCACCTATAACCACAGCAACGTCGGGAATAACCTCTGGCGCGCGCAGTACTTCGTGAACGACTCGGCAGGCAACCAGAACATTTCCGCCAACGTCACGTTCACTGTCACCGTCGCCGGCTCGACCTCCTCGAGCACGACCAGCAGCGGCGGTGGCGGCGGTGGCGGGGGCACGACATCCTCGAACCCCGCGGACACCAGCATCTGGAGCGTGATCACCCCGGCGGTCCCGACCGTGGCAACGATCGACAACGACGAGATCGGCTTCACCGAGGTCCAGTTCACGACCGACACCCAAATCACGAACGGCCAGCTCAAGGTCGAGAAGCTCGCTGACAAACCAACTGCGCTTCCCGATCCCGCCCAGGAAGCGATCTACCAGTACGTGGAGATCAAGACCACCAACTTCGACGACACCCACCTGAGCGGTTCGCCCAAGATACAATTCCAAGTGACCAACACCTGGCTCGCGGAGAACGGGATCGAGAAGCAGAACGTGGTCCTGCTCCGGTACACGACAGAATGGACAGTCCTCACGACCATCCTCACGTCTTCGGACGCAGACTTCTCCCACTTCCAGGCCACCACGCCCGGGTTTTCCACCTTCGCGATCGCGGCCGCCCCTGCGGCCGCTGAACCTGTTGTCGCCTGCGGCGACGGCACCTGCGCCGCGGACGAGACGTTCGAGAGCTGCCCCGCGGACTGCCAAGCCCCTGCGCCCGTGGCAGAGTGCGCAGAGGGGGATTACCGCTGCTTTGGCGACACGGTCGAGACCTGCACGGACGGGACCTGGACCGTCCAGGAATCCTGTCCCTATGGCTGCGCAGACGCGGTCTGCCAGCCCCAACCCGAGGCGCCGGTCAACCCCTTCAACACGGTGACCATGGTCATCGTAGTGGTCATCGTCATCCTAGCCGTTGTCCTGGTCGTGCTCTGGCGCAAGAAGTAGCCGCTCGGTGTTCTCCCCCGTCTAGGCGCGTGGCGCTGCCGCGGATTCCTCCACCATCACGTGCGCATCAGCCGCCGCAGCCTCGCGCTGGAGCTGGTACACGTCGGCAGGGTTGAGGATAGGCTTCTTGAAGAGGGAGAAGTCCTCGTCCATCCGCGGGCAGGCGCAGTTCACCAGGACGTCCAGTTTCATCCCGGCGATCTTCGCGGGACTGATCTCGTCCATCACGAGGATCCAGGCCTGCTTGCCCATCGCCTGGAGTGCAGTCTTCAGGTGGAAGGCCTGCCGGACGAATCCCTGGCCCTCCTTCATCGTCAGGAGGATGCCAAAGGTCGTGGCGTCCTTGGCGATGCCGCGGTGGTAGGTCTTGATGCGGAGCAGCCGGTCCCGCTCCTTGCCCAGGTCGGTGAGCGTCCCCTGCTCCACGTCCAGGGCCAGGACAGGCTTCTCGGTCTTGAGCGCCAGTCCGAGCGGGTGGAATCGGCCTGACCCGAGGTAGAGGTAGGCATCGACCTCCTTCTCGAGGGGCAGGGCAGCCGTCCAGTCACACCCGAGGAGCAGGCCCTCGCGCTGGTTCCTGGCCTGCTTCGCGAAGAGAATGCGTTTCCCCTGGCGTTCCAGAAACCGCGCCGCAGGTTCCAGAGCGTCGGCGAACTGGATCGTGGTCAGCAGCGACAGCGTCCGATAGCCTTCGAGCCCAGGGAGATGGCGTTCGAGGAGCGGCACCAGGTCTATGGGGATCGCATAGGGCTCGTAGAGCACGGGGAGAACAGGCCGGACGCCGAAGTCCGTATGCCCGATGTGGAGCAGCAGGTCGCACCCCAGGGCTTTCGCTTCCTTGTCACGGAGGTCGCACGCCCCGTAGGTCGGGTCGCAGCCGAGCAGGACTTCGATGCCCTGGGCCTCGATCCGGGAGGCGATCTCCTGGACCCGGGTCTTGAGCCCTTCGGGCGCCTGGATGTAGATCCGCTTCGCTCCCTGGGACGCCAGCCTGGTTACCAGTACGTCGATGTCCATACGGCTCATTCGACGCTATTTATAAATAGCCGCCTATGCTCTCCTATGGACAAGCGATCAGACCTCCCGGGGTTCTACGCCAAGAATCTGCAGGAGCGGCGCGACCTGGTGGCGGCGTTTGCCAGCCTCACCGACGAGGAACGGGCCCTCTTTTCGACGCCGCACCTCGATCCCGAACTGATGATCGAGAATTCCCTCGGCGCGTTCCCGCTCCCCTTCGGCATCGCCACCAACTTCCGGATCAACGGTCGCGACTACCTGATTCCTCTGGTCATCGAGGAGCCTTCGGTCGTCGCGGCCGCCTCCCATGGCGCGAAGCTCGCCCGGCCAACCGGCTTCCGCGCTGACGCCGACCGGCCGGTCCTGAAGAGCATGGTCCAACTGGTTGGTGTCCCGGACCTGCAGCGGGCAGTGGCTGCGGTGCGGGACCAGAAACCTGCACTCCTCTCCGCGTGCCACGAACCGTCGATGGCGGCCCGCGGCGGCGGCGTCTTCGACCTGGAACCCCGGATTATCGAGACCGGCCGCGGGCCGATGCTCATTGTCGACATCTTCTGCGACTGCGTGGATGCGATGGGCGCCAACCTAGTCAACACCGCGGCAGAGAAGCTCGCTCCCCTGTTGGAGGAGCTGACCGGCGGCAGCCGGCGACTGATGATCGTCTCCAACCTCGCCGACCGGCGGCTCGCCCGGGCCGAGGCCACGTGGAGCCGGGAACTCCTGGGAGACGACCTCATCGAGGGCATCCTCGATGCGCAGGCGTTCGCAGAAGCTGATCCCTACCGCTGCGCCACCCAGAACAAGGGCACGATGAACGGGATCGATGCCGTCTGCATCGCGACCGGGAACGATTTCCGCGCCCTCGAGGCCGGCGCGCATGCCTACGCCGCCCGTGATGGCCACTACCGGTCGCTGACCGCGTACGAGAAGACCCCGGACGGTGACCTCCGTGGCCGGATCAAGTTGCCGCTCGCCGTCGGGATCGTCGGCGGCTCGACCAAGACCAATCGCCTCGTTCAGGTCGCCCTGAAGATCCTCGGTGTCCGATCGGGCCGGGAACTTGCAGGAGTGATGGCCGCGGTCGGCCTGGCGCAGAACTTTGCCGCCCTCCGCGCCCAGGTCGCGGAAGGCATCCAGAAAGGCCACATGAAACTGCACGCGAAGAACCTCGCCGTCGCCGCCGGCGCGCAGGGCGAGGAGATCCCACGGGTGGCCGCTCGTCTCGCTGCCGATGGGACGGTGACCGCCTCGCACGCCGCAGCGATCCTCCGGCAGATCAGGCAGACCGCCGAGGCACGTCACAAATAAAAATCCCCGGCAGAAGGGATGCTATGACCGTCTTCCGCGCCTATGACATCCGGGGCATCTATCCGAGCGAACTGGACGAGGACCTGGCCGAGAAGATCGCGAAAGCCTTTGGCACGTTCCTGCCTGAAGGAGCTACGGTCGCGGTCGGCGGGGATGTCCGGGTCTCGACCCCTGCGCTCAAGGAGCGGGTGATCGCTGCACTCCTCTCGACCGGAGCGAACGTCATCGACGTGGGCATGGTCGCGACGCCGATGGTCTATTATTATGTCAGCTCCCAGGGACTGGACGGCGGCATCGTGGTGACCGCCAGCCACAGCCCGAAAGAATACAACGGCATCAAGCTCGTGGGCAAAGGTGGGGTCTGCCTCTCCTGGGAAACCGGCATCAGCCAGATCAAGGAGATCGCCGAGGGAGATGAGTTCCGGGAAGGCGATGGCGGCCTCGAGCAGCGGGGCATCGAGGACGCGTTCATCCGGCACGCCCTCGGCCACGTGACCGTCGACGGCCGGAAGAAGGTCGTCATCGACGCTGCGAACGGCGCCTGCAGCCTCGTCGCGCCCAAGCTCTTCGCCCGCCTCGGGTGGGAGGTCGTCCCGCTCTTCTGCACGCCCGACGGCCGGTTCCCGAACCATGAAGCCGACCCCATCAAGAAGAAGAACCTCGCCCACCTCCAGCAGCGCGTGCGCGAGACCAAGGCCGACCTCGGCGTCTCCTACGACGCGGACGGGGACCGCCTCGGCGTCGTCAACGACCGGGGAGAGATCGTCGAGAACAACGTCATCTTCTCCCTCTTCGCCCAGGAGGCCCTCCGCAAGCGGCCAGGCGCGGCGGTGGTCTACGAGGTCGTGGTCTCCAAGGCAGTCGAAGACACGATCATCCGCTGCGGCGGTCGTGCAGTCCTCTCACGGGTCGGACATTCCTACATCCAATCCGCCCTCATCCAGCAGAAGGCTGCCCTCGCCGGCGAGAATTCAGGCCACTACTACTTCCCTGAGAACTACGGCTACGATGACGCCCTCTTCGCCAGCCTCAAAGTGGCCGAGCTGCTCAACGCCGGCCCGCTCTCTGCGCGCCAGCGCGAGATCGCGACCTACCTCACCTCGGAGGAGTTCCGTCCGCCTTGCCCGGACCAGCGGAAGTTCACGGTCGTGGCCGACCTCCAGCAGCGGCTCGCCGCTGCCGGCTACCAGGTGAACACCCTCGACGGCGCGCGAGTCATCCTAGAGCGGGGCTGGTTCATCATCCGCGCCTCGAACACCGGACCCCAGCTCGTGGTCCGCTGGGAGGCCCAGGACCAGGCCGCGTTCGCGGAGATCGGTCGCCTGGTCGAGGAGACGCTGGCCGGGGCTGGCGTGCCGCTCCACGGCGCCTGACCAGAACCTGGCGTAGGCTTAAAAACCTGCGCCGCCCAGTCCAGGTATGTACGACGCGATCATGGGCCTGCCCGATCACCTCCGGCGCGCCATGGAACTCCCCTTGGTGCACGTCCGGCCGGAGGCGTACCGGGACATCCGCGAGGTGGTCTTCATCGGCATGGGTGGATCTGGCATTGCGGGGAACTTCATCCGCGACCTCATCGACACGGTCCCCATCACCCTCTCCAAGTCCTACACCCCGCCCCGCTTCCTGGACGGGAAGACCCTGGCCATCTGCACGTCCTACTCCGGGAATACCAAGGAAACCGTGGAAGCCTACCACGCCGCGCTCAAGAAGAACTGCCGCGTCCTCGGCATCACGTCCGGAGGCAAGCTGCTTGAGCTCCTGGTCGAGGAGCGGAAGCCGCACGTGCAGCTGCCGGCCGGTCTGCTGCCGCGGGTCTCCCTGCCGTTCCAGCTGATCGCGCTCCTGCGCTTCTTCGAAACCCTGGGCATGACCGCGGTCGACCCGGGAATCGCCGACTTCGTCGAGGGGATCAGGCCTGGGATCGACCGCCAGGCCAGGGAGATCGCCGCGCGCCTCGGCAGCACGATCCCGTTCATCTACGGCACGCGCGAATCGGTCGCACTCCGCTTCAAGACCCAGCTGAACGAGAACGCGAAAACCCACGCCAAGGCCGAGGTCTTCCCGGAGCTGAACCACAACGAGGTCGTGGCGTGGCAGCTTCCCCCAAAGGGCATCAGCGTCATCCTGCTCCGCGAGGAAGGCGAGAAGGAAGAGGTCCGGGCGTCGATCGAGTTCCTCAAGGAGCACATCGGTGACCGGGCGCTGGTCATCGAGGCCGTCGCCCACGGGAAGACGCCGCTCGAGCGGCTGCTCTCCCATCTCCTGCTGGGCGATCTGGTGAGCTATCACCTCGCCGTCGCCAAAGGCGTCGACCCTGTCCCGGTGGAGTATATAAATACCCTCAAGAAGATAATCAGGGAAGTATGAAGCTGAAAAAAATCGAGAAGAAGAAGGACAAGCTCACCGTCGAAGTCGTCGGCGAGGATCACACCCTGCTGAACGCGCTCCGGGAGAATGCCTGGCGCGAGCAGGCCGACCAAGCAGCGTACATGCTTGAGCATCCCTACCTGGCGAACCCCAAGATCATCGTCCGGTCGGCAGATCCGAAGAAGACCCTCACCTCGGCCGCCCAGCTCCTGATCGACGAGGCCCAGGAGTTCCAGAAGGAATTCAAGCGCGCCCAGCAGCGCTAATTGCTGCCTTTTTCGTTTTCGTAGACTCGGTTCTGTCCCGTCACCTGTCACTTCCGCCCGAGTGGCCTCCCCGCTTGTAGGCCGCGTACAGGATCATGGCGATCGCCAGGAGAACGACCATGGCCAGGAAGCTGTCGTCCCAGGTGAAGATGTCCAGGCCCTTGTCGCTCGCCAGGAACACCAGGACGAGGACCAGGACGACCGCGATCAGCGTGTAGTCCTTCTTCCCCTTCTCGCCTTCCTTGAAGAACGAGAGGACAAAGCCCAGGAAGAAGAAGGCGATGAAGAAGAACGCTGCGTAGGGCATGACGGCCGTGATGAACTCGACAATTGCCGGGGTCGTGATGGCGAAGAACGCCAGGACGACCGAGAGGATCGCCTTGACTCCCCGGTTCTTGAACGTTCCCGAGACCTCAAGCGACCCGTACACCAGCGCGAGGACCAGGAAGAAGGGCAGGAACGCTCCCAGTTCAACCGCGACCATACGCCTATTCTTGTCGCCGACGCTTAAATGCGACGTTCGGCCGCGAACTCGCGGCCGCCTGCGCGCCAGCTGCGACGCGGCAGCATCCGGGCAGGAGTTTCAAGGTATTTAAGTCTCGCAGGCAAGAGATTGGTATGCGCTTCGGTCACGATCTTTTCACCCACGACGCATTTCATTCACCAAAGCGGTCTTCATGAGGAGGGTTTCCGGTCGATCTCGGCAAGGGTGGCTTATTGCAGTGGCATTGCTCTCCTTGCTGGTCATCCATTTCTCGATCTCAACCCTGGCCGTGCCCTTCTCCGCGACCCAGCTGAACAGCTCCCTCGCCGTCAACACCTCGAAGATCTACCCCTCGACGCTCCGCCTCTTCAACATCTCGATCACCAATTTCAACCAGACCACCGGGTCGGTCTTCGGGCTCAACATCACCACCATCAACATCACCCTCCCCGAAGGGTTCACGTTCGTGAACGGCACCAACACCACCACTGGCCCGGCCAACACGACGTTCACCACCTACGGCCAGAATATCAGCTGGAACACGTCGAGCGGCAACCTCGCGCTCATTGCGTCTAATGCGACTCACAACTTCTCCTTCAAAGCCATCGCCGCCACGGGTGAAGGAACCTATAACCTCACCATCACCGCCCAGTACAATGACACCACGGTCGCCCTCAACACCTCGGTCATCACCATCCGTGTCACTGGTCTCGTCTCGTCGAGCAACCGGTCGTTCTCCACGGACACGAACTCCCTGCGGCTGAACTGGTCCAACGGGACGGTTCTCGTGGAGACCAACAACGCAACCTTCAGCCAGGTGTTTGTGGAGAATCAGACCACGAACGTGACGCCGGTCTACTTCACGACCAGCGACTACGGGGTGAGCGCGTTCTCCGGCTTCTCGTCCGGGAATCGGGTCATCTGCTTCGGCAGCGGAACGGACACGGGCATGGACTTCACGGTCTTCCGCGGCCCCACCGCGACCAACGTGAGCCAGCTGCTGAACGAAACCAATGTCACCGCCTTCAGCCTCTTCGTGAACGAGTTCTGTCCGCCCGGCCTCTACCGGGGGACGGTGGCCATCCGCAACGTGACGAATGAATCGGAGCGCATCCACCTGCCGATCGTCGTCCACATCAGCATCAATGCAAACAACACCTTCGTGCCCGGAAACAACACCGCATCGTTCCTGGGGAACGGTTCGGGTGGCGACAACAGCTTCTTCTTCTTCACGAACATGAGCCAGAATAGCGGCATCAGCAACCTCAACCTGACCACGGTCACGATCAATGTCTCCGGCCTCTCGGGTGATGTAGATCTCTTCCTCCTCAACGACACGGAATTCTTGGCCTCGTCCATCAACAACGGCAGTCTCACCGAGGAGGTCACCCTCTTCCTCCCCGCAAACGGGACGGGCAAGCTGTGGGAGATCCGGTTGGCGAACACATCTTCGAGCTATACTGGTCGCATCTTCTTCGCGACCATCAACGTCACGAACATGAGCAACACCCTCAAGGAGGTGCGCAAGCTGGTGTTTGGCGAGGCACCGCTCAAGCCGAACGAGACCAATCGATCGTTCTTCCGCCTCAAGAACATGGACGATGTCGTGCTGGCGGGCCTAGTCGAAACCAGGGAGATCTACAACATCAAGCGCTTCCTCCACCAGACGAGCCCGCAGCAGGTCGACTTCATCGTTCCCAACTTCACCACCAAGATCAAGGTCCGTCTCGAGTGGGACAATGTGAGTGGGATTGCGACGGACTGGGACCTCTTCCTCACCAGTCCGAACGGGACCACACAGCTCAACTCCACGACAAAGGCTGGACCCGCGAACGCAAGCAACCTGCATCGCGAGGAGTTTATCATCTTCGAAGGGCCGTTCCACCCCGAGAACCAGGGCATCTGGAACGTGTCGGTCATCAACGTTTCCCAGGACTCGTCCCTGAACCCGTACAACCTTTCGCTGCTGGTCTACCTGAGCGAGTCTGCCTGGCTCAACTCGAGCTTCAACCTCACCACGCTCAACGCTTCTTTCAACAGCTCCTCGGCCATCGGGCCCGACGCGGATAACATGAGCCACAACGTCACGGCAACCGTCACCGTGCCCCGCTACCAGCTCCTCAACGGCACGTACGAAGGGTTCTTCACCTACTCCAATGGGTCTGGCTGGAAGGTGAAGCTGCCCTTCACCTTCGACGTGGCTGCCGGGATACTGCTGGTGAACGGCAACTTCTCCAACAGCACGACGCTGAAGAAGACCGACAACATCGGCTACGACAAGAACATCTCGGTGAGCGTCCAGCTCAACAACACTGGCGGTTCCATGATCAACTTCACGAACACCTCCTCGAACATCACTTCCCTTGCCATGCAGCTCGCCCTTAGCACAGACAGCACCAAGACCGTGAACGTCAGCATCGCCTTCATGCCCAACGGAACGGTTAACGCCAACTCCCAGAACCAGATCAATCTGACCTTCAACGTGACCATGAACAGCACAGTCAAGGCCCCCGGCCTGTATGTGGGCTGGCTCGTCATCAACTCATCGAACGTCACGAACGTGAGCGCCTCCTCTTACCCCTACGACATCATCAACATCTCCTTCGAGCTGAACCTCACCGACCGCCTCAACACCACGATCAGCAAGATCAGCACCCGGTTCCTCACGATGACCGATGGAAACCCCTTGTACGCATACGTCTGGTACCCACAGAACGAGAGTGCGAACATCTCTTTGCAGATACGGGCGAGTCTCGCGAACGGCTCCTTTGTCAGCGTCCCCGGTCCGTCTGAAGGAGGCATTGCGAATGTGACCAACTTCACCACCGTGTGGATCGTGGAGACCAACCGCACCGATTACTCGGTCACCCTGACCGACATCAAGGCCTCCTACTCCGCCTTGTGCGAGGGAGACGAAGCCAGCACCCAGAACGTGTGCAACATCAACGCCTCCATCCCCAATACGACGATAGGCGGCCGCTACCGTGTCTACACCAACATCAGCTGGCACACCAACCAGTCCAACAGTACGGCCACATCCCTCTTCGGCACTGGGTCGAATGACAGCCTGGTCATCAACGAGACCGGCCTCAACCTCACCGCCGTGACCACTCCGACCCTCGGGAGCATAAATGAGGCTACCGGCACGGCATTCATCAATGTCACCGTGGCCAACTTCGGACCGCTACCTGCCGTGGCCGCGACGCTGACGTTCAACAAGGGCAACTGCCCGGTCACCGTGACCGCCGATTCATCGGGCCAGGTGGAAAACGGCGGCTCCCAGTGCTCATCCATCACGAACGACAACCCCTTCACCTTTACTATCGGAAAGGAGGTTCCCACTGGCTGCTGGTTCCGGTTCAAGCTGACGGCCCAGAACGTCACCTCCACGACCGCCTGCTCGAGCATGAACGTGACCGCTTCCCGGGCGACGTACGCCAACGTGACCGGCATCACGTTGACCGTGACGGAAACCGGAGGCTCCACCACCTCATCGACCACGAGTTCGAGTTCCTCGAGCAGTTCGACGACCTGCAGCACGAACGCGGGCTGCGCGGCCAACCAGGCATGCGTCTCCAGCACCTGCACGGCCCTGGACTGCACATCCTCTGAGTATATCGAGGACCACGCCTGCGTCGGCTACGACGTGAACATTGACGAATACCCCGCCAACCTCTCGGTCGTCGCCGGCGAGACAGTGACCGCCTTCATCAAGGTGTCCGAGGGCAACGCGAAGACGATCAGCACCAAACTGGAGACTCTCATCGATAACATCTCCACGTCCATCGACCATGAGACCTGCACGACTCCTTGCAACTTCACCGTGACCTTCACCACGACCGCCACGACCAAGGTGGCCCACTATGACGGGACGTTCAAGGCCTACCCGTCGTTCGCGACCGACGCTTCCACCTCCCAGTCCTTCACTTTCTCGGTCGCGCCGAACGAGCAGCAGAAGGCCGAGATCCAGGAGGCGTACGCCAACCTGACCCCCACCGCCGATGCGCTGGAGAGCCAGGTCGCCGCCCTCATCACGGCCGGCCAGATCCCTGCCGACCAGGTGGACGAGATCACCGGCCTCGTGGACAAGATGGCCTCCCTCAAGGCCCAAATCCAAGCTGCTCTGGACGCGGGCGACTACATCACCGCGAACGAGCTCATCGAGGAGTTGCAGGCGACTATCCTGGAGATCCAGGGCAAGATCAATCCCTCGGGTGCGGGCGGCCTCCCCTTCGCCTTCGACACGTCGCTGATCATTATCGTCGTGGTCATCATCGGCGTCGCTGCTGTCCTAGTCTACCTCATGCTCCCTGCCCGGCGGGGCTTCAGCTCAGGGAAAGGGTTCCGTTCCCCGGAGAAGAAGGGCTTCTCCCTCTTCAAACGGTCGCCCAAGCCGCCTCGCGCCAAGGAAGAGAAGATCACCAAGTACGCGTCGGGCTATGACCGGTTCAAGCCCGCCAGCGGCTACACCGCCCCCAAGAGCGGCGTCTTCGGCCGGCTCTTCAAGAAGAAGAAAGCCCAGCGCCGCCTCGGCGAGTTCCGGTAGGCCGCTAGCAGGCAGCAACTTTCTGCTCCGTCCTCAGTCCAGGTCGCGACTTTCTTCTCCAGGCCCCACAGGGCCAGAGCACAGGAAACAAGGTCAGCACCCTCTACGCCTTCGGCTGTTCGGCTGGCGGGGTTGCGGGCGGCGCTGCGACCTCGGGTGTCGCCGGCGCGCTTGCGGGTGTCTCCGGCTTTTCCGGAGACTTTGTTGGCGGCGGAGTCTCCTTGTGGAATGGATTCCAACCTTCCACGATCCGCGCATAGGCCGGTCGAGTCACCAGGACGCCGGCCAACACGCCGACGATGGAGGTGATCGCGAACCCGCGGACGAGGCCCACGCCGATGAACATCAGCGGCAGCATGGCGGCAATCATCGTCGCCGCAGAGCCCATGATGATAAACAGGGCACGCTTGATGTGGTCTTTCATGTCCAGCCGCCGGCTGCCGCGGCGGGCCTCGTCGGCGATGATGATCTGGTGGTCCACGCTCGCGCCGATCGCGGCCATGATGCCGGCGATCGCGGGGAGGTCAATAGTCCAGGAGGCGAGGCCGAGGAGCGGGACCAGGATCGCGCCGATCCAGGCGTAGAGGTCGATGCCGTGCTTCTTCCACCAGGCGACCCCAATCAGAACCAGGTTCACCACCAGGGCGATGGCCCAGATGCCTGCATCGTTGGTCGCGGCGATGCCGAGGATGATGATGACCTCCGAGATGCCGACCAGCGTGAGAGGGACGGAGATCCGCAGGCTGCGGTAGCGGATGTAGACGATTACCAGGACCACGAGGGCGGCGAAGGCCACCGCCAGGATGGCCGAGGAGAAGAAGTCGCTCCCCAGGGTCGGCGAGATCACGTCCGCAGAGACCGTCTGCAGAGCCACCGGCAAGGCTCCGGACTTCAGGATGGTCTGGAGGCGCAGCTTCTCCTTGATCGCGCCTTCCTGGGTCGGCTCTGAACCGGAGATCTGGGGGTCCTGGATGGCCTGGCCGGCCAGGCTGCCTGCCACCTGGAGGGTGGAGACGACCTCACCGTCAATGTAGAGGATCAGCGGGGTCTCCAGGTATTCCTGGCCCACGCCGGTGTCGAAGAAGCTCGGGATACCCTTGGTGACTTGCGCGAACCGCTCCGCGCCTTTCTGGGAGAGCAGGACGCCGAAGTAGAACTGGTAGACATCCCCCTGGGGCAGGATGCCCGACCGCTGCGGATCGGTGTACACCAGTTCAATATCCTCTCCCGCGAAGACCGTGGCCAGCAACAGGGTCTGCCCGTTTGTGGTGTTGAGGTACTGGAAGGGGATGCCGCCGAAGACGAACGTCCCATTGACAGGGACGGTCTGGTTGCCGACCAGGATCGAGCTGTTCAGGACGGTGACGTTCGCTTTCTGGTCGCCGATCTCGAGCGTGCCAGTCACGGGCTTGATCATCTTCGCTTCAAACTTGCCCTGGCGCGAGAGGAGCTCGTCCACGACCTCCCCACCCACACCAGCGGCCTCGATCTGGATGAAGAAGCTGCCGTCCAGGGCCTTGACCGGGAGGAGCTTGATCTCCTGGAGGCCGAAGAGGTTGGCCCGTGTCTCGAGGACGGAGACGGTTTCGTCAAGCAGTTCCTGGGTCACGTTCTCCGCAGGCTGGAGGATGATGCGCGTCCCGCCCTTCAGGTCCAGCCCGAAGTCCAGGTTGGTCCGGTCGAGGGCGACCGCGTTGACCCCCAAGGTCTCGTTGACCTGGACCGTTACCGGCTGGCCATTGGCCTTGAACGTCACGGCCCCGGACAAGGAAGCGGTCTTCTCCATCCAGTCGTCGAACCCCATGACCTTCTGGCCATTGACCTCGGTGATCACCATGCCCGGCGTCAGCAGGGTCTTCGCCGGCGACCCGGGAGCGACGTAGACGACCTGGACGCCGTCCCTCCCATAGGGGAAAGTCTTCAGCCCGATCGCGAAGACCGAGGCCAGGACCATGATCACCAGGAGCCAGACCCGCCAGTAGCGCAGCATCAGTGACCCCTCCTCTCCTCATACCATCGGATCATGCCCGCGTTCATCAGCCAGGTCGTGATGAGGTCGACCAGCAGCCCGATCAGGAGGATGGTGGCGATCTGGGTGATGACTGCGGAGACCCCAGCGATGATCACGGCGGCGAGCGCGCCGATGGTGGTGAGCGTCATCGTGAGGCCGGTCTTCACCGCCCCCCAGATCTTCTCCTTCGTCTGGCCTTCCTCCTCCTTCAGCACGCGGCTCGCGGTGAGGATGTCCGTGTCCACCGAATACCCGATGATCATGAGGATCGCGCCGAGGCCCGCCAGCGAGAGTTGGATGCTGAAGACCTGCATCATCGCCAGGGTCACGACGATGTCGGTGATGGCGGCGAAGAGCACGGCGATCGCCGGCACGACCTTCCGGAAGAGGAAGAAGACCACGATGCCCATCAGCACGAATGCGGCCACGATCCCGATCTGGGCCTGGACCCAGAAGTTCTCGCCGAGGGACGAGCCGATCGTCTGGACGCTCGCATCGCCGGTCTCGATGCCCGCCGCTTTGAGGGCGGCCAACGCAGCAGCCGGGTCGCCCTCCAGCTCGGCGAGGACCGCCTGGCCGCCGAAGCCGCCGATGCTCCGGACGCGGGCGTCGGGCAGAGCAGCCTCAACTGCGGCCAGGTCCGCTTCGGGAAGCGTGATGAGCGTCCCGCCCTTCAAGTCGATGCTCCGCTGGAACCATTCCCCGGTCTGGGCGTAGCCAGCGACGAGGATCGCAATCGACCCGATGAGCAGCGCGAGAGGAATCACCATCAGCGCCTTGTACGAAACCATATGCCATATAGAAGCCGAGTCTTTTTAATGCTTTGACCGCCCACCAGGACAGTGCGTGGCCTTCCCCTGCCGCTGCGCGGCCTGCAAGGTATTTAACCAGCCGCGCAAATGGGGGATATGTACGACGTCATCATCGTGGGCGGCGGCCCGATCGGGCTCTACCTTGCCCACCTCCTCGAAGCCCGGTTGGACGTCCTCGTCCTCGACAAGAACGCGGCCTTCGGCCGGAAGGCTGACTCTGGACTGTACTCGACCAACCTCGAGCAGTTCATCCCCATCGACCGGTCGTGGGTCGAGCACGAGGTCCGCGCTGCAGTCCTGCATGCGCCTTCCGGCGAGGTCATCGCGCTGAAGAAGCCCCGGACCGCGGCCTACGTGGCTGACCGGGAACGTTTCACCGCGTGGCTCGCGAAGCGCGTCCAGAGCCCGGTGAAGCAGCGGGCGCGCGTGACCGGCCTGTCGTTCGGGAAGACGGTCACGGTCACCACCACGGCCGGCACGTTCGAGGGCAAGGTGGTGATCGGCTGTGATGGGGCTTCTTCCATCGTCCGCAAGCACCTGGGCGTCCAGCCCGCGGAGATCCTGAACGGCCTGATCGCGATCACCCAGGAAAAGAATCTGGACCCGCAGGTCGACCTATACTTCGACAAGGACAGGATCCGCGACGGCTTCTTCTGGAAGATCCCCCGCGGCCACACGACTGAATATGGGGCCCTCGGGAAGAACGTCCACTACCGCGACCTGGAGGCGTTCTTCACGATCAAGGATTACGAGCGCCGCGCGGCGTTCATGAACCTCGGTCTCTTCCCGACGGCATTTGACCGCGCGATCCTCGTGGGCGAAGCAGCTGGCCAGGTGAAGCCCTGGTCGCTCGGTGGGATCATCTTCGGGTTCACCTGCGCCACCCTCGCGCGCGACGTCCTCTTCGAGGCGTTCACGAAACAGGACTTCTCGGCAGCCTTCTTGCAGCGCTATGACCAGCGGTGGAAGAAGAAGATCGGGACCACTATCCGGGCGGGCATGCTGTTCCGGGGCATGTACGTGAAGATGGACAATGCCACCCTCGACAGCTGGTTCCGGCGCATCAAGCGGATCCCGTTCCTGGGCAGGCTGGACATGGATTTCCCTGCGTTGGATGTGTTCGGCTAGCGCAGGAGCGGCCTCACTTCGGGAGGCTGAGGATAATGCCCTCGGAGTTGCCCAGGTACTGCGGGAGGTTGCCGTTCCACTTCTCGATCCACCGCAGCTGGAGGATGTCCGCGTTCTCCTTCAGGGCCTCGGACTGGATCCGGATCGACTCCGCCTCTGCCTTGGCCTGCTCGATTTTCTGCTGGGCCTCGGTCTTGATCCGCTCGAGGTCCCGCTCGGCCTTCAGGGCCAGCTGCTCGGCAGTCACCTTCGATTCGATGGCTCGGTTGAACTCGTCGCTGAAGTCGAAGTTGATGATGTTGAAGTCCTCCACGAAGATGCTGTTCCCGGAGAGCGTGCTGAGCTTCTCCTGGAGGTTGAGCTTCATCTGCTCCCGCACGACGGGCCGCTTGGTGATCAGCTCCTCTGCCGTGAACTGGGCGGTCGCGGCCTTGATCGACTCCTGGATCGCGGGATCGATCACCTTGAATTGGTAGTCGAGGCCGATGTTCTGCCGGAGCCAGATGGCGCTCTCCGGCTTGACGCGGAAGTTCAGGGCGATCGTGGAGGTCACGATCTGCAGGTCCTTCGACGCGGCAGAGGCCTCAGTCTCCAGCTTGAGCGTCTTGACGTCCATCACGTCGACGGTCTCGGCGATCGGGAACTTGAAACTGAGGCCCTCATTGAACACGGTGCCAGTCACCCGGCCCCACTGGAGCAGGATGCCCCGCTCCCCGGGCTCGATGATCACGATCGCCTGCGCGGCGATGACCAGGAGAATGATGACGCCGATGACGAGACCGATGTGGCGGGCCCTGACGACCGGTCGCGCAGGCTCCATCGGAAGCGGATCGGGCTTCTTCATAGGCTCCTCTTGCCGCTCAGCTTTAAAAGCTTGACCGCAAAAACGGGATGAGTCGCCTATCCTTCTAGCGCCCACTTCACGCCGTAGTGGATGACGCCTTCCTTGCCGTCCTCGCGGATTCTCCTGAACACGGGCCGCACGCGCTTCCCCATCTCGACCCGGGTGACGTCGCCGACGATCTGGCCGGAGATGCTCGTGCCTTCATCCAGCTTGATGATCCCGACCGCGTACGGGGTCTGGGACTCGAATCCGCTCGGGGCGACGCGGATGACAGTGAACGACTCCACGCTCCCGCGGCCGGAGAACTGGAACGGCTCGATCTTCCCCTTGCGCCTGCAACTGGGGCAGAAGTTCCGCGGCGGGAAGAAGCGCTCGTCGCAGGTGGCGCAGCGCGTGCCGATCAGGTTGTACCGCTGGCGCTGCAGCCGCCAGGAGAGCGGGACGGATTCAACCATGCCGTCCTCCTGGCTCGGTGCCGAAGATGTGCACCAGGGCGGTCGCGCCAGAGCCGCCGATGTTGTGCGCCAGCCCGATGCGCGCTCCCTTGACCTGGGTGTAAGCGTCGCCGCGGAGCTGCCGCATGATCTCGATGATCTGCTTGATTCCGGTCGCGCCGACCGGATGGCCGAGCTTGAGCCCGCCGTCGGTGTTGACCGGCAGCCGGCCGCCGACATAGGTCTCCTTGTTCACGAGCAGGTCCTTGCCCTTCCCCCGTTCGGCGAACCCCAGGTCCTCATACGCGAGGATCTCCTCGATGCTGAAGCAGTCATGGACTTCGGCGACGTCAATCTTCCCTGGGCTGACGCCGGCCTGCGCGTAGGCCTTCTCCGCGGCGATGCGCGAGGAGGGGATCTCGGTGAGGCTCTTCCGGTTGTGCAGCGCGAGGGTGTCGGAGGCCTGGCCGCTGCCGAGGATCCACATCGGGTTCTTGAACCGCTTGGCGACCCGGTCAGAAACCAGGATCACCGCAGCCGCGCCGTCGGTGATCGGGGAGCAGTCGAGCAGCCGGAGCGGGTCGGCGATGAGCGCGGACTCCATGACCTGTTTGACCGTGACCGGGAACTGGAACTGCGCGAGCGGGTTCTTCAGGCCGTGGAAGTGGTTCTTGATCGGGACCAGGGCGAGCTCCTCGCGGGTCAGGCCGTAGCGCTTCATGTAGGCCCGGGCCATCATGGCGTAGAGGCCGCTGAACGTCAGTCCTGCCGACGATTCCCATTCCTGGTCGCCCGCGCCCATGAGGGCCGAGATCGCTTCCGGACCCTTGATGTCGGTCATCTTCTCGCCGCCCGCGGCCATGACGATGTCATATTCTCCCGACCGGATGGCGAGGTAGGCCTTGCGGAACGCCAGCGATCCGGATGCGCAGGCGCCTTCGCACCTCGTCGCAGGGATCGGGGTGAGGCCGGCCTCGTCGACGGCCAGCGCGCCCAGGTGCTCCTGGCCGATGAACCGGCCGGAGGACATGGTCCCGATGAAGAGGGCCTCAATGTCCTTGCCCTCGATGCCCGCGTCCTGCAGAGCCTTGGCTCCGGCCTCGGTCGAGAGGTCGCGCAGCGACTGGGTCCAGTGCTCTCCCATCTTGGTGGCGCCGCCACCGACGACCGCGACGTTCATACCTTCAGTTTCCTCCTCAGGCGGACATAGGTCCCGTAATCGATATGCTGCTTGTCCTGGATGTAGGCCTCGGTGGCCGGGGCCTTGTCGCGGCGCTCGATGATGCGGTCCGTGACCAGGAACGAGAATGCGTCTGACCCTGCGCCTGACCCGTACGACGTCAGCAGAATCCGATCGCCAGGCTTCGCCGCGTCCAGGACGTTGGTCAGGCCGAGCAGCGACGAGCCGGAGTAGGTGTTGCCGATCCGGCGGACGACCAGGCTCCGCTCCAGCTGGGCGGGCGTGAAGCCCAGACCTGCAGCCGCAGCCGTGGGGAACTTGCCATTGGGCATGTGGAAAACCGCGGCAGTGAAGTCCGCCGGTTTCAGGCCGAGCTTGCCGAGCAGCAGCTGGGTTGCCTGGGTCACGTGGTGGAAGTAGGCCGGTTTCCCGGTAAACCGGGCTCCGTGCGACGGGTAGTCAGCCCCTTCGCGCCGCCAGAAGTCGCTGGTGTCCGTCGTGTACGAGCAGGTGGTCTCCAGCTCAGCGAGCGGGTCCTTGCCGATCACGAAGGCCGCTCCGCCGGCAGAGGCTGTGTACTCGAGCATGTCGCCCGGCCGGCCCTGGGAGGTATCAGCCCCGATCGCCAGGCCATAGTCGATGACGCCCGCCTTGACCAGGCCGTAGCAGCACTGCATCGCCGCGGTTCCGGCCTTGCAGGCGAATTCGAAGTCCGCGACCATCAGGTCAGTCCCCAGGTCCAGGGCCTCCCCGACGACGGTCCCGGACGGCTTGACCGCGTAGGGATGGGATTCGCTCCCGACGTAGAGGGCACCCACCGTGCGGGGGGAGATGCCTGCCCGAGCCAGGGCGTTCTTTCCGGCCTCGACCGCGATCGTGATCGTATCCTCGTCCTTGTCCGGGACGCTCTTCTCCTGGACGCCCAAGCCGTTCTTGATGGTCTCCGCGTCCTCGCCCCAGACCCGGGCGATCTCCTCGACCGAGATCCGGAACCGGGGAACATATGCGCCGTAGCCTACAATACCGAGGGAGGTCATAGGCTACCCTTTGCCGCGAAACTTTTAAATACGCAGACCCACTATCGTCAATAATCGATGTTATGCGCAAGGAACGGATCTTCGCGGCGGTGATCGGGGCCATCATGATCACGTCAGTCGCCGGCTTCGCCGCGGTCGGGTTCCGGGTCACCGGCAACACGGCGGCCGCGCCCCAACAGGCGCAGTTGACCCTGATCGTCGAGCGCTTCCTGGGAACCCAGGAGGTCTCCTCCGTCCTGAACGCCGGCCGGGTGGTCGCGCGGTCGGTCTACCAGAAGGACTGCACGGACTGCAGGGAGAAGGACCAGCAACTCCGGTCGCTGGTGAACGCCTACCCCGGCTTCATCATCATGCAATCGGTCGCGACTGAGACCGGTGAAGGCTTCACGACCTTCGACTTGGTTGGCCGCGGCGGCGCGATCGTCGACCTCACGGACAAGGACGCCCAGGAGTTCTTCCCCCTCTTCTGCAGCCTCGCCGTGGTCCAGCCGCGGGACTGCGTCATCCTGAGCATCACCCAGCCGCCGGCTACTGAACCTGCGGTTGTGGATGAGCCTCCGGCCGAGCAGCCGATCGCATCGTCGAACGAAACCGATTCTGAGAACACGTCCGCTCCCTAGTAGAGCCAGCTTCCTGCCCTTCAGCTTCCTAGCAGCTTGTGCAGCTTCGAAATCTCGACCTTGCCCTGCGCGAAATCCTTCCGCCCGCCGCCCGACCCCCCGGCTTGGTGGCAGAGGTCGCGGATGGTCTTGTTCATGTCCTCGGATTGGCTCATACCTACCAAGTCGCCGACCTGATTGGCGAGGATCACCGTGGCAGTCGGTCGCTGCTTGAGAATCTCGGCCGCGATCTGGATGAGGTCTTCCCTGGTCCCGGAGACGACCTCCCTGATCCGGTCGCCCTTGCCGACCAAGGAGGCGGCGACCGTCTTCGACCGCTCTTGGCCTTTCTGCGCGCGCTGTTTCTCACCGGACTTCCAGGCGGCGAAGAGGGAAGCGCAGGCGTCATGGAGCGATGCCCCGGTCAGCTTCGCATCGGTACCGGTGAGGAACTTCTCCACGGTCTGGGGCAGGAAGCGCGGCTCCACGGCGAAGACCGCTGCGGCCTCGCGCAGATCGTCCAGGTCGAACGCGATTCCTGGGATGCCGCGCGGCGCCAGCAGCCGCGTGACCGCGGCGTGGAGGTCTTGCATCTCCTTGATGAACGCTTCTGCCCGGCGGCCGACAGCGAACTCCAGGCGGTTGACTCCGTCCTGGATCCGCTCAGTCCGGATGATCTTGATGAGCCCGACCTCGCGGGTGTTGTGGTGGTGCGTCCCGCCGCAGGCCTCGACATCGTGGCCGGGGATCGTGACGATCCGGACTTCCTTGCCCGGGGACGCGCCTCCCTGGTAGATGACGAACCCATACCTGCCTTCGGCCTCGGAGCGCGGCAGGACCTCGGCCGTCATGGGCAGGGCTTTCGCGACGACGTCGTTGGCCACGGCCTCGATCTGGGCAACTTCCTCCCGGGTGAAGGGCAGGAAGTGGGCGAGGTCCAATCGGGAGACGTCGACGGCTTTCTGCGCGCCGGCCTGCCAGGCATGCGGCCCGATGACCTTGCGCGCCGCGCCGACGAGGATGTGGGTCGCGTCGTGGGCGCGCATCAGCTGCTGACGCCGTTCGCCGTCGATGGCGCCGCGAACCGTCGCACCGACGGGCAGCGAGCCGCTGACCTGGTGGAGGATGACGTCCTGGACCTTCTGCGTGTCCGTGACCGGTCTGGTGTCTCCGTCAGCCATCAGGGTCCCGACGTCGCCGGGCTGGCCGCCGCCCTCCGGATAGAAGACCGTCCGGTCGAGGATGGCCCAGGAGCCAACCATCCCGAGCACGTGGGCGTCCATCTGCTGGTTCATCGCGTCCTCGTAGTAGAGTTTGCGGGTCGCAGGAAAGCCGGTGACGTCGACATCCAGGCCTTTCTCCACCTTCTCGCCGCTCAGGTGGAGCGCGGTAACCCGCTGGTAGAAGTCCTCGGGGACCCGGACCGATTGGCCGCGCTTGGCAGCCGCGGCCTCGACCATCTGGGGCGCAATGCCGTGGGAGGTGTAGAGCTTCAGCAGGGCCTGGTCGGTGACGCCGCGCGCCAGTTCCTTCTGCAGGATCGCGTCGGCCTTCTGGAGGGTCTTGCGGTAGCGGTCAGCCTCGACCTCGACGATCCGCCCGAGCAGCGGGAGCGCAGCCTCGAGTTCAGGGAAGAGCTTCTTCAGGTGGCGGGCGTGGCGGGCGGCGACCTCGGGGAGCGTGAAGGGAAGCTGATGCTGCTCGATGAACGCCAGCGCTCGCCGCAGGATGACGCGGAGGTTGTAGCCGCCGCCGACGTTCGAGGGGATACCTCCATCGGCGGCCGCGAACAGCAGGGTCTTGGCATGGTCGGCGATGGCCGCGAGGGCCTGCTGCGGTTCCACGGCCGCGGCCAGCTCGGTCAGGGGGACGCCCAGTTCGCGCGCGATCTGCTCCTTGGCCTCGCGCGCATGGCGGGCCTCGTCGTAGTCGATGCGGCCGGCGAGGGCCGCATACCGGGCGAAGAGCGGCGGCGCCTTCAGGCCCGAGGACTTGCGCATCCCTTCCAGGACCGGCCCGAAGACGGCATCGTAGCCGGTCGCCGTCCCCTGCGAGAACCAGACCAGCCGCTCATGTCCCCAACCAACGTCGATCACCTTCTGCGGCAGCTCGGCGAACCCCTGGCCGCGACGAGTGAACTGCGAGAAAACCGAGTTCACCAATTCCAGTCCCCTGGACACGGTCTCCAGGGACGGCCCGAACTGGCTGAAGTCGGGCATGGCCCAGAGGTCTTCCATGTAGACCAGCTCGGCCGGGGGGATGCCCATGACCTCGGTGAGGAAGCGGAAGTTCAGGTCAATGCACTGGTCTTTCCAGTAGCGGCCGAAAGAATGTTGGACGCCCATGATGAAGGAGGTGTGGTGGCGGCCGGTCACGCCGACGTTGTCGATGTCCGAGAAGCGGAGGCAGACCTGCGGGACGATCAGCGGGTCGGCGGGAAACTCCATCACCACCGAACCGGCGTCGATCCGCTGGAAGTCCTGGATCGAGGCGATGGTGTAGTAGAGGTCGGGCCGCCAGCGGTCGACGACCGGATAGCGGCCGACGCTGGCGTGGCCTTCCTTGACGAAGAACTTCTCAAATTCTTTCCACGCCTTGACGTAGTCCCAGGACTTCTTTGCGACGGGTTTGCCGATGAACCCGTAGGGTTCGCAGGAGGAATCGGCGCAGCTGACCCGATCGGGGTCGAGCGTCCAGAAGTGCTTCCCGCAGCGCGCGCAGACCCTGCGCGAGAACCCTTCCTGGTCGAAGAGCGGGACTTTCCAGTGCTTTTCTGGCTGTTGCTGGAATTCGCGCATCAGCGCGGGTTTGGTCAGCATGGCGATCGTATTTAATATACGCGGCCGTATACTTTTATATGAGGACCGGGCAGGTAGAGATCATCATCGTGGCAGGCATCGTCGTCCTCGCCATCATCGCGATCCTCTCCACGGTCTTCCAGACCCCTCCGTCACCGGTGCCCTCGTCGGTCGCCCAGGCGCAGAAGGCGGTCAAGGAGTCTCTCCTCAGCGCGGCCACCGCCTCGGCGAACGACATCATCGAGACCATGGAGCTCCACGGCGGCTACCTGACCGACCAGATCCTCGCCGACCAGGCGTTCACGATCCCCGAGGCGACGCTCTTCCTGGGCGTCGGCGTCCCCTACTGGCAGCAATGCGAGAACGACCTCGCTCCTACGGAAGCCCAGGTCGAGGGCTGGTTGGAGCGGGGCGTCGAGCTGACGATTGCCGATTCCCTCGGCTCCCTGGCCGTTGACGAGGACGTCGCCTTCGACACGACCCAGCTCGTGGTCGATGCGACGATCTTCGACGACAAGATCGACTTCCAGGTCGCGCTCCCGACCACAGTCGGCGGCTACGCGATGCCGCAGCCCTACACGTTCACCGTGCCCACGGGGTTCGGACGCGTGACCCGCTTCGCGCGCGACTTCGCCGCCGAAGCATCGACGACCCGCTTCCTCGAGAACCACGCGCTTGCTGCGCTCTACTTCTCCGAAGCTGCAGCAGATGGGGAACCTGCGGTCCCCACATCAGGTTTCCTCCTCGAGTGCGGCAAGACCATCTTCCGGTCGCCGGCGTTCCTCGCCACGGCGGTCAAGGAGGCGATCGCCCATTCCCTCTCCTCGACCGCCTGGTGGCAGCCCAAGTCCACCGACAAGGGCGAGCCCCTCTCCTTTGCTGTTCCCACGGTCAGCGGCACGGCCTACCCTGACCTGGCGCCTGGGCTCTACTTCCCGGATGACTTCGCGTTCTCCTTCTCCTCACCGGTCATGATCAAGAACAATGAGGTCGACTTCGCACTCATCCCTCCTTTTCAAGTGCCCAACTGCGAGATCAGCTACGTCCAGAAGTATAACCTGCTCTTCCCGGTCGTCGTCAGCGTGAAAGACCAAGTCACTGGTCACCGCCTGAACGTCGCGTCGCTGGTCTCGATAGTCGACCCGGGGAACGACCAGTCCATGGAACCTGGCACCTGCGGCGCCCCTGTCGCTGCACCGGGACCGTGCGATGACCTCGCGTGTCTGGCGACCATCAAGATCGTGGACAGCCTTGGCCTGCCGGTCCAAGGAGCGTCGGTCAGCTTCGGCGGCTGCTTCGCCGGCGAGAGCAACGACCAGGGACTGGTGGTGGCCGACCTCCTCTGCGGATCCGGCGAAGTCGCCGTGTACAAGAGCGCAGCCTACGAGTTCCTCACGGCCGCAACAGATGCGGCGAGCCTCGACGGCGCGACCCTGACCCTCGACCAGAAGCCGACGGTGACGCTCCACTTCGTGCAGGTCGGACCGACCTGCGCGGCCTCGCCCGTGGACATGGAGTTCGTCTTCGCAACATTCGCCGGCGACCAGGACGCGGCGATTAGCAACATCGATCCCGCTGCTAGCCAGGACGTGGAGTGCACCGAGGCCAACGCTGCCGACTGTCTCGGCAACGTGACGGGCATCCTGAGTTCCGTGGACACGACCATCCTCCCTTCAGGGACATATAGCGCAGAGGTCATCGTCGCCAACCCGGCCCTGGTAGCGGCCAATCCAGGGAAGCTGCCGACGATCGTGCTCTCCTCAACCACGGTCCTGGTGCCCCCTCAGGACGCCGAACTGACCGTCCATGTGCCGGATTCTGACCAGCTCCTGCAGAAGGCCCTCCTCTGCATTGGCGGTCCGGGAGACGAGCCCACGGGCCAGTGCGCGCCGGACTTCGTGGCCTGCACTACTGACTGCGCCACCCTTGTCAACGAGTCGGTGCGCTCCAACTGGGTGGTCTCCACCCTCGCTGGCGGGGCATATGGGCAGACCTTTGCTTCCCTCCTCACCACGTGCGGGCTGCAGGCCGTGGAGGTCGCATGAACGTCGTCAAGGGTCTGGCTTTGGCCATGATCTACCTGCTGGCCTCGCTCCCGGTTTCATTCGCCACCACGGTGAACATCGTCTCCGGACCGTTCTCCAATACGGCGACGCTGCCATCCCTGGTGGTGCGCCAGGTTGCGGTCCTTCCGAGCGGGCCGCAGCAATGGACCATCGCCATCGACGTCACCAACACCTCGCTCTCGACCCTGACGGGCGTCTACCTCTACCGCTGCGAGGACCTGGCGCCGGCAGACTGCGCTGCTCTTACCCCTGAGGCCTACGCGGGCAATATCCACCTCGAGATCCCCTGGACCGAGCTGGCGACCTCCAGCTTCCCCCAGAAGGGCAGCGTTATGATCTTGGTGCGGCTGACAACCGCCGGCGCGACGAGCTGGCAGGCCTTCTGGCACGACATCACGCGGAACACTGCCGCGAGCGTCCCGGTCCACACGACCACCGACATTTCTGCGCTGACCGTCCAGGTCAAGACCGCTGCGGACATCCAGACGGCCAAGAGCTTCATCGCCACCCGGGGCATGATCCCGTTCCAACAGGTCGACACCAGCGCGGGGATCAAGTTCCTTGGATCGTCGATGGTCAACCTGCTCACCAGTTCCTCACCACCGGCCAGCTCTGGCCAGGCGATCAGCGGCGATACCCTGACCTCGCTCGCGACAGATTATGGCTTCGCCTTCCCGAAGGTGGGCAGCTTCCAGAACGGCATTGCGCTGAACGTGAATCCGCCCTACACGCCGGGTAACGGTGTCTGCGAATCCTCCCAGGGGGAAACGTCCCTGACGTCCTGCGCGGACTGCGGCTGCTCGACCGGCCAGTACTGTGACGCCTCAGGAGGCTGTGCGCCCCTCTCGCAAGTCACGCTCCAGGTGATCCCACCGACGAACACCTTCGTGACGAATTGCAACGTCCAGAACACCGTGACTGTGACCCTGCAGCTCAACAACCCGCCTGCAGGAACGGCGATCACCTCCCAGACCTACACCCTCGACGGCGCGGCGAAAGGCGCGGTCAGCTGCACCGAAAGCCCGGCGAACATCTTCACCTGCACCATCCCCATACCTCCTGCGACTCCCTGCGACGCAGGCAGCTTCTCCCTGACCCCAAACAGCATCACCTTCGGCCTCGCCTTCCCGGACGGTTTCGCGACCAAGACCCTGAGCCTCACCGCGCCGGTCGACCCCGTGACTGTGGGATCGTGGACCTGCGGCAACGGCCTCTGGGAACAGGCCCTGGGGGAGACGGCGGCGAACTGCTGCTATGACACCGCGTGCCCGACGAACCAATTCTGCGACCTCGCCGCTGCGGCCGCTCCTTCGACCGGGGTCTGCAAGAGCAGTCCTGCCCTTTCGATCATCAACGCCGTCCCGACCTACAGCTACTACAACACCACCGCCAATCCGGTCGCCTTCCAGGCCGTGATCCAGACCGAGCCGCTCAGCCTGTCGGTAGGGCAGCCGACATGCGCGATCGCCTGCCTCTCTGGCGGAGCACCCTGCACGGCACCCTGCACGGCCAGCTGCGGCGGTGACATCGGCGTCCCGGGAACGTTCCTCTCGTCCTGCACGTACACCTTTACGGTCGACGGGTACGACCAGTTCAAGAACTACCTCCTGACCCCGACCCTCTCCCTGCCCGTGACCTACAAGGACGGTCCGGCCACCATTTCCAGCACGCTCAGCACCCAGGCTCCTGGACTCTCGTTCACGTCCTTCAGCTGCGGCGACGGGACCTGCGACGCATACGAAGATCAGGGGACGTGCTGCTATGACTGCGGCTGCTCTGCCGGCTACTGCAACACCGTCACGCCGTCGAGCCCGTCAGGCGGCGATGTCTGCGTCGCCACTGATCCAGTCCTGCTCGTCCTCGGAGCGACGCCTACGAGCGTCGTGGACCAGAGCCTTGCGCACACGGTCAACGTGACCGCCCTCATCGCCAACCCCCCGCCGACCGGCATCACCAACCTCCAGTTCGCCTGCACGCTCTGGAACACGGTCCTGCCCTGCACCATCAGCTGCGTGCCCTCTCCTGCCGAAGCGGCGGGCCTGCCTTTCGCCTGCTCGCTGACCGTCCCGCCCTTCTTCGTGGACGGCCAGCCCTCGGTCCTGCTCGAGGGCAACAGCCTCCGCGCCACCTTCAGCTACAACAACGGCACCTCCCAGGACACGACGACGCTGACCGCACCGCTGCCGGTCCTGACCGTCGCCCAGGTGGCGCACTGCGGCCAGGATGGCTGTGAAGCCTTCCTCGGCGAGAGCTGCTGCCTCGATTGTGGATGCAGCGTCGCAGGTGACGTCTGCCTGCCGGGCGGCAGCCACCCCGAGAGCGTCTGCCTCCCGCAATCCGCGATTGCGCTCATCGTCTCTGGGGTCGATCCACAGCCGCTGGAATGCGACATCCTCCCACCCTCCTCGGGCGGCGGTTGCGCGTTCACGAGCGCGTTGTCGTTCACCATGGACCTCGCCAACGCTCCGGCCTCGTTCACGCTGGTCAACGCGAACAAACTGGTCGAGGGGGAGAACCTGACGTCTGCGTCATGCTATAAAGCAGAAAATGGGACCGTGAAGTGCAGCCTGGTCGTGGACCATATTCCCAACCCGACCGGCGGTCTCACCGCAATTACTGGAGGGGAAGAGGAGCGCGACGTCAGCTTCTTCCTCACGATCTCCTACGAGAACGGCGGTTTCCCGGTGACTCAGGAGCTGTCGGCCGCGACGACATTCACGCTCTTCAAGGACGACCAGCAGATCAAGTCCTGCGTGCAGCAGAAGGCCTCCCTCGACCAGAAGATCAGCGAGAAGAAGAAGAATAACAACGTCCTAGCCGCCATCATGGTGGTGGTCTGGGGGCTCGTGGCAAAGGAGTGGATCAAATGTGCTCTTTGCGGTCCTGAGTGCCCCAACTGCTGCATCGCGAACTGGCCCCAAATCGGTGGCCCCGAATCTTGCATTTCAGCCAAGACGAAGTCTACCGTCGCTTCGTGCATCACCACGATCCTGCTGCCTTTCTACTCGAAGACCGAGACGGCCATAGACCAGGCCAAGGCAGAGAAGGACGCCATCTGCGCCGCGCCTGATGAGGCTGCCTTGGGCGGCGCCCTCGGCGAGGTCGGCGACTCCTCCTACCTGCTCATCCAGGCCACGACGGCGCTGGTCTGCTTCATCGGCACGTTTGGGTCCGGCGGGACAGAAGCGTCAACGGTCACGGGAGATGCTGCTGGAGGTGCTGGTGCTGCTGGTGGTGCCGGCAGCGCGAGCCCAGCAACGCCATCTTATGTAGGAAACCATCCGGTTTAGCGGCTGCAGACGAGTCGATAATATTGGAGTCTAGATAAACAAAGAGAGAGTAAGTCTCTGACAAGAAGGACGCAAAACCTGCTTGTTGGCGTTTTACCCGAACAGCGCGCCGAGACCAGCGGCTGCTTCCTCGGCCTTCTTCTCGGCGTCCTCTTCCTTCTTCTCCTCGGCCTTCGCGGCTGCCGGCGCAGCAGCGGCAGCGACCGGCGCTGCAGCGGCGGACTTGATCGCCTCTTCGATGTTCACGCCTTCCAGGCTCGAGACCAGCGACTTCAACATCGCTTCGTCTGCGGAGGAACCAGTAGCTTCGACGACCTTCTTCAGGGTCGTCTCAGTGATCTCCTTCCCCGCGGAATGCAGGAGGAGCGCAGCATGCACGTAATTTACGGCCATCAAACTCACCCGTTTTTCTTGACCGCAAAGTTTATAACCGTTTGCAACCCTCTGCGATCTATGCTTTTATAGCGGCGGGGGTATTTATACCTATGGCCCTCTGCCCCCATTGCGGCAAGACGGTTTCCGGCAAGACTATCCTCAAGGAAAACATCGAGGGCCGCGGCCTGCTGCCGACGATCGAGGCGCGCATCTACTCCTGCCCCAACTGCAAGCGGATTCTCGGCGTCTTCGCGTGAGCCTTTTCCCAAAAGGCTCAACCGAAAACGGCGGCTATTCGCTCCGTCGCTGCGCTCCTCGCTCATAACACCTTCCTCACGACGACGGCAGCTTTGCCTGGACAGCCTGCGCGGCCGCGTCAGCTCCTGCCAGGATCGAGCCGATGGTGTCCGGCGAGACGATATTCGCCGCGACCGCCAGCGCCTGCGCCTCGCGGCGGGCCTTCCCTAACATGGTCGGCAGGGTCTCTTTCGTGATGAAGTTGATGCCCATGCTCAGCGCGAACGCGCGCGACGCAGCAGCCTTGAGCTCGTTCAGGTAGTGGTCAGCGGGGATGAACAGGACGGCCTGCTCGTAGACCACACCCTGCTCCAAGGCAGCCACTAGGTTCAGCCCGATCTCCATGGGCTTGATGTCCAGCTTGCTGAGCACGGCGGCGACGTCCTTGGTGATGACGTCGCCTTGCTTCGCGATGACCGCGTCCCTCTTGATCACGATCTTGTCGCCTTCGACCCCGGCGGGGATCTTCACCTTCTGGAGCTCCCCGATCACCGGTCCGGGAGTCAGACTGGTGGGGCCAGCCTTCACGACAATGTCCCGCGGCGCGACGTCGCCTTCTTTGGCCGCGGCCTCGGACTTCGAGGCCATCAGGACGCGGGCGATGCGGAAGGGGTTCTCCTTGGTCAGGAACAGGGCAGGCTCCCCCTGGATGTACGGCTCAAGTTTCTCCAGGCCCTTCTCCTTCAGCGCCAGGAGCAGGAGCCGCTTCTTCGCCATGCGGATGACCGCCTGGCCGCGGAGTTTGTTTCGGATCTCGTGGAGTTGCCGGCCGGGCAGCTTGTGCATGTTGAGGAGGCCGACGACCGGGTATTCGCCCAAGAGGGCGGCCACCTGCTGCACGGCTTGGACTTTCTTTTGCGAGACCATAACTACTTGACCTCCAGCTTCACCGGGCTGCCCATGGTCAGCTTCAGGTGGACGGAACGGATGCTGTTGACGCCCTTGGGCAGCTTCTCCTTCACGAAGGCGTAGACGCCTTGCAGGTTCTTGAGGACCGCGTCGTCCGTCATCTCCTCGGTCCCGATAGGCACATGGATCACGGGCGACTCCTTGACGACGATCGGGACGCTCGTCCTGGCCCGCCGGACAAAGCCGGCGATGTCGACCTTGGGCGGGATGGGCTTGGGTACCTTCCCGCGGGGGCCTAGGATCGCGCCCATGCGCTTCCCGATGTCGGCCATGAGCGTCACCTCGCCGAAGATCCAGTCCACGCTGTCGACGGCCTTCTTGAGCTTCTTGGCGTCCTTCGCCAGCTCAGGAATTTCTTCCTTCCGGATCACCAGTTCGACGCCCTTCTCCTGAGCGCTCGCGGCGAGCGTATCGGCGAACATGCCCACCTTGAGCAGCTTCCCGCGGCCCTCGGGCAGGGCGAAGTCCAGGTTGAGGCGGTTCTCGGGCTTCTTCATGTCCATGCCCTTGAGGCTGATGATCAGGTCCCAGCTCTGGGAGAACTTGCGCTTCTTGGCGAGCTTGCGGGCCTCGGCGATGCCCTGCGCGAACGGGTAGATCGGCGCGGGCGGCTTCTGGACCTCAGGCTTCGGCTTTGGCCGTGGCTTCGGGACGGCTGGTTTGGGCTTCTCTGCCGGCGCCGCTGCCTGGGCAGGGGTCACTGCAGGAGTCGGCTCGACGGCTTCGGGCTTCGCAGCCTTGCGCTTCCGCGGGGCCTTCGGCTTCTCCGCAGGAGGGGCTTCTGCAGGGACCTCAGACTGGGGTTCGACAGGGTGAGCAATAGGCTTCTCGGCAGCGGCCTGCTTGGCCAGCTGCTCTTCGATTTGCTTCTTGCGCTCCTCGAGCTTCTTCTTCAGATCGTCATCCATATGCTATCCTCCTGCCGAAGCAGTGAACGGATAACATGTTTACGTGCGGGAAGCTATTTAAAGGCACTCTTTTCCGAAAAAAAGCACCCAGAAAAGGGGCTGCTTCGCCTCTCGTTCTGCTTGGGCGCTACCGGCCGCTCCGCGGCCGCGGCGTCAGGAACGCCCGGGAAATCTGGTTGAGCTTGTTCTCCACGTCCATGATCTTGCGGACCAGGTCGCGGTAGCTCTTGTCGATCTGCCGCTGGGTCTCCAGTTTCTGCTTGCTCAGGTTGAAGAAGCGGTTG
Source organism: Candidatus Aenigmatarchaeota archaeon (assembly GCA_016198585.1). Classification (GTDB taxonomy): domain Archaea; phylum Aenigmatarchaeota; class Aenigmatarchaeia; order QMZP01; family QMZP01; genus JACQOD01. The sequence goes on along the minus strand of JACQII010000006.1, from coordinate 62,627 downwards.
TCGTACCGGTCGCGCAGCTCCTGGAGGAAGGCGTAGTCCCGCTCCATCCACTGCCGGATGTCCTCGAGCGTGGCCTGGAGCTGCGTCCTCTCCTTCCGCTGCTCGCGGAGCCGGACCTCGGTTCCCAGCCGGTGGACGCCCAGGAGGACGACCAGCAGGCCGGCGACGATCTCGACCGATCGCAGGAAGAAGAAGACGCCTGCGAGGATGAAGATGATCCAGAACAGCGGCGAGTTAGTCGCTAGCACCCGCTTTTGAAGGTCCATGCTTCCCGTTGGGGGGAAGCAATTTAAGCGTTTGTCCCCACCCCTTCGGCCGCCGCATCCGGCCAGCTACACCGAACGAGGCGTTTCAGGAGGAGATCGTCCTTCAAGGATGCAGACGGCTTCCATGATCCACTCGCCCCGCAGCTTGCCTTGCATACTCTCAATTTCTTCAAAAGTGAACCAGCGGGCGTCCAGGAGTTCATCCTTGGGGACCCGGAGCTTGCCGCCCGCGATGGTAGCCTCAAACGCGTGCTTTGGCGGGTCGGTGGCTGCGCGTTGGAAGACACCGAGCTTGCGGCCGAGGGCGACGTCATACCCAACCTCCTCTTTCGCCTCCCTGACGGCTGCGTGCTCGATGGTCTCGCCCACATCAACCCGTCCGGCGGGAAGATTCCACAGCCCATACGCTGCTGGTCCCCTCTCTTGGACGAGGAGATAGGCACCCTTCCTCTTGAGAACGACTCCCGCGACGACCGGAACCATGACCGCTTCTTTTTCCATGCGAACTCTGTCCCGACCTGCGGGCAACTCACTTCTTCTTCTCGGCTGGCTTGGCGGCGGCAGGCTTCTTCTCTTCCTTGGCTGCCTCGGCCTTCTCGCCCGCTGCTGGAGCAGCTCCCGCGGCCGGCGCAGGCGTTGCCGCAGCCTTCGCAGCCGCCTTCTCCGCTGCGGCCGCTTCCTCGGCCTTCTTCATCGCTTCGTAGGAGGCGACCTCTTCCCTGGTCACGGCCCCGCGGCCGACGCTGATGCCCATGCTGCGCGCGGTCCCGGCGACCTGGCTCGTGGCGAACGTGGCATCGGTCCCGAACTTGGCCTTGGCAATCTTGCTTACCTGCTGGGGCGTGAGGTCGCCCACCCGGAGCTTCCCCGGTTCGGCGCCTCCCTTCTCCAGGTTGAGCTCCTTCTTGATCAGGGCAGAGACCGGCGGCGTCCCGACGACGATCTCGACGGCCTTGGTGTCCGTGTCCACGATCACCTTGACTGGGACGCTCATGCCTGCCAGGTCCTTGGTCTTCTCGTTGATCTTGGCGATGATCTCAGGAATCTTCACGCCGAGCGGGCCGAGGGCCGGTCCGAGCGGCGGCCCTGCGGTCGCCTTGCCTCCGGTCACCATCGCGGCTACAGTCTGTTTGCTCATGCAACGTCTTCCTCATCCTCGTCCAGGTCGGTGCGCTTCTTTTTCTTCTCCAGCGGTTCAAGCTCGCTGACCAGGTCGAGGTCCTCTTCTTGATCGTCAGCTTTTTCTTCCTTTGCCTCCCCTTGAGAGGCTGTCGCAGGCTCTTCTTCAGGCTTTTCCGCTTCGTCGTCAGCATCCTTCACCTTCTCGGCAGGTTCCTGCTTCGGCTTTTCCTCGTCTTCGTCCTCTTCCTCATCATCGTCCTCGTCGTCGACCTCGCGCTCCTTGCGCTTCTCCTCTTGGTCTTCGCCCTCGAGCTTCTCGAGCTCTTCTTTGTCGAAGACGCTGCCCTTGTCCTCCTCGGCCGGCGCTTCGGCTGTTTCGTCGATCTTCTCGGGGTGGGCCTTCTTGATGATCTTCACGAACTCCGTCGCAATCGTGACGGGAATGGGGATCGACGCCTCGAGCAGCTCGGCCGTGACCTCGTCCTTGATCTTGTTGATCCGCTTCACCCGGCCCTTCTCACCCTTGAACGGCCCGCCGATGATCTCCACGATGTCGCCGTCGTCGACGTGGATGCGGGCCTTCTTGTACTCGAGGAAGTGCTGGATCTCGCCGATGTTGATCGGCTTGTCGATCAGGCCGCGGGAGTGCATCAGGCCGACCATGGCCTTGTGCACGCTTCCGAGCGGGCCTTCGACGAACACGTAACCCTTGATCTCCGCGGGGTGGAAGACCGACCTGATGTCCAGGTTGTCGGACTGGATCTTGGAGATCAGGAGGTCTACGACGATGTCCTCTCTTCCCGAGGTGGTGCGGATGGTGAAGATCATGGTTCCCCTAGCCAGTGAAGCTGCGAAGAATAGTTGATATCTGCCGCGGGGGTTTATAAACGTTATCATGAGAGGCTTGTATAGAAAATCAAGTTAGCACAAATACTCATGGCATTAGCTTTATAGCAAGCTATCAATTACTATCCGATGTCTATTGACTATGACACAAAGAGGCCCGAAATCTCCCTTGCTTTAACATCTGTGATTGTGGGATTTCTCGCGAAGATCCTCACGAGTTCCTTCAACATTGAAGTCTCTGTTCAGAGCTTTCCTTTTCTGATGGCCATTGCCTCTTACTTCTTACTAACTCTGTCTTACACCTTTGTTATAAAGCACCTTTCTCTTCCTGTCTATGTTATTCTTAGTAAGCTCACTAAACTATTAGGAATCAAAAAGAAGGTTACTGTCAGAGAGGAAAACTATTTGTCAGAAAAAGATTTCAATCTACTCACTTCTAGTGTTTCTGTATCACTCATCGCTCATGATGTGTTCATATATTCTAAAATGTTGGTTTCTGACTATTTGTTTTATACCACGTTCTCTTTATTATATATCATATTTCTTTTTTTCATCTCCTTCTTTCTTAGCGAAAAAATCACCATGGGATGAAATTAACTACCCAACATTGAACAAGACCGACTCTTGGAAAAAGTCCTGAGATACATCCAGTTCATAACCGATTGTTAGATGTCAAGACCTCCCATATCCTTGATCTTATGTAAAGCTCCAAGAATTTCCAGTTCGTCTACGCTTAAGATACAAATATTTCCCGAAGAATCAATAGGGTTAAACGGCTTCTTTTGAAGAAGGTTAAAAAGCGCTTTAAGTAATATTATCATTGCATGACGCGTTTCAATTGAGCCTTTCTTTATACTTATCGTGAGGTATCGTCCACGATTAATTCCTTCAATTATTAGGGTGATCTCAGAGGTCTCTCCATTCGTTAATTCGCAATCTACCCAGGCACGCTTTATATCATTCAACTCGTATTTAGTGGAGTCTGGCGACGCCGTCAAACTTACGCCTCTATCAACAACGATTTTCTTTACCAAGAAACGCATAAACCACCCATTTCAGCACAAGATGCCGGCCATGCTGCAGCTGGCGATGAAGAGCAGGAAGATGAGGAAGCCGATGAAGCCGATGATCAGCAGCCCGACCGAGGTGACCTTGGCCGAGGTGGTGAACTCATCCTTCGTGGGCTTGCGCGCGATTTGGAGCACGCGCCGATAGTCCCGCAGCCTGCCGCGGATGTCCATGCCTGCTATTGGCGCGGGCGTTTAAGAAGATTGCGCCGTCTCCTTTCTCTCAGATCTGGCGCTCAGTCGCGAAGCGCACGAGGCTGGCGAGGAGCTCCTTGGCGTGCGACGCGTCCAGTTCAGGTTCCAGGGCTTCCCACGCGTCTTCGACGAGGGTCCGGGCGATGCGCTTGGCATACTCGGCCGACTGGTACTTCTTCAGGATCGCCAGGGCCTCCGCAATCGCCTTCTCCTCCCGGGTGTGGCGGTTCAAGATATCCAGGAGACGCAGCCGGTCCTCGGGGTCGGCCTTCCCGAGGGCGTGGATCACGAGGAGCGAGCGCTTGCCCTCGGTGATGTCGTCGCCGTAGCCTTTCCGCTTGGCAAACTCGCCCGTCGCGGTCGCGGAGAGGATGTCGTCCTGAATCTGGAAGGCGATCCCGACGGACTCGCAGAACCGGCCGACCTTGTCCTCGGCCGCCTTGTCGGCCCCGGCGAAGATGGCCGCCAGCCGGCCAGCCAGCCGTGAGAGGCAGCCGGTCTTGAAGGCGCACATCTGCAGGTACTGTTCCTCGCTGATCCGGGACTTCTTGCCCTTGTGCCAGTAGATGTCCGTCCCCTGGCCGATGCTCACGTTGATCATCTCCTGCGCGTAGGCCTCGTAGGCGCGACGCAGGGTCGTGTCGTCGAACCGGCCAGCCTGCTTGGCAAAGGTCAGGAGGGGATGGAAGTAGAGGAAGTTGCCCGCGTTGATGGCGATGTCGATCCCGTAGATCTTGTGGAGGCAAGGCTTGCCGCGGCGCACCTCGCCGCCGTCTTCGATGTCGTCGATGATCAGGGTCCCGTTATGGACCAGCTCGGGGAGAATCGCGACGTCGCGGACCTTGTTCACGTCGCCGCCGAGCGCCTCGACGAGGAGGAGGAACAATGCAGGTCGCCAGCGCTTGCCGCCGCGGTTGAGCAGGTCCCAGCTCGGCACGAGGAGGCTGTTGGCGATGGCTTCCCGGTCATGCGCGAACCGCGGCTTGCCTGCGAGCCATTCCACCTCCTTGGCGTCCATGGTCTGGGGGAGGTAGCGGCGGATGAGGGTGTCAATCTGCTGCTTCTGGGCGTCCAGGTACGCCATGATGTCCATGGACACCAATGGGGCTGCAAGCTTAAAATAGCTGCAGGACCGCTCTTGTGCGCGCTTCTTCGCGGTCGCTGGCCGGTCTCACAAGCTCTTAAGAGGCCGCGACCCATAATATACCATGCCGCTACTGCAGCGGGTCAAGACCGGCATCCCGGGACTCGACAGTCTCATCGAAGGCGGGCTGGTGGAGAACTCGGTCATCCTGGTGTCCGGCGGGACCGGGTGTGGGAAGACTATCCTGGCTTCACAGTTCATCTACCACGGCCTCGAACGGGGGGACCCTGGTCTCTACATCACCCTGGAGGAGACCCCTGAAGACATCCGGGCGGACTCCCTGCAGTTCGGTTGGGACTTCCAGAAGTACGAGAAGAAGGGCCTCTGCAAGATCATCTACCATGACCCTGCCCAGATCAACAACATCGGGACCGTGATCCTCGACGAGCTCAGCCGCTCGCGGGCCAAGCGCCTGGCGATCGACTCGACGTCGGTCATGACCCTCGCCATGGAGAACCCTGCGCAGATCCGCAAGAAGCTCTATGGCATCATCAGTACCATCAAGCGCGCCGGCCACACGACTGCCCTCCTCATGGCCGACATTCCCGAGGGCTCCAAGGGCCTGAGCATGTTCGGGGTCGAGGAGTTCGTGGCTGACGCGGTCATCGTGCTAAGCTACCTGGGTGTCGAGGGCTCGACCTCCCGGAGTTTGCAGATCCGGAAGATGCGCCGGACCGATCATGGGAAGGACGTCTACCCCATGGTCATCAGCAAGAAGGGCATCGCCATCCGGCAGTCGGAGATCTGAGGTCGCAAGTATTTTTTGTGTTCTCCAGAAGCTCCCTACAAAGAAGGGGCTACTTAATCTCGATAACTTTCAGTCCGGTCTTGGCAATGTCAAAGGGATGGATCATCACCGAATGATCCGTGCGCCGCATCTTCCGGATCGTCAGCGTGCGCTTGAACTCCTCCGCCACGGGCACGAAGTCGAGCTTGATCACGCCGTCGACCAGGTACTCTATGATCCCACCGCCGGAGAGGCCCTCAGACGTCTCGGGTACGGTCCCGGTGAAGAGCGACGTCACGCCCAGGGACTTGAGCTTCTCCACGATGTGCATGAGCACGGTCCGGGAGAGGTACTCATCCTTGATGAACATCTCGATGATCGAGACCGAGTCAATCACCACGCGCCGGGCCTTGACGGCCTTGATCCCCTGGTCCAGCTGCTCGGAGACGTCGAACACGTAGAGTTTGATGAGGCGGTTGATGTCGTCCAGGCTCAGTTTCTTGCCCGGGAAGACCGGCTTCAGGGAGATGAACTTCAGCAGCTTCTGCTTCTCCAGCTTCTCCAAGTCCCAGCCGAACATGGCCTGGATGTCGCCCTTGATGTCCTGCTCGCGTTCCTCGGTCGTGATGTACAGGCCAGGCTCCTTCTTCAGGGCGCCGGCGTACAGGAAGGAGGAGCAGAAGGTGGATTTCCCGGTCCCCGTCCTCCCGGTAATGAGGTTGACGCTGCCTGGGAAGAACCCGCCTTGCATCTTGCTGTCCAGGCCGGTGACACCGGTCGGGATCCTGTCGGTGGCCATGCAGATATTATATTCGCTCCGGCCCTTAAAAGGGCGGTTTTGGGCGCCTGGAAAGCTTTAAATACTGTCACTACCAAGTAATTAACACAACACCGTGATACACCTTTATTAAGCGAAAAATCAAGAGGCGTTCAGGGAAGGGAAGCATGCAGAAGCTCGTCATCCTGGTGGTCATGGGAGTCTTCCTAGCGTCGACGCTGGCGATTGCCCAGCTCGCTGCCGCTCAACTATCTACCTATAGCGGACTCGGGTCCAGCTCTCCCTCGATCGCGACCAGCGGCCGGCCGAAGCCGACGACCTTGCCCTCCCAGCCGGGACCGATCGTAACCATCCTGAGCCCTCTTCCTGATCTCCAAGTAGAATATCCTGGTCAAGTCCTGATCCAGGCCCAGGTCACCTACGCCGGTTCCCTGGTCTCGGTGAAAGCCACTCTGGACACCCCCAGCGGCCCACAGATCCTGCAGATGCTCAAGAACGGCAACGTCTATGAGGCCACGTTCAACCCGGTCGAGCTCGGCCAATATGCTCTCCAGGTCGTGGCGAAACCCAAGATCCTGAACGCGCCCAGCGGCATCGCCCTGTCCGGGTTCGCCGTCGTTGACACGACCCCCCCTGAAGTCACCGTCCTGGTCCCGAACGGGGAGACCTTCGAGCAGGACGAACCGGTGACGGTCACCGCCGAGGTGACGGACAACTTTGGGATCGCCTCAGTCACGGCTGAGGTCACGCTTCCTGATCTCTCGGTCACCCAGGTCACGCTCACACCGAGCGGCAGCACGTACGAAGGCATGTTCACCTCGACTACCCTCGGCGGCGACTACATGGTCCAGGTCCTGGCGATCGATCTCGCCAGCAAGCCCACCACGGCGGTCGGGCTGTTCACCATCGACCTCGCTCCGGCCATCCTCGCCACGTCCCCGACAGTCGGCCAGGTGATCAACGGGCCGGTGAACGTCGCCCCTGCCCCGGTCACCCTCTCCATGACCGTGAACGAGCCTCTCGAGCAAGCGACCTACTCGGTCGACGGCAGTCCCTTCCTCTCGATGGTCCAGCAGGCGGGGAACACCTGGGAAGTCCAGGTCAGCCTGGCGCGCGGCAGCCACGAGGTCACCTTCCACGCGGTCGACCTCGCCGGCAAAGTCACCGACACCCCCCAAATCCCCTTCACGGTCTACCTGACGGCGACAGCGGCCTCCTGCACGGAGGCCAGCGACAGGCTGAACGGCTATTTTGACAAAGTGACGCTCACCCAAACAATCAACAACTTTGACGGTACATGCGCCACTTTCAACGCGGACAATGTTGTCTTCAATGGCGGTGGCTTCACGATTGATGGTAACGACGACCACGATGCGGATGTAGGCGTTAATCTCAACGGGAGATCGCAACTCGTGGTAGAAGATCTCAGCATCAGAGACTTCGCTGTTGGAGTATTTGACGATTTGGGATCAGATAATGTTATTTTGCGTAATCTTGTAGTGTTTAGTAACGAAGAACACGGAATTTCGTGGTCAGGAGGAGACGGATTCAATATTTACGATAATAATGTCTTTGGAAATGACGGATATGGAGTTTTTGGTGGAAACACAATGACGAACAATATCTATTCCAATGTTATTAGCGAAAATCTTGCTGGCGGAATGGGCTTTGATGGCGTTAAAGATAGTGTAATAGCAAGCAATGATATTACATTCAATTCTATCGCTGGTCTTGAGATGCTTTTTTCCACTACTGGGAACGCTATTTATAGCAATAACTTCATCGAGAATAATGACGGTTTGAATCAGGTCTACCTGAGCACTTCAGCTACTTCTAATATCTGGATCTCTGGACAGAGTGGCAACTACTGGTCAAACTTTGACGAGTCTTCGGAAGGCTGTGTTGATGACAATTCAGATATGATTTGTGACTCTTTCTATACGGATCCGGGAATTGGACTTCAGGTTCAGGACGATTATCCCTCTGTTAGCCCTTTCTAGAACTTTCTCTTCCATCAGATCTCTGAATCTTTCTGTGCTATTCTAATAATCCCTCCCTATTATATATATCGAGGAAATCACGGAGGGATTCGAAGATGGAAATTAGAAGAGGGATATTGTTTGTATCTATCCTTCTCTTCATTTCGTTTCTAGCGGTCTTGGTCAGATCACCAGGTGTTTCAAATCCCCAATCTTTTCAAAACTGCACACAAATTCTGAGTTGTGGCGACTCTGGAGCAGAAGGAACCTGCACTTGCGATCAAGTCAACATTAGCGATGATATCTATGCGGATTCTGGTCTCAGTGTTTCATCGAGTAGATCAGCAAATCTAACAGTTGTACTCAATAGTACAAAGTTATTAAACGGAAGCGTCATTCTCTATGTTGAGTTACAAGTTGAATGGTCCATCTCGAGCTTATTGAATACTCCGAAATGTTTTATCGAAGTCTTTAATGGCTCGTGGAATATTGTGAATGATACAACATGTCCTGGCACTACCGACGAACTAATAAAACTGAACATTACAAATATAACATCAACCCAGTTGCTTACTGAGAACATCACAGTAAGACTTAACTATACGCAAACTGGAGCGGTGAAGCAACTCCGCATAGACCTTGTGCGCGTCAACATTACCTATCGTACCCCTCACAACGTCTTCAATTTCACTATAAAAAACGACACGACACAGAACATCAGTAATGGAATCAACTTCACCCGCAACGACAACCTCACAGCCTCAGCCCTTTGGATAACCGACAACGTGCTGAACGCCACAATCGAACACAATGCCACCGGAACGTTCGTGAATTACAGCGTAATCACGTCATTCACGGGGAACTGGACAAATGTCACGTTGAATCTCACGAACTATACACAATTCCCGCGCGCTGGAATAGTCAATATCACGGCGATCTATGCGACAGACACCTTTGGTCAGGAAAATGGAACATCGGCGTCCAAGTCCTTTGCCCTCCTGGGGGACGCGGACGCAAGGAACATCACGTTCAGTTCCCCAACGAGCATACTTAACGGCAGTAACGTCACCATATACTGCAATGTCACAGACTCGAACTCGACGGCGGTGATTCCGAGCTACAATGTGAGCTTCTGGAAGAATAACACCTTGCTTGGATACAACCTTACCAACTCTTCCGGTCTGGCTTCCTGGCTGTATCTCGATACCACTTCGTTGGTGAATTCGACGACCTTTAACGTGAGCTTTAATTGTAGCATCACTAACCAGCCCGGTATCTGGTACTCTGCATCAGTATCAAATACAACCACGGCCAACCTCAGCATCGTGGAGATCGAGAAGATCAATGTGACCGTGAACCGGACGATCTATAACCGTGGGGAGAGCATCAACTTCACGGTCATCGACAGCCTGAACGGAACGGTCACTGAGGTGAGGTGGACGGTCAACGTGACCAAGTTCAATCAATCCTCGGTGGTGAACCTGAGCGGGATCGCCAACAACTTCTCGCTGCCCATCCTCCCCTCGGATCCGGCTGGGAACTGGACGGTTGCGATCAACATCAGCAAGGAAGGCCGCACGCTGGCCCTGAATTACACCTTCAATGTCTCCGCGTCCCTAGTCCTGACGTTCACCCAGCCCGCAGCTGGGGGAAGCTACTCGGCTAACCAGATCATTTCCGACCCGAACCCGCAGGTCCTGATCAGGAACGTTCGGAACGAGAACCTCACCTACCTGGTGAGCGCGAACCTGACGTGCCCGAACGTGGCATTCATGATTTCGAACGGGACCGGGGATGTCTACCAGAACACCTCCCAGACCTGCCGGGCGAAGGATGAGAACGGAGCGAACTTCGTCCTCGCGGCAAATGCAACAGACGATTTCAATAACACGGGCAGTGCGAACCTTGCCCTCTCCACGACGACGCCCTCGTCAGGCGGCAGCTCGGGCGGAGGCGGCGGGGGTGGGGGAGGCGCTGGCGTCCCCGGCTGCACGTGCGGCGAATGGGTGAACCAGGGCTGCGGGATCGGGCTCTGCAGTCCTGACCAGATGTTCCAGACCAGGGTCTGTAACCCGGTCGGCTGCAACAACCTGACCTCCCAGTGCATCGCTGTTCCGGCCTGCCTGGGCGTGTTCGACTTCAACCTGACCGCCTTCCCCGTGGAGCTGGAGCTCATCCAGGGTAGCAATGAGAGCGTCATCCTCAGCGTCGCCAACACCGGCGACCAGCTGCTGCAGCTGGTTGCGGTCGTGGACAAGCAATGCTGCGAGGTTTCCGCAGTCCCAGCGTTCGAGCTGCTGCCCAAGGCAGGGGTGGATGTCGCCGTGGCCATCCGGGCTCCGCTCACCCAATCGACCGGGAGCTACCTGGTCACGTTCAACCTCAGCTTCAAGAGCCTCGTGCAGACCAAGGCAGTCAAGGTCACGGTCCTCGAGAACGCGCTGATCCCCCAGATCGCCGAGCTGGAGCAGCAGCTGGCCGCGCTCCAGGAGACGGTCGCCCAGTACGAGGAAGCGGGCGTGAGCGTCGAGGGCTTGAAGAGCATCGCCGACGGGGTCGCGGCGGCCCTCGAGGACGCGAAGAAGAACATCGCGGCCGACCAACCTGGGTTCCTCGAGGCCAATCTGGACTACGCGGCCGACTCCATCAACGCAGCTGAGAGCCAACTCTTTGAACTCTCCATCACCAAGTTCCTCCTCGAGAACCGGTGGATCATCCTCTTCGGGGCGATCGTCATCCTCCTGGCGACCTACCTGGTCGCCGAGATCCTGGCGCCGTTCATCCGCATGGGTAGGGAGATCATGCGCCTCACCCGCGAGGAGAAGACCCTGGTGAACACGCGGGTGGAAACCGAGAAGCAGTACTTCAAGCGGATCATCGACGAGAACACCTTCAACACGATCCTCACCGAGGGCCAGGCCAAGATCCTTAAGACGCGCAGCCTGCTGACTGAGACGAGGCAGCGCCGGGCCTCGCTGCTGCGGGAGCGGCTGAGCCCCCGCGCCCTCGGTCGGTGGATCACGAGGGGCATCGGCAAGCTCAAGCCCCGCCGGACCCCACATACAGACCACCCGCTGCACCGGAAACGGAAGCGGTTCTCCTGGAAAGGCCACGGCAGATAACGGAGACCAAGGGAGCTAGTCCCCGATCTTGACCACATTCTCGCGGTCCAGGAGCGAAATCAGGTTGTCCATGGAAAAGTGCTGGCTGGTCACCAGCTTGCCCAGCCGCGGGTGGAAATAGATGAAGCCGCGGCCGTTTCCCAGGGAGGAGCCGATGCCCATCTGGCCGTCCGCGTGCTCGAAGATGTAGAGGCTGTATTTGGGGCTAAAATAGACGCGGACGCCTTTCTTCTCCTCTGGGGTCATGGCCTTGAAGTGATCCAAGAGAAGAGACTCCTGCTTCTCAGAATCATCATCCATTTACGTCGCTATGGACGGAATCCATATAAAGGAATCGGTCAAAAAATGGAATATTTTTCACACAGAATGGATATATTTTCCATCCCTAGACCCCCGGAGAGGGCGGCGCATTTAAGTCTGGCTGCCTAAGACTCCTCATGAGCACCATCCGCGCGAAGGACGTCATGCGCAAGTATGTGGTCACGGTCGAGCCGAGCTTCACGATGGACGAGGTCGCCAAGATCATGTCGTCCAACAGGATCGGCTCGGTGGTAGTCCTGGACGGCCAGAAGCCGGTCGGGATCGTCACCAGCGAGGACCTCGTCGGGATCATCGCCCGCGGCGAGAGCCCCAAGCAGGCGCGGGTCAAGGACCTGGCCGGCCGCCGGTTCATCTCAGCTTCTCCAGAGGAGAAGATTCTGGACCTGGTCAAGCTCATGATCAAGAGCAAGGTCAAGCGCATCCCCATCGTCAAGGAGGGCCGCCTGCAGGGCATCGTCACCGACAAGGAGATCCTGCTCACCGCCCCGGAAATGATCGACGTCCTCTCGGAGAAGCTCAAGGCCCGGGTCGAACGCGTTGCACCGCGCAGGGATACCCGGCTCTCGGGCATCTGCGAGGGATGCGAGGGCTACGCCGATGACCTGCGGAACGAGGGCGGCGAGTGGCTCTGCGAGGACTGCGCCGGCCAGCCCGAGTGAGTTCAGTACGCGAGTTCGCTCACCACGTTCCCTTCGGCGTCGGCCAAGGTCGCGATGTCCCCGTCATTGTTCCAGACGTTCACGTTGCTGCCCCAGGACAGGGTCGCTGCCGTGTCTGGTCCGGTCCCTTTCACGACGGCGACCTCGCTCCCTGGCTGGAGGATGAAGGCCTGGAAGGTGAACACATGGCCGGCTGCGTCCCGCAACGTCCATCCCTGTAGGTTGGCCGCCGTCAGGCCGAGATTCCTGATGACGGCGCGCTCGCCGGCGGCGTCGACTGAAATGATCGCGAGGGAGAAGCAGTCCTGGGTGAGGCCGGGCTTCGCAAGGGCGGTCCCGCAGCCGTTCAGCTCAAGGCAGGATCGCTGCTGCGTCCCGTTCTCGCACGCGCTCCAGGGTGTGCACTCCCAGTCCTCCGCACAGCCCGGGTTCGCGCAGGCCGGTGTGCAGGCCGAGCAGCTGCCGGCCGCACAGGCGTTGTCACACCGGGCGGTCGTGCCGTCCGGGCAGCTGAGGAGGGAAGGGGCGCAGGTTACGTTGGCGCAAGGATCAGGGATGACGGTTTCGACCTGGATCTCGATCGGGCGCGGCTCCGCGGCCGCATCGCCAGTTACCGAGGTGGTGCACCCTGAAACGGCAACGAGCAGGAGAAGCGCGGCCAGCTGCTGCATGTCGAGTATTAGCCGGCCGACTAATAAACGGGCCGGCGGGGCAAGGTCCGAATATAAACCATCCGCGGCAATGTTAAGCACGGACCCGTAGCTCAGAACGCCGCCAACGGCGTGGGCAATTGGATCAGAGCGCTCCCCTCCTAAGGGAGAGGCCGTGGGTTCAATCCCCACCGGGTCCGCTCGCGCATCTTGAGAGGATTCCTATGTCCACACCGGTACGGGGCCCGAGGGGGTACTATCTCATTATCCGCGGTCCCGCCGCGTCGGGAAAGACCGCGGTCGCCTCGCGGCTCGGGAAGTTGCTTGACGCGCATGTTGTCCACTTCGACACCGTCCTGGCCGACCACGGATTGGACCGCATTGTGGGTGAAGGCATACCGGCGGAGAACTTCATCGCGGGTGATCTCCTCCTGCTGGAGGACGTCAAGCGCCGCCTCCTGCGAGGACGCGTCGTGATCATCGAAGCCTGCTTCTACCGGCCGACCCATTTGGATCACCTCATCCGCAGCCTCCCCTTCAGGCACCAGGTGTTCTCCCTTCGCGCATCCCTCGATACCTGCATCCGACGGAACAGGAAGCGGAAGACGTCACTGACGCCGAAAGATGTGGCGGACGTCTACCGTCTTGCTGCCGCATTTGACGCCGGCATCCCGATAGAGACGGAAGGCAGAACGGTCGCCGAGGTCGCTGACGACATCCGCTCCCGTCTGGGGGAGGAAAGGCGATAGGCGCGGATTTTCAGCGGCACGCGTCAGCAAGGATTTATATCTCTTGTCTAAACAATGGCTATGGCGAGGATCATTGCTGTCGCTTCTGGCAAAGGCGGGGTCGGGAAGACCACCGTGGTCGCCAACCTCTCTGCTGCTCTCGCCGCCCTGGGCCAGAGCGTCGTCGCCGTCGACTCGAACATCACCACTTCGAACCTGGGCATCCACCTCGGGATTCCCATGTACCCGATCACGATTCAGGACGTCCTCAACGGCAAGGCCCGGTTGAAGGATGCGATCTACCACCACAGCAGCGGCTTCCGCGTGATGCCGGCCGACATCTCCCTGGAGAAGCTCCTGATCCCGGACACGAACGAATTCCTGGAAGTCTTCTACAAGGTGACTGATGCTGATTTCCTGCTGGTCGACACGGCCGCTGGCCTGGGAAAGGAAGCCCTCGCGGCCATCGAGGCCGCGGACGAGGTCCTCGTCGTGACGAACCCTGACCTGCCGGCGATGACCGACGCCCTGAAACTCGGCCGTTTCGCCGAGGAGTTCGGGGCGATCACGCTCGGCGTGGTGGTCAACCGCTACCGGGGGAAAGGCTACGACGTCCCGCCGCTCGAGGTCGCGGACTTCCTGGGCATGCCGCTCCTCGGGCTGATCCCCGAAGACGAGCAGGTGAAGCGCGCGCTGGCCCGCAAAACCCCGGTCGTGACCCACCGGCCGCGGTCGCTCGCGTCCCGCGAGTTCATGCTCATCGCTTCCCGGCTTTCCGGGGTTCCTCACCGGCCGCCACGGCGGTTCTGGCCGTTCTGACTGGCCAGCCCAGGTAAGGATCGCTCATCTTTTTCGCAGAGACCGGAGGGCAGTGGTCCGCAGGCTCGTTAGCGCCTTCATGCGGTCTCTAGGGCGGCAAGGTCGATCTCGGCGGCGGCGACGGGCTTCTCCAGGCCCCAGTTGTTGAGGGCCTGCGGATGGATTTCGCCCACGTGGCCGGCCGGCCGGTCGTTCACCAGGACGGCCGCGACCCGGCCGGGAAGGAAGCTGGTATGGCTGGTGGGCGCGAGGGTGTAGCGTACGCCGAGCGTCCGGAGAATCACATCCAGGACTGCGGCGATGCTCTCATAGCCGGCCCGCACGTCCGTCAGCGCGATGCCGAGCTTCCGCGACGTCAGGGTCCCGGTCTCCTGCCGGTCATCAGGGAGGACGCAGTCGCCGATCTCGAACACCTGCTGCGGATACTCAACGTGCTTGTTTTTCGAGAGAAACTCAAGCAGCGACGGCAGCATCCCGGTGCGGAACACGCTCCACGTCGCGCTGACGGGATTCGCAATCTCGCACGCCCTGCCCGGCGGCAGCTGCATCCGTGAGAAGAGCGCGTCCTTGTTGGTCAGGATGTAGCTCATGACCTCCTGCAGGCCGGCGCCGATAGCCGCTTCGGCCACGCGAGCGGTGAGCAGTTCGCGCCGATCGGCTGCGCCCCGTGTCGCGAGGCGGGGAACCACCGGTTCAATCTCACCGTAGCCTGCGCTGATCAGCAGGTCCTCGACAAGGTCGCGGGCGTGCATGATGTCTTGCCGGTAGGCGGGGTAGCTGACCTCGATCCGTGGTCCTTTTAGGACCGGTAAGGTGCGGGCTTGTCGGAGCAGCGAGACTGCCTGGGTGCCGGAGAGGTCGAGACCGGTGACCCGCAGCTGGTCGAGAGCGACGACTGCCCGCTTCGGGGTGAAGTCGGGTGAGATCACTGGTCTGCCCGGCCCCCGTAGGGTGACGGCTTCGACGGTGCCGCCGCGGTCGGCAAGCGCGGCCGCCATGACCGTGATCGCGGTCTGGAGCATCGGAAGTGAGGTCCCTGTGCACTCGATGAAGAGGTTCCGTGTCTTGGTTGTGACCGTGCCCGGGCCCGCGGCATTGGTGATCGGGACCAGGGAAAGGACTGCGCCTGTGGCGTCGGTCCAGACCGGATAGCGGGCTGCCCCGGTGAGCAGGTGGCCGTACTCCTTCCCCTTGGGGTGGGTGGCAAGCATCTCGCGGACGGTCATTTCCTGTGTGAACCCGAGCGGGACGAACCGGATGTCCTCCGGCTTCTTGGTCGTGTACGCGACAGGGAAGCGCAGTAGGTCCAGGTCATATGCCCCGGCGCACATCTCACGCCGGCCGCGGCCGAAGCTCGTGGAGATCTTTTCCTGCAGTTGGATCATCTGCGAGAGCGCGGCCTCGGTGAGGGTGACGTCGCGAATGATCGCGGCGGTCGCGAACGGGTGGACGTCGCCGGCGGTCACGGCAACGATCTGGACTGGTTTCGTCGCGCGGTGCGATGGCAGTCCTGGCCGCCCTAATCGGCCGGCAATCTCGCGGGCGATCCCCTCGGCCGACCAGAGGTCCGGTCGGTTGGTGTCCTTCGCGTCCACGTGCAGGACATCCCCGTCCTGGGTGTCGAGCTCGCACTTGGCGTAGAGCAGCGCGTCAGCGACCTGATCTTTCGGGATTGGCTTCCCGATCAGGGAGCACAGGTCCTTGTGCGAGAGTTCGAGCGTCGGCATAGTTACACCCGTCCGTAGAAGAGCGCTTCCAGCTTCTCCCCTTGCGCGAGCGGTTTCTGCGCAAAGGAGGAGGCGAGCTGCTCTTTCGTCGCTTCGTTCTCGAAGATGATCGTGAACTCCTTCTTCGCATTGAACCGGCAGCTCGGTGTGAGGATGTGGAAGTGCCAGGGAACCCCACCCTTCGCACAACGCTGCGCCTGCTGCAGGAGCGCGGGGAAATCGACCGTGTTCATGCGATCACCGGCTGGCTCCGCAGCCATTGCAAATCCCGAGTGAAGAGCTCCCGGATGTCCCGGATGCCGAGGCGGAACATGGCGAGGCGGTCGATGCCGACGCCCCACGCAATCACCGGTTCCTGGACGCCGAGCGCCTGCGTCAGCTCTTCCCGGAAGATGCCGGCTCCGCCGAACTCAATCCACCCCAGATCGGGATGCTTCGCTGACATCTGGATCGAAGGTTCCGTGAAGGGGTAGTAATCGGGAATGAACTTGATCTTCTCCGCGCCGGCGAACTCGGTGGCGAACTCCTTCAGCAGGCCGAGCAGGTGGCGGAAGGTCAGGTCAGGGTCGATGACGAACCCGCCGGTCTGGTTGAACTCTACGCCGTGGGTCGCGTCGATGACGTCGGGCCGGAAGCAGCGGACGATGTTGAAGTACTTTCCCGGCACCTCGACGCCAGTCGCAAGGTAGCGCGGGGAGATGGCCGTATCATGCGCCCGGGGCATGAGCCGGGCAGCCTTTTCCGGGTTCCAGCGGTAGCCCCAGCCTGTGCTTCCGGGCAGGCGGCCTTCGTGGGCTGCCTTTACCTGGTCGGTCAGCTTCTTCGCCGGCAGCCGGCCGGTCGTCGGGAAGGCCAGGGAATAGGTCTGGGTCCAGTCCCGGGAGGGATGGTTCTGCGGCTGGAAGAGGGCGTCGAAGTTCCAGAACTCGAGCTCGATGAGCGGACCGGTCATCTCCTTGAAGCCCATCTCGACCAGCCGCTGCCGCACCTGGAACAGGAAGGCGTTGTACGGGTGGCGCTTGCCGGGATGGCGGGCCGCCCCAGGCGAGGAGACGTTGTACGGCTTGAAGGTTGCCTGCTTCCAGAGCCCGGTGGCGATCAGTTCAGGGGTGAGCGTGGCGACGCCTTCCTCAAGCTGGCGTTCGGCCTGCCGGCGGAGGTCATCCCGCGCTTCCTGCACCAGCTTCCGCTGGATCAGCACGGCAGCGATCCGGGCGTCGACGGGCTTGCCCGCTGCGACGGCCTGCAGACCGGCTTCTTCAGGGAGGTCGCGCGGTTTGCCGAGTGGCCGGAGCATGCCCTTCTCGATCGCCACCCAGCCGTGCTTCTTCGCCCACTGCAAGGCAATACCCAGGTCGGGCATCTGCAGCCCGGCCAGCGGAGTTGGTTTCTTGACCAGCGCGATGAGCCGCTTCTCGGGTAGGCCGTCGCGGATGTAGCGACGGCCTTCCTCGGTCAGCTGGAGCATACCTTTTATGTTGCGCGGGTATTAATAACGGGCATGGAGAAGGCATTCACCCGGCTGCGGCGGGTCTTCAATTACGAGGAGACGGTGTTCCGGCTGCTGGCGCCGCACGTCACGCGCGGCCGGGTCCTGAGCGTGGGCTGCGGCCAGGGGGAGATCGAGCGGCTCCTGCAGGACCGGCTCCGGGTCGCGATCGAAGGCGTCGAGGTCACCCGCTACCGGGTCCAGAAGATCCCGACCGCGCTCTATGACGGGAAGCGGTTGCCCTTCCCGGACAAGAGTTTCGACACCTGTCTCTTCGTCTATATACTCCACCACGCCCAGGACCGGGAACGGCTGCTCCGCGAGGCGGCGCGCGTCACGAAGGGATCCATCATCATCCTCGACCACACCTACACGAATCAGGTGAGCAAGGCCCTCCTCTCGCTCTACGACTACGCGGCGAACCTGGCGTACCGGATGCCAATCCCGCTCAGCTTCCTGCGCGTCCGGGAATGGCGGTCCCTTTTTCAGGATGTCGGACTCCAGGTCCAGGAGGCAGGGATCCCGTCGTCGCTCAACGTCTTCTTCTCCCTGCGGCCGGGCCGCAGGGTGCGGACTGCGCGCGCGCGGTAAGTTCTCCTGGGGAGTTGGCCGACAAGAAGATGGACGTTCGCGGGCCAGGCGCTACCAGCGCCGCAGGTCGAGTTCAGGCCGGCGGTTGCGCTTGTCCGCGATGGCAGAGAGCGCGCCGCGGGCATAGACGCTGATCGTCATTGGGAAGAACACGGCCACGTAGGGGATGGTGAGGGCCAGGTCCTTCAGGCTGGTGCGTTCGGATTTCGTGACGATGGCGAAGTGGGTGATGCTGGCGGCCGTGACCGAGGCGCCGACCCCGGTATAGGTCGCCACGAGGGGGATGGCGAGCAGGGCGAGCAGGCCGACGGCCTCGCGGATCGAGAGCGTGTAGATCAAGTAGAGGGAGACCGCGGGCAGCGCGAGGCTCGTCTGGTAGAGCAGGAAGCCGCCGATCGCGAGGAAGAGCAGCAGGTAAGGGAAGATGTAGAGGGAGAACTGCGGGTTCTTCAGGTAGAAGCGGTAGTGGGTCAGGAAGGAGAAGGCAGTCCCGCGACCCCACCGGGTCCGCTGCTGCCGGTAGGCTGCCCAGGTGTCTGGCTCGACTGTCCGGACGACGGCATGCGGGTCGTAGAGGATCTTGTCGCCCGCTGCGACCATCCGCGCCGCGAGGTCGGTGTCCTCGATGACGGTCTCCCGCCATCCGCCGTGGCGGAGGAACGCGTCCCTGGAGATGGCGATCCCGCAGCCCCGGAAAGAGATCAGGCTGCCGAAGGACATGTGGATCTTGAACAGGGAGGAGATGAACTGGTGCTCCAGGCCGATGAGCTTCGTCAGGAGCGTGGTCCGGTTCCGCACGGTGAACTTGGGTGAGACGGCCGCGACGCCCTTGCGGAACCAGGGGACGAGCTTGGTCAGGGTGTCTGTATCAGCGACGGTGTCCGCGTCCATGAAGAAGAGGATCTCGCCCTTCGCCTTCTGGACAGCCTGGTTGAGCGACCGGGATTTCCCCTGCCGGACCGGGGAGTGGAGCAGCTGCACGCCCGTGACCTTCGGGCGCGTGCCCTCACTCACGACCAGGATCTCCTTCTTCGGGTAGTCCAGGGCCTTGGCCGAGGCGACCGCATCGGGTAGGTGGGGGTTGTTATACGAGGGGATCAGGATCGAGACCAGGGGCGTCCGGGTGAGCGGCGGCCGCCGCATCCGGCGCTCCCAGCGCCAGCCCAGGACGCTGAACGCCAGCGCGAGGGACAAGAAGGCGGCGATGATCCACTCCATAGGCACCTGTACCCTAGTTTTCTTCACCCGCTTAAATAGCTATATAACGGCGTTATCACTGCTTACCTGCGACCCTTCGGTCGAGGCGCCTTCGCCAGCTTCCGGGTGAGGAGCGCCCGCTTCCCCACCTGGCCGGCCACGGCCTGGACCTTGCCCTGGCGGATGGCCTCGAGGACGTCCGTGCCGTGGACGAGGGTATAGGCCCGGCCCACATCTTCCCTCCGGTGGGCGTCGCTCGAGGCGACGCCCGGGAGCCCGTGGGCCAGCGCAGCTTCGGCAGCCTTCCGGTTCGACCGCTCGAAGAAGCAGCGGGGGTTGCAGACCTCGATCGCGTCCACGTACGGGACCGCGTTCCCCAGGTGCTTGCCGACGCCCTGCCGCAGGGGGTCGAAGGGATGCGGGATGATCACCAGGCCACCTCGGTCGCGGGCTTCGCGGCAGGTCTTGGCGAGGTCCTGGCCCTGCATCAGGTCGTCCTCGAGGCCGAGGACGATGACCTCCCCGTCGCGGGTCCGGACCTCCTGGCCGATCAGGACCTGGAAGCCTTTCGCGGCCTTCCGGGCCTCGAGCGCGCCGGCGGTCGTCCCGTGGTCGGTGATCGCGATGGCGTGCAGGCCGCGGCGCTTGGCCTCCGCGACCAGGTCGCGGGGCGCGACCCGGGAATCCGGGGAGTGGGAGGAGTGGAGATGCAGATCGACTTTTAAAACGCGCGGGCGCATAGTGTATATTGCTACGGGAATATTTATGGACGTGCTCGAGCTCGCAAAGCGCCGGGGTTTCTTCTGGCAATCCTCAGCGATCCACGGGCCGATCAGCGGATTCTACGACTATGGCCACGTGGGCACGATGCTGAAGCGGAAGTGGGAGGCTGCCTGGCGGCGGTTCTTCCTCGGCCTGGGCGAGACCTTCTACGAGATCTCCCCGGCCGTGCTCATGCCTGAGCAGGTCTTCCGGGCGTCCGGCCACCTCGAGCACTTCGTGGACCCGATCGTGAAGTGCAGGAAGTGTGGCCACGCGATGCGGGCCGACCACATCCTCGAGAGCATCCTCAAGGAGAGCTTCGAGGGCCTCCCGCCGAAGGAAATGGACGCGCTCATCCGGAAGCACAAGATCACCTGCGAGCTCTGCCACGGCCAGCTGGAGGAGGTCGCCCTGGTGAACATGACCTTCCCCGTGACCGCCGGGACCGGGAAGGACGCGCGGACCGCCTACCTGACCCCGGAAACGGCCCAGGGGGCGTACGTCAACTTCAAGCAGATGTTCGAGGTCCTGCGGAAGCGGCTGCCGATGGGACTGGCGGTCGTGGGGAAAGCGTTCAGGAATGAGATCGCACCCCGCAACGCCCTGGTCCGGATGCGGGAGTTCACCCAGGCAGAGCTGCAGATCTTCTTCGACCCGGAGACCATCACGGCCCATCCCCGCTTCGCGGACGTCGAGACTGCCAGGCTCCGCCTCCTCCCGGCCGCGCACCGGCACGCGGTCCAGGAGACCACTGCGCAGGACGCGGTCGCGTCGCTCGGCCTGCCTCCGTTCTATGTCTACTACCTGGCCCGGATCCAGGAGTTCTTCCTGCAGACCCTGGGGCTCCCGCCCGAGAAGTTCCGCCTCAAGGAGCTTGCCGGGGAGGAGAAGGCCTTTTACAACCGCTTCCACTGGGACATCGAGCTGCAGCTGGGAATCGGCTGGAAGGAGGTTGGTGGCCTGCACTACCGGACGGACTATGACCTCTCCCGCCACCAGCAGGTCTCCGGTCAGTCCATGGAGGTCGGGGAAGGCAGGAAGTTCATCCCCCACATCCTCGAGATCAGCATGGGCGTAGACCGGAACATCTACGCCCTCCTCGACCTGTGCGCCCGCGAGGAGCAGGACCGCGCGGTTCTGGCCTTCCCCCGACGGCTCTCGCCGTTCGACGCGGCCATCTTCCCCCTCGTCCGGAAGGACGGCCTGCCGGAGAAAGCGCGCGAGGTCCAGGCCGCGCTCGAGCAGGCCGGGTTCAGCACGTTCTACGACTCGACTGGCAGCATCGGGCGGATGTACCGGCGCATGGACGAGATCGGCGGGCCCGCCTGCGTCACGATCGACTACGACACCCTGAAGCACCAGGACGTGACGCTCCGCGACCGGGACTCAATGCAGCAGGTGCGCGTGCCGATCGCCCGCCTCCCGGACGCGCTGCGCCGCTTCCTCGACGGCGGCGACCTGGGAACGCTCGGGAAACCGCTGCATTGAGACCGTTTCCCTGGCCGCCCGACATCACGACAGCGCAAAAATCATCGGGATGACGCGGGTGATCACCACGTAGGTGAAGGCCATCATCACCAGGTAGCCGGAGACCAGGCTCGTTGCCGCGGTCGCCCATGCCCGGTGTGGCGGGCGCTTCCCGAGGTGCTGCAATCCCAGGGCGAAGAGGCCGAAGCTCCAGATGATCAGCAGGAACCTGGCCGTCGTCCCGAATCCCGGGAAGACCGCGATCCAGCCGAGCAGCAGGCCAGGAGTGGAGCCGAAGACGACCACCCGGAACGTGTGGCTGAGGCCGCGGCCGCCCAGGAGGAGGTTCCAGCCGTGGACCCAGCCGACCAGGATCAGGGTTACCACGAGCCCGCCCACGAGGGAGGTCAGGAAGAAGAGCGCGACCAGTTCCGCCACCCCGACTACGGCAGTGACGGCGCTGCTCAGGGCCGCGTTGATCACCGCGAGGCCGGCCAGGGTCGTCCACGTTTCCCGGTTCGTGGCCGGTCGCGCGAACCCTGCGGCCGGCCGAACCAGCATCTGCAAAATCCGGTTCATTGCTCCTTCCTGAGGCGCATGATGCTCTCGGCGATGTCGCCGGTCTCCTCCAGGGCCTTGCGGGCTTCTGCATCGGAGACGCCGGCCTGTTCCATCACCATCTTCACGTCCTCAGGCGAAGGGCCGCGCCGGCGCTCGCTCACTTCCCCGGCCACTTGGAAGGTGTCCTGGCCCATCATGTTCACCCGCGAGACCTGCGGGCTGGCGATGACGATCTCCTTGTCGGGGCAGCGGATGATCACTTCTTCGGCGTCGACTTGCTCGGTCTTGATGCCCATCTTCTTCATAGCCTGCTCGATCTGCTTGGGGTTGATCTTCATGGCAAGAACTGCGCGCGGTGACATAAAAAGGCTGCGGCGCGCTCCCAGCAGCGGCCGGGAGACCTTACTTGCGGCGGTAGAGGAAGACGCCCGCGATGACCAGGACAATGATCACGCCGATCACGGCGACGAAGACCGGGTTGATCTGTTCCCCGGCGCCGGTCTCAGGACTGGCCGCGCAGGGGTTCTCCGGGCAGTCCAGGCCAGTGCAGGGCTCGCGTGTCACCCACTGGCCGGCGGTGCAGTCCTGGGGGGTCTCGCCGAGGCAGGAGACCTCGCCTTCCACGCACGTTGCCACCGGCGCGGGGGCCGGGCAGTCGGCCGGACAGGTTTCGAACGTCTCGTCCGCGTCGCAGGTGCCGTCACCACACGACTCAACGACCGGGGCAGCCGCAGGCGTTCCGCCGATGGCAAAGGTCGAGAAGCCGGGAGTCGTGGCCTGGTAGGACGTGGAGTTCACGTCAGTGGAGAGCAGGGTAGTCGGGAGTGCGTCCCATTGGCTGGTGTAGCGGTGGAGCGCCACGGCGGCCTTGTCGATGCCGTTCTCGGCGAGCCAGCTGTTCGGGATCTTGAACTGGATCTTGGCCGCGCCGAGGAGCGCGCTGTCCTCGAGGTTGGTCTTGGTGATCTCGACGTACTGGTAGACCGAAGTCCCGGTCTCGGGGAGGGCTGCGGGCTTGTCGGAAAGCTTCTGGACCGTGATCTGGACGTTCTGCGCGGGGTTGGCCACGCTGAAGGCGATCTCGCTGATCCCGATCTCGGTCTTAGTGATCTCGAACGTCGCCTCAGTCGCCGGGTTGATGATTCCCCAGATCTTGGTGGCCTTGGGGTCGGTCGACGTGGTGGACCCGCCTCCGCCCCCACCGCCAGAGCTGCTGGAGCTTCCGGAAGACGGCGCCGGCGTCGCCGGCGTCTCCACGGTCGCGCCGGTGATCGACGGCCCGGTGCCGGAGAAGTGCGGGATGCGGAACCAGACCATGTTCTCGCTGGTGTTGATGAAGCAGGGCTGCGTCGCATTGAGGACGGTGAGGGTGGTGGCGCAGGTGTTGTTGTTCATGAGGGTCGTCCATTCGGTGGCCTTCGAGGAGTAGTCGGTGAAGTTGGCCGCGAGGGCCGACGCGTTGGTCCCGTTGGACGAGGCGTTCCAGATCACGACCCAGTCGTTATCATAGAAGACGGGGATGCTGATGTTCACGGTCGCTTCGTCTTCCAGGTCACCAGGATCGTCAGTATAGGGGATGCCGATCAGGACGTAGTCGTAGACTGTCGGGCCGGAAGAGCCGAATTTCCAGATCTCGCCGAAGCCGGTTCCGGACGTCTTGTTGATGTCGGTGTCCGTGTCCATCGAGGCGTCGGGCGGGCCCGACGCCAGGAGGTCGACGTTCACGTAGTGGACGGTCACGCCGGTGGACTGGGTCATGCGCAGGCTCACCGACCCACCGAGCATGGCCTTCATGGGGTTGAACTCCTGGGCCGACCCGAAGTTCGACAGCGAGCAGTTGGCTAGCGGCGTAGGGACATCACAGGCCGATGAGGACGTGTAGAAGACCATCTGGACGCTGGACTTCAGGCCGCCAGTCCCGGCCCCTTGGTCGGGGTCCTTGATGTCCATCTGGTAGAGTTTGATATTCAGCGTGCCGTTGCTATTGAGCAAGGCGTTGCTGATGTCCTTCTTGATGGGCGCGAAGTTCTGGGAGAAGATCTGGAAGCGGAGGTCAGTCGTGGTGTTGGGGATCGGCATCTTGGCCGTGCTGGTGGTCTGGTCAGTCTCGATGAACCAGCGGTACTGCCGGGTGTAGGCGCTGGTGTTGATCATGGTGTAGGTGAGTCGGGCCTCCATATGGGCCTGGCCGACTGCAGAGGTGGAATCCGGACTGGTGAGATTGATCGTGGTCAGGTTGGTCACGATGCTCGGCATCGTCGTGTCCGAGAACGTCTGCACGCCCACGGCTCCGGCGAGGCGCTGGAGGGTCTGGTTGATCTCGATGTTGCCCTGGCCGACGCGGACCGTGACGTTCTGGAAGCCCACATAGGAGAGGTTGGTGGCGTTGATGTTCTGGGCCGAGCGGCTCGTGCCGTAGAAGACCATCAGGACTTCGAAGCCGGTGGTCGTCCCGGGGAGGGTGATGTTGTAGAACGGGCCCCCTTCGGGGGTGGTACCATTGGTTCCGGTCGCGTTGATGATGTCCTTGGGGCCGCCGCCAATCACCTGAACGATGAACTGGCCCATGTTCGGGGGCAGGGTGGCCTGGCTCATCACGCTGTCCCCGCCGAAGACGAGGTAGGTGACGACGCTCAGGTTGGTGAAGTTGGCCGTCGAGCGGTTCATCTGGCCGAAGTCGGTCGTGTTGATGAATCCGTGGACGTAGACCGGCGTGGTGCTGGTGTTGACCTGGATGCCCAGGAAGTAGTCACAGTTGTCGTCATTGAAGCAGTCCGGGCTGGTGTTCTGGATAGAGAGGTTGGTAGCCGAGACCTCGAGCGGCGCTGACTGGTACGGGAAGAACTCGACCGTGTAGTTGCGGTTGTACGGCACGGCGACCATCTTGCCCTTGCTGCTGTTCGCGTACTTGCTCTCGTTGAACTCCGGGGTCTCGATCGGGAAGCCAAGCTTCTTGTCGATGATCTGGTAGGTGAAGTTGCGGTGCTGGCCGCTGGCGTTGATGACGCTGAGGTTCATGTTCGCCGCGCGCTGGAGGACGAAGGTGGAGTTGGCGATGCCGAAGCTGTCGTTCTTGAGGAAGACGTCCGGGAACGGCGGCAGGGTCGGCCCGATCCAGCTCACGGTCACGTTGGTCCCGTTGAACTTCCTGATCTTGACCTGGTAGTTGAGCCCGCCGAGGATGTTGGAGACGTTGAAGAAGCCGGTCGAGGTCGAGAGGTTGCTGATCACCTGGGCGGTCGGCGGCGGGCCGTTCACCGCCGCGGAGAAGTTGATCGCCTCGACGGTGATGTTCACCCCGGCGACGAAGGTCCCGTTCGGGTACTTGACGTACCCCCAGAACGAGAAGTTGGCCGATGGGCCTTCCTGGGCCGCGGCCTCGCGCGGCCCAGTAGTGACCATGACCAGCACGACGACTGCGGCTGCGATGAGGACCATGCCCCAGGCCATGGTGCCCTTCCGCCCGAGACCCATTCTATTAGTATATGCTGGACCCCTAATAAATGTGCTTAACGGCGTTATCAGCGGGCGCAGCTTCCGAATCGTTCCCCTCCTGCTGGAAAGGGAGGATGCAGCCCCGTCGCAGCCTTATAAGCGCGGGTAGCGTATAGCAGGTATGGTGACGATCACCGGGTTGGGCGGGTTCCGCGAGGTTGGCCGGTCGGCCATCCTAGTCGAGGGCAGCCAGCGCTTCCTGCTGGACTACGGGCTCAGCGTCCAGGACCTGGACGTGCCCGCGAAGCCGCCCGCGCAGCTGGACGGCGTCTTCATGTCCCACGCCCACCTCGACCACTGCGGCATCGCCCCTGAGCTCTACAAGCGCGGCTATGCCGGCAAGACCTACGGCACGCCGGCGACCTTCGAGCTGATGCGGCTGATGCTGGACGACGAGCTCAAGGTCCACGACAAGCGCGCCATCCAGCCTTTCTTCTCCCCCCACGACATCGACACCCTCGAACGCCACTCCCAGGCGGCCGGCTTCAAGAAGCCCATCCACTTCCGCCAGGCGACGGCAACCTTCACCGACGCGGGCCACGTCCCCGGGTCGGCCGCGACGCTGATCGAGATGGATGGCAAGCGCATCCTGTACACCGGCGACATCAACTTCACCGAGACCGAGCTGATGCACCGGGCCGACGACAACCTCAAGGACATCGACCTGCTCATCTGCGAGTCCACCTACACGAAGGGCGACCACCCCGATCGCAAGGTCCTCCGTGAGGAGCTGGTCAACCACGTCCTCGACGTGGTCCACAATAACGGCATCGTCCTGATGCCGTGTTTCTCCATCGGGCGGACCCAAGAACTCCTCCAGATCGTCGCCGACCTGGATGTCCCGATCCTGCTCGACGGCATGGGCATGAAGGCCACGTCGATCATCACCAACCATCCGGAGGCGGTGAAGGATCCGAAGCGGCTCCGCAAGGCCTTCGGCAAGGCTCGGAAGGTCCGCAACCCCCAGGAGCGGTTCAAGGTCCTCGGCACGCCCGGCGTGATCATCACCACGGCCGGCATGCTCAATGGCGGCCCGATCACCCACTACATCAAGCGCCTCCACAAGCGGGAGAACTGCTCCCTCTACATCTCCGGTTACCAGGTCGAAGGGACGGTCGGGAGGACTCTCATGGACACGGGCCGCTACGTCAATGAGGGTCTCGACGTCAAGCCGCTGCTGGACGTCCGCTTCCGGGACTGGTCGGCTCATGCCGGGCGGACGGGCATCCTGAACTTCGTCCGGAAGGTCCGCCCGAAGAAGACCATCTTCTGCCACGGGTCCTGGACGCAGGAGTTCGCGCGCGAGGTCACCGACCTGGGATTCCCCGCCTTCGCGCCAGCGAACGGCGACCGCTTCACCGTCTGACGTCCGTCTTATATGCCGGGCCTGAAGTCGAGGACGGTTCGCAGCTCGGAAAACCCTTCCCTAGCCGTCGGCGGTTCTGCTTTGTCTCCTGGTCTGCCGGGGATGTAGACCCCGATGACGCGCGCTCCGTACTGGCTCGCGAACGCGATGAGCTTCTCCCGGACGGCGGGCGTCGCAGAGGCGGCGTCCACGACCGCGGAGACGCCGCGTTCCAGATACGGTTGCAGCTGTCGGCTCATCTGTCGCCCCAGCGCGACGCTCGGAAGTCGCTGGTAGTGCTGGGAGATGACGTAGTCAGTCGCCTCAGGCGCTCCCATGAAGAGGTAGACTTCGGCCTGCCGTTCCCTCACGGGGATTCCCTTGCGCAGGACCTGGACGGTCCCGTTCTTGCTGGAGAACTCGAGCGGTTCGGCGTCCGCGTTCATCCACACCGCTTCCTGGGACCATTCCGCTCCAAAGTCAGGCAATGCTTCTTCGCCGATGGGTTCTCCGCGGAATCTCCCCGCGATCAGGTCAACCGTGTACAGGGGGCTCACCCCTTCCTTCTCTGCCAGGAGATAGGCTTGCGTCTGGTCAGCCCCGTCGACTGCCCACACCTCGCGCTGGCGGTCTCCGATCACGAAATCAGGCGTCGCGTCTGCGGAATATTGCCACACATAATTCCTCTTTTCTCGCTGGATGGAGTCTCGTACCGCCTTCTGCATGGCCGGTCTCCCCGGTGTCGCCGCCGGCCTGCCGAGCATCCCTGACAACGCCCCGATAATCTCGTCCCGCGCCGACAGGACTGCCGCGTGCTCCTCAACGCTCCCGTCCGGCCGATCTGTCCGGGACACCGTGAACAGCCGCTGGCCGGATTCCAGCGGTGAGTCAAAATCCGCCATGAATAAGGCGTGCATGCCGACCTCTGCTCCCTCTTCAAGGACCGGCCTGGTCTCCAACACTTCACAATTCTCCCCATGTCCGCAGTGTTCGGCAACGAAGCGGTGCAATGGGGTGTCTGGGATGTCCTGCGCTCCAAAGTCCTCCGGATGAGGGGTGAGTGCTGCGCTGGCGATCTTGTCGAAGAATGCCGGGTAGTCCGAAGGCATGAGAACGAATAGGGAACAAGTTTTTTAAACCCCGATCAGGCTTCCACGACCGTCAGCGTGCCCCAGTGGCCGTTCTGCCGGTGGCCCGGCATGCTGCAGTAGTAGACAAATTCCCCAGCCCGGTCGGCCACGAACTCCACGACCGTGACCTGCCCGGTCGGCGTCTCCGCGTGCACGTTGAACTCGTCGATGTTGATGTTGTGGCTGCCGCTCGTCGTGTTCACCAGGAACCGCACCCGATCACCTCTGGTGACCGTGATCTCCTTCACCGAGAACTGGGGGTGGGGTTTCCCATCCGCGAACACCACGAACGAGTCCATGGCGATCTCCTGGACGTCGCCCGCGGGGACGTCGGCGATGCTCGGCCGGTCAGATGCCACGTTGCCGGTCATCGGCAGGGAACCCGCCGCGACAACGGCCGCGACGAGCACGACCACCGCCGCGAGGATCTTGTAGGTTTTCATGCACGAACACCCTATGGGACAGTGTTCCTTTTTTCTCCCCTGATTTAAATGCTTTGTGCGGGGAGGCGGCGATATAAATCCGGCGGCCTACAATCCAGCATGCTCGAGATTGACGGCGGTCCAGGAGGCGGGGCCGTCCTCCGCGTCGCCTCGGCCTTAGCAGCGATCACGGGCACACCCATCCAGGTCACGCACATCCGCCAATCCCGGCCGAATCCCGGCCTGCAGGCGCAGCACCTCGAGGGCCTGAAAGCCGTGGCTGACCTCTGCGGCGGCCAGCTCGAGGGCGCGCGCCTCGGCAGCACGGTCATCACGCTCACTCCTGGGCCTCTGAAGAAGAAGCGGCTCGACGTTCGCATCGGGACGGCCGGCTCGGTGGGCTTGGTGTTCCAGAGTCTTGGACTCCCTGCCGCGGTCGCAGGCGCGTCGATCCAGGTCCGAGGAGGCGCGACCTTCGGGAAATGGGCTCCGCCGCTCGTGGCGACCCAAACCGTCCTGCTCGCCGTCCTCCAGAAGATGGGTTTCCAGGCAGACATCTCGATCCGCCGCCACGGCTTCTACCCGGCGGGCGGCAGCGAAGTCGAAATCACGGTCCCGGCCTGCACACTCTCGCCGCTCTCCCTGACCTCGCGGGGTGTGATCACGCACATTGGCGGACTGTCGGTTGCCAGCAGCGGCCTCCGCAGCGCGCAGGTCGCAGAGCGGCAAGCAGTTGAGGCTGAACGGCTTCTGAAGAGGCGCGGCTACCGGCCGCTGATCAAGTCCCAGTACGTAGAGGCGGACAATCCCGGATCTGGCATCGTCCTCTGGGCAGGAACCGGGGGAGGCGCGATCGTCGGAGCGGATGCCCTCGGCGAGCGGGGGAAACCTGCCCAGGACGTCGGGAGCGAGGCAGCCCTCTCGCTCCTGCGCACGATCACCTCCGGCGCCTGCGTGGACGACCACCTTTCCGACCAACTCCTGGCCTTCATGGCGATGGCGCCGCCCTCGGCCATCACCGTGCCAACCCTGACAGCCCACGCGAAGACGAACATGGAGCTGATCGAGCGGTTCCTGCCCGTCCATTTCTCGGCCAAAGAGCAGGGGTCGGCCGTCCTGATCAGCGTCGCCTCCCGGTCCTGAGGTCAGAAGACCAGGGTGATCAGCGCGAGGAATATCGGCTGGTGGATCAGGTAGATCAGCAGCGACCGCCTGCCGAGGCCGGCGAGCACCCGGAGCGGCAGGGCGCGGAACCGGTCACTGGTCCCTCGGCCACGGCCGCCTGGGAAGAGTGTGTGCCCGGCCGCGATCCCGAGCAGGACGACCCCCCACCACGGCAGCAGGGGCGTGTAGTCAACCGAGAAATACCCTGTTGCCGGGCCGAGCCAGAGCAGCCAGGTCGGCCAGGCCGTCGCGAGGCCGGCGATGATCACGAGGACGCCTGCGACTGCCGCTGCAACGGGCCGGGCCAGGAGGGGGACGGAGAGGATGATCGCGATGCCGATCAGGTGGAGGATGCCGAAGAGGATGAGGCTGTCGCCGACCGCCACCCAGCTGGCGGCAGTCACGACGAGGCCGTAGCCGAAGATCCGCAGGCCCCGCTTCACGAACTTTCCCGGCCGGGGGCCGCGGGCGCGGCTGAGGGTCAGGGAGACGCCTACGAGCAGGAGGAAGAGGGCCGCGGTCGCGCGCGCGAGGACCGTCCACTCGGGGGAGAACGAGAAGCCGGCGAAGTAGGCGAGATCGAACTGCAGGTTCGATATCAGCATGAGGATGATTGCCACGCCGCGGGCCGTATCGACCTCCCCCAGCCGGGCCGCTGGCGCCGCAGGTGAGGAACGCTGCCCAGGAACAGGCCGGCCACCCGAGGGGCGGGCAGGGCGCATTCTAGGTGAACCCGTTGGCGCGGATGAATCGCGGGAGGTCGGTGACCGAGGGGATGATCATGCGGTCGTTCATGCCGCTGGCGACCAGGTCCTCGCGCGTCGCCGGGCCGGTGAGGACGCCAGCGAAGTGGACGCCTGCGGACCGGGAGACCCGATAGTCATGGATAGAATCGCCGACGAAGAGGACCTCGCCGATCCCCACGCCGAGCCGCTCGAGCCGTTGGCGCGCGAGGTCGAAGTAACGGGGGTCGGTCTTCGGGACCCCGGTGTCGCTGGCGGTGATCACGAAATCGAACTTCTTCAGGTCGATCTTCGCCTGGACGGCCTTGCGGACCAGGGCCTCGCGCTGCTCGCCGCTCACGATCCCCAGGACGTAGCGCTTGCTCATGAGGTCGATGGTCTCGTGGGCGCCGGTGACGGGCGAGAAGGGGATCGACGGCTGGAAGGAGAGGCGCACCTCGTTGAGCTGGTCGATGTCCTCGCCAGGCCAGAGCGCCGACATGCAGTCCCGGACGCTCTTCCCCCAGTTCCGGACAATGGTCGGGCGGTCCGGCACGTGGAGGCCCAGGCGCTCGGAGACCTGCCGCATCGCGCCGATGCAACTGTCAAACGTGCGGACCAGCGTGTCATCGAAGTCGAAAACGACGGCTTTAATCATACCCCTCTTACCCCCACTTTGGCAAGGCCGCTTTTAAGCTTATCGGCCCTCGTGAACCGGATCGCGGGGATGCCCAGCTGCCGGGCGGCACGCACGTTCTCCTGCTTGTCGTCGATAAAAACGCAGTCCCGTGCCTGGAGGCCGAGCGCGCGCAGGGCCGTGCGGAACATCAGCGGGTGGGGCTTGGTGACGCCGACCTCGTTGGAGAACACGAGCACGTCGAACCGCTTCTTCATGGCCGGCCGGATCGCCTGGACGAGCTCCCGGTAGTTGTCGGAGAGCAGGGCGAGCTTGTAGCGTGGCCGCAACCGCCGCACCATCCGGAGGGTGGTCGGCCGGGGCACGGCCGACCGTTCGAACAGCGCGAAGAACCCGCGCGCGTCGCGCCTGACGCCGAGCGTGTCCGCGAAGGTGTCGAAGAAGACCTTCCCCGAGACGCGGCCGGTGAGATAGCTGCCGTTCTGGGCTTTGAACGCCCGGCGCACGCGCGCGGCCGGGATCCCGGTCTTCCTGGCGACGGCCCTGCAGAACACGGCTGCCAACTGGCCTTTCGTGAGCACGCCGCCGAAGTCGAAGATGACCGCCCGGATCATACGCGCACCACCACGACCGTCTTGTCGTCCTCGTAGAGCTTGGTCTTCTTCCGGGCAACGGCCAGGAGGGCCGCAGGCGCGTCCGCCACCTGGCCGGCGGCTGCCTTGGCGATCTCGCGCGAAGTCAGGTAGTTGGCCACCCCGTCCGTGGCGAGGAGGATCGTGTCGCCTGGTCGCGCGTGCAGCCGGTAGAGGTGGGGCATGATGCTGCGGCCGCCGATCACCTGCGTAATGACGTTGCTCCCCTCGGCGGTGTCGCTGTCAGTGATGCGCGTGACCTTCCCGGCGATCAGGAACAGCGCGCTGTCGCCGACGTGGGCCACGTCCAGAATGCTGCCGTGCACGTGGGCGGCCGTCAGGGTCGTCGTCCCGTCGAGCTTCCGAACCTGGGCATGGGCGGACTGGAAGGCGGCCTCCAGGTCCCCTGCGAACTCCTGGCTCAGGACGGCGATGGCCTTCGCGCTGGCCTCGCCCCCGTGCCGGGAGGTGGAGACCCCGTCCGCGACCGCGAACAGCCCCCGTTTCAGGTCGATCAGGAAGCCGTCCTGGTTGGCCAGGTGGAGGCCCTTCTCGCTCGCGCCGCTGGCGTCCATGGGGGAAGGTTGGGTGCGCCGGCTTAAAAGTGTCCGGGCAGGAATGGACCGGTCGGGATTCGAACCCGAAGCCTCCACCATAAGGGACTCCAGCGGTCCTGTATCATCCCCCGCGACCACTGGAATTTGCCAAGGTGGCGATCTACCGTTGATCTACCGGCCCCCGCTTATCTGGTGGCCTGCTGGTTTTTATTCCTATCCGCGAGCAGCCGTTGGTAGAAGGCCAGCAGGCGCGGGTCCTTGGGCTGGTTCCGCGCCTCCCGGAGCCAGTGGTCCAGGTTGACTTCCCGGGTCTGCTCGTAGATGAGGGCCTGGATGAGCATGTCGAGTTTGTCCAAGTCCCGGACAAAGGCCGCCTCCTTGGTCTTCCCGTCCTCGACCTCGTTCCAGAGCGCGAGCAGCCGCTCGCCGCCTTCCAGGCCGTCGGTGAGGGTGGCCATCGCGCGCCGCTCGAGGTCCTTCTTCTCCGCCTGGGTGATGCCGTGGTTCCCTCCCAGGGCTTTCTTGTGAAAATCACTGACCTTCCAGTCCACCAGGATGTCGCCGACGATGCACTCAGCGAGGTCGTGGACCAGGGCCATCTGGACGGCCTTGTCCCGGTCGACGTCCTTGGCCAGCAGCAGGGCGAGGAGGGCGGTGCCGAAGCTGTGCTCGGCGACCGTTTCCGGGCGCGCGATCTTCTCGACCGCCCAGCCGGTCCGCGTGAGGCCCTTGAGCTTGTTCACTTCCCAGAGGAACGCTTGCATGTCCATAGCATGGGTCCGGGCAGATTCGAACTGCCGATATTCGCCTTTCCTTGCCCCTTTTGGGTGCAGCCTTTTCCGACAAGGGTGCGTGTAAGGGCGACGTCATAGCCGCTAGACCACGGACCCCTTAATAGTTCCGGGCGCAATATAAATGGCGTCCGGCCGGTCAGGGGAATAGGCCGGTGAACGTCCTGCAGAAGCGGGCCTTGGCAACGCGCAGGGCCCGCGAGCCGGCCGGCGTCAGCCGGTAGGTGATGGTCTTTCCCTGCCGCTTCTCGGCGATGAGTCCGGCCTCCTTGAGGGCCTTGAGCGCCGGGTAGATGGTCCCTGGACTGGGCCGGCAGCCCTTCCGCTTCCCGAGCTCGGCAGCCAGCTGCTGGCCGTGCATCGGCTTCTTCGAGAGGAGGAAGAGGAGCAGGAACGAGAGCATCCCCCGCATGTCGCAACAGTCCGCAGCCATGAATATAGTGGACGGCCGGTCTATTTAAACCCCTCAGACAAATATCGTACATCCAATATTTGGAGACTCCTATGCAGCTTCCCTGGGGCGACGACCGGACGGTCACGTTCATCACCAACGTCGGTCTGGTCACCAGCGACGGGCCCCACGGCCCGAACGTGATGGCCTGCGAGTGGACCCACCAGGTCTCCTATGAGCCCGGTCTGGTCGCGGTCTGCTTAGGAAAAGGCAAGGCGACCCTCGCCAACATCCGCGCCACCAAGGAGTTCGGCGTCAGCCTGGCCGCAACCGACCAGAACGTGCTGGCGAGCGTCGCGGGCGGTAGCAGCGGACGTGACGTGAACAAGATCGCCGCCCTCAAGTCCCTGGGGTTCACCTTCTCGAAAGCCAAGCACATCAAGGCCTTGCTCGTTGACGATGCTGCCGTCACGATCGAGTGCAAGCTGTTCAAGGAGATCGAGCTCGGCGATCACACCATGCTCGTTGGGGAAATCCTCGCCGCCCGCCAGACCCCGGGCAAGGAGCCGCTCGCCTACCACAAAGGGGCCTACTGGGCCATGCGCGACCGGATTCCGAAGCCCTCGGAGGACGAGCGGACCCGCATCCGCCATGTCGTCGAGAAGCACCGCAAACTATCGGGCAACCGATAGGTTTATATAGATGAGCATCTAATTATCGTGTATCCGATACAATATCGGTGAAGGAACAAGGAGGTGTGACCGATGGATGGATGTTGTGGCAGTGGCTCCCGAAGCTTCCTCACGAAGGAAGAGAAAGTCGAGATGCTGACGGAGTACAAGCAGAATCTCGAGAAAGAACTCCAAGGAGTCTCGGAGCGCATAAAGGAACTCTCAAAGAATAACTAATCTTTCCCTTTCTCCTTTTTTTCTTTTCGCGCTGATGCGCCGAGCGGGAATCGAACCCGCGTCACAGGCTTGGGAAGCCCGGATCCTTTCATGCCCGAAGGTACCACTAGACTACCGGCGCGTGCTCAAGGATTCGCGGGCGTATTCAAAAAGCTTCTTCGTCAGGCCTGCTGGACGGGCGGTTGGTCCTGCTGCCGCCTCTTCCTGATGCGCTCGCGGATCCTGTCCTCGGGGATGATGTCCACCTTCTGGACGCGGATGAGCACCAGCGCGACGACGACCGCGACAACGGTCACCACCGCCGAGGCGACGTAGGTGTAGGCCAGGCCTTCTCCCTGCGGCACGACCCGCTCGATCGTGAGCTGGATCGCGTCGCGCCATTGGAGCGCCACCAGGAAGCCCAGCGCGCTCATGATCATCGTGATCACCAGGGCCTTGATGTCGCCTTTCCGCACGTGCTCTTCAAACGCCTCGGCCATAGGTCCTCCCCATCGAAGCGCTGGGGAAGGGATTCGAACCCTCGAGGGCTGACGCCCACAGGTTTAGCAAACCTGCGCTTCCACCAGGAAACTGCGCCTTGCCGTTCGGCCACCCCAGCACCACGAGAATTGTTTTCCGGCGCTTTATATGCGGATGCCTATCGGCACGCTCTGCCTCTGCCGGTGGAACGAAAAAGATATTTAAAGATAAGCTGCCTAAAAGAGACTACAACGTGATGGCATGGCGATCCAAGTTCATTCTGTATCGGAGACGTGGATGAAGGACGTCTTCACCGACAAAGGCCTCTACTGCGGCAAGGTCGAAGACATTGAGTGCGACCTGAAGCGGTTCAAAATGAGGTCGCTCATCGTCAAGGCTGCGAAAGGCTCCTACCTCAACGACATGCTCGGCCGGAAGAAGGGTATCATCATCCCCTACCCCATGGTCAAGGCCATCGGCGACATCATCCTCATCAAGCACTTCGCTGCCCCGGCGGCCGACGAAGGGACGGAGACGACCGAAACCACCGAAGAGTGAGTTCTCGATTCTATGCGATTCAGGGCTTCCAGCGGCAGCTTTGCCTGATCAGAGATGGGGAATGGCCTTGGATAGGACCTTGCAGCCCGTCCGGGTGACGAGGACCATGTCCTCGATCCTGCAGCCTTCGCGCGGCAGGTAGATGCCCGGCTCCACCGTGACGACCATGCCTGCCTCCAGCCGATCGGCCGATTCATGGACAAAGAGCCCGATGCCGTGGCCGATCCCGTGGCGGGCGGTGAAGCCGCGCTCCTTGAGGGCCTGCTGGTGGTGGGCGTTGATGTCCTTCCAGGCGACGCCGGGTTTGACCAGGGCGATGCACTCCTCCTGGACGGCGAGCACGGTCTCGAGGACCTTCCCCGACCGGATCCGGGTCCGGGTGATGTCGCTGCAGTAGCCTCCGACCGCTGCGCCGAAGTCCACGATGACCGGGTCTCCGCGGGCAATCCGCCGGCTTCCGGGCTGATGGTGGATGAACCGGCCCGCGTGCGGGCCCGAAGAGACGATTGTTTCAAACGACCGGGACGCTCCTCGTTCCAGGAAAGCCAGCTCCATCTCGGCCGCGACTGCGGCTTCGGTCTTCCCGTCCAGGCGCAGGCCTCCAAGGATCTCCCGGTCCAGGGCGATAGCCTTCTTCATCAGGCCGATCTCGTCCTCGTCCTTGACCTCCCGCGGCTTCTTGATCGTCGCTCCGATCGGAACGAGCGTGCTCTTCTTCGACAGCGCACGGAACCGTCCCACAGGGAGGTGGGTTTCGTCCATCCCGAGCCGCCGTGGCAGGTCGGTCGGGGGGCCGAGCCTGACCGTCGCGAACGGAAGCCGGATCTCCCCAGTCAGCGGCGGCAGGTAGATGGTCGGTCTGCCCGACCGGGGAACGACAACCAGGGGGTGGTCATCCGCCCCGGGGCGGAAGCCCGTATAGTAGTAGACGTCTAGTGGGTCAGAAATGAGGGCAGGCACGGTCAGAAGCTGCTGAAGCCGCCGAACCCGGCCGCGATAGTCCATGCGTTACTTTAAAGTCCCGGCTAAATAAGGGCATGGCCACGGTGGTCCGCTGGAAGGACGCGCACAGAGCCTCGCGCTATGGCTACAAGTACCACGCCGCAGATATCGTCGCTGCCATCCGCAGCGGCAAGATCCTGGTCTACCCGACCGATACGATCTACGGCATCGGCTGCAACGCGCTGCTGGGGAGGTCGGTCCAGAAGGTCCGCCGCCTCAAGGGGACCGACCATCCGTTCTCAGTGATCGCTCCCAGCAAACAGTGGATCCGTGACCACCTCACGGTCCGGTTTCCCGAGTTTCTGGACAAACTCCCCGGGCCCTACACCCTCATCCTCCCCAAGCCGGCCGCCTTCCTGGTGGACGCTTCCCCTTCCGCAACCCTGGGAGTGCGGATTCCTAACCATCCATTCACGCAGTTGGTAAGGAAGGCCGGTGTCCCCCTCATCACGACGTCGGCGAATCTAAGCGGTCAGTCTCCCATGAAAGAGATAGCTGACATTCCTGCACCCTTCCAAAAACATGTCGATCTCCTCATTGATGCCGGTCGGCTAGACCATCTACCATCGCGGATCTTTGACCTGACGGGGTTAAAACCAATGGAGACGAAGAGAATCCTACGTCGTTGATTATATTTCTGATGACAGTAAATCGCTCAGTCTATTTTCTATTTCCTTTGAGAGTGATTGATAATACGCTTCTCTAGTCATAGTATAGTCTTGTAACCTCTCTCTGAACTTTTCAAGAACAAGATCATCGGTCAGAAGATGAATCGTGCTAAGCGCTCTATCTATCCTCTCCCCTTTAACTTTATGTTCGTCAGTAGAGGATGATATTCGAATCTGATCTAGATCGCTATTAAGCTGCTCAATGAGGCCGACATATGAGTCTATGTCCTGCCTTAAAGGAGTGTCGCCAAACGTCGGAGACGATCTCGCCTGTTGTGCTCGTGTTAATTCGGGATAGATTAACCAGGCTTCTGTTGAAGTCTTCATAGGCAACAAACCTTTTTCAGGATCAAGCATACGCTCTAAAAGAATTTTATTATTAGAACTCTCCGATAAGAGATTCTTAGATAGAGCAATTTGCTCTAAAATTAGCTCCCGCTGTCTTTCCGCCGCTAGTTCTAACTCAAGTGTAGCGATCTTCTTGCTGATATCTACCTGTTGCGAAGTGAGAAATATAAGAGCTATTACGAGTACTAGCTCTACAATCTTTAGGGATTTTTTTGTCAAGATCGTTGCAATATGCGGTCTTGATTCTGCGAGAAAATGGACACGATAGTAATACTTCATACTTTCCATCCTGTACGAGCGCCGGGGGCAGGCGCCACCGCAAGAACCGATACGCTGCGCCACTTTCCCGGCAAGCCGGGCAAGCCGCGCAGGCTCCTGTGATCCTATTGGTCGAGCGGGTACTTAAGCTTGCTGGTGGATCCACCTGGTTCATTGTCGGCGCAGGCTTGAATACCTGGTGTCAACCGAAACCAGGGCACGGCTGATGGGCGGCCGTAGGTGGGACATGTGCAGCAGGAGGAACCGCGGCTGGCTGACACGGTGGTCGGAGCACAAGCTATTGCCTGCCGGCCGAGGATCGGCGATGCTGAAGGTTCTTAAGGCACGGCGTGTTAATGAGTAAACGATGGAGTTCCTCGTACATCCTTTCAACGGGACTGCTCAGAAGAGCCGATTGGCATGAACAAGAGAGACAAGTCCGGTGAGGCCCAGCGTGCCTACCGCCTCAGCGTCCGCGGCGGCCTGATCAAGCATCTCGGGCTGCAAATGTACACCGGCGCCGTGCCAGCGCTCGCGGAGTTGGTGTCAAACGCCTGGGACGCGATGGCACGAAACGTGTGGATCACGATCCCCCTGGACACAGCCTTGTCCGAGAACGACGAGATCGCCGTGAAGGATGATGGTCATGGCATGACTCATTCGGAATGTAACACCGCCTACCTTCAGATCGGTCGCGACCGGAGAAGTGAGGAAGGCGATTACAGCCGATCGTACAAGGGAATGAAGAAGCGGAAGCTTCAATCCAGAAAGGGCATCGGCAAGCTAGCTGGATTCGGCATCGCCAATCGCGTCGAAGTGAGGACAGTCGCGAGCGGCAGGGACGTCTGCCATTTCGCGATGGACTACGAGAACATCGTCCACAACAAGAAGTTCGTGGAGGAGGGCGGCTACGACGCCGAAGTACTAGCCGAGGATGGCACGGTTTCGAAGGGCGAGCCGGGCACGCAGGTGACGTTGTCCGGCCTGAAGGTCGAGCGGGCAATTCCTCGTGACGGCTTCATGCGGAGCATGGCGCGACGCTTCGCCATCATGGGCGACGAGTTCCACGTGTACGTGAACGACACGCTCGTGACGAAGAAGGAGCTGCCGTTTCAGTTCCGGTATCCGGAGACCGCGGGAAAGTGGACAACGGACACGTTGCCCGACGGCAGGCAAGTAAAGTGGTGGGCGGGGTTCACGTGGAAGCCGATTGCGGACGAGGAGGCGAGGGGTTTCGTCGTCTTCGCCCGGGGGAAGCTCGCTCAGACGCCGTGGTTCTTCGACTTGAGTGGCGGTGCATGGGGTCAACATGGCCTGCAGTACCTCACGGGTGAGGTGAAGGCGGACTTTCTCGACGAGACCGACGGCAATGATCTCATTGCGACGGATCGCGGGACCGTCAGGTGGGAGGACCCGGGAGCGCAGCCGCTGAAAGCTTGGGGGCAGAAGCTCGTTAAGCGGCTGCTCGAGGAATGGGCTGACCGTCGGCGAGACAAGAGCGTCACGGATCCGCGCGTCGTCCGGTACCTGGAGCTTGCCAAGTCACTTCCTGATCGCGAGCGAAAAGTCTTCAAGTCCTTCGTGGATCGGGTCACCGGCATCCCGCAAATCGACGAGGATGCTCAGGGCAAGGACATCCTTGTGGAGCTCGTGGCGTTTGGATTCAACGCCCTGACGAATCGCAGCTTCCTGGAGCTCATACGGCAACTCAACGCAACGAGTGCGGGTGACAGGGAACGTCTAGAGGAGGCCCTCAAGGACTGGGACATCATCGAGGCGGTCACCGTTGCGCAGGTTGTTCGCGGAAGGGTTGAGATCATCCGCAAGTTCGCCCACATGATCGATGACAAGGTCAAGGAGAAGCCTGACCTGCAGGACTACCTCAAGAAGTACCCCTGGCTCATCGATCCGGCCTGGGCGATGCTCTCCCACGAGAAGAGCCTGGACAACGTGCTACGGAAGCACTTCGGCCTGCCGCTCGTGGGGTCAAAGGAGGGCAAGCAGCGCGTGGACTTCTTCTGCTTGGGTGACCGATACCGGGTTGCCCACGTGGTGGAACTCAAGAGGCCTGGTCTATCGATCGGCAAGAAGGAACTCGACAAGCTTCGTGACTATGTAATGCACCTCCGTGAGGTCGCTACACACTCATCAACGGACGACAAGTACAAGCAAGACGTTAAAGGACTGCTGGTCTGTAGTGACGTGGCGAGGGACGCGCGCGGCCTCGTGACCGCATACAAGGATGGCGGAGTGCTCGACGTACGTGAATGGCGGAATCTGCTGCACACATCGGAGCAGCTGCACCAGGACTACTTGGACGTCGTGAGGGACCGCGCGCCTCCTGGTGACCCACGCCTTGCTGAACTGGACGTCGACGGGGCCGGAGGGCACGCCGCCGAGGGGCGGCGTCGGAAGCGCAAGCGACGGCGGGGGAAGGGGGACTGATCTGGCATGGGAGCACGACGGCAGCTGAGTCGGCCCGAACGAGGGGAAAGCGGCACCGAGTTGCAGGCCGTTGACCTATTCGCCGGATGCGGTGGCCTCACCTTGGGCCTTAGAAGGGCCGGCTTTCAAATGGCGGTTGCCGTCGAGCTGGACAAAGCGGCTGCGCGGACCTATCGGTTCAGTAATCGGCGGACGCACTTGATCGTGGATGATGTGCGTCGCGTCCGGGCGACCCGCATTCGGGGCCACCTGCAATCCGGCCCCGTTGATCTACTGGCCGGGTGCGCACCGTGCCAGGGGTTCTGCTCGCTGACGCGGAAGCACCATCGAAGTGATCCACGGAATGAACTGCTCTTGGAAATGGCACGCCTCATTGTCGGGCTGAGGCCGCGCGCGGTGATGATGGAGAATGTCCCGGGGCTGCTGACGAGGGGAAGCCGCGTGTTCCGAGACTTTCTTGAGCGTCTTGAAGCCGCTGGATACGAGCCATCTTTCAAGATTCTCCAGATGGCCGACTATGGGGTTCCGCAATACCGGCGTCGCTTGGTGCTGGTGGCCGGACGCGGGTTCCAGATTCCACTCCCCGTGCCGACTCGCGCGCGGGCCCCTCGCCCGGCATCGGACGTGAAACCATGGGCAACCGTGCGGTCGGCGATTGGACATCTCTCGGCTCCCGTGACAATGTCGGCAGCTAGGCGGCGAAGTCAGCTTCGCTCGCATAACTGGCACGTTGCGCGGGATCTGAACCCTCAAACGAAGGCACGACTGAGGGCGGCGAGGCCGGGTGAAACCTGGCTGGACATTGATGAGGCGATTCGACCGACGTGTCATCGCGCCGGGTATTCCGGCTTCAGCAACACGTACGGAAGAATGAGGTGGGACGGCGTGTCACCAACCATCACGGGTGGTTGCACGACACCGTGCATGGGGCGGTTCGGACATCCGGACCGCCGCCGGTATGCCCTGTCGGTTCGCGAGGCGGCGTTGCTCCAGACCTTCCCCGAGCATTACTACATAGCCACCAATCACATGAGTCGCGCGTGTGACCTGATAGGCAACGCCGTTCCGCCACTGTTCGCTGAGGTCGTTGGACGCCAGATTCGGAGCGCCCTGAGGGCCCATGGCAAGTAGGTGGCCGGGGAATGCCATGCGGGAGCGAACGCCGTTTGGCTCGCTTACGCGCTCTGAACTCATGTCGCGCATCAGGAGCCGTCGCAACCGGACCACCGAGGAAGCCATGGCCCGGCTCCTGCGTGAGGCCCGGCTGTCTGGATGGCGAAGGCACTTGCCCGTTGAGGGTCGACCCGACTTCGCGTGGACGAAACGGCTCGTGGCCTTGTTCGTTCACGGCTGCTTCTGGCATGGGCACGGGTGCGGGAGGGATCTTATGCCTCGCACGAACACGGTGATGTGGCGCCAGAAGATCGAGAGCAACAGGGCGAGGGACCGACGTGTTCGCGCGGTGCTGCGCCGCCAGGGATGGGCCGTCCTGCAGGTGTGGGAGTGCCAGCTGCGACGCTCGCCCGGTCGGCAGCTACGGCGGATAGCACGAGCCCTTGGTGCTGCCGAGGCTCGACCGGATCAGCGCCGCCTGTAACGACGGCCCACACGACCTCGGCGACGCGCATGGGGGAACCCATCGGTCAGGCGCTACAGGCACAAGGGCGCTCCCGCCTTGACCGTGTGCTGGCCCGCGGCCCAGCGACGGCAAGTGCTACTCGGAGTCTGTAGATCCGAAGTCATCAGGATCGTATTCGGGTCTTCGTGAAACGCCACGCTTTGCCTCGCGCGCTCGGAACCGTCATCCGGACGCGACGTCAAGCACTCGGCTTGAGTCAAGAGGACTTGGCCGAGCGCTGCGGGCTCCATCGAACGTACGTGGGCTCCGTGGAGCGAGGCGAGCGGAACTTGACGCTGAACAACATCGCCAGGATCAGCGAGGCGCTCTCCGTCCCTCCCTCGAGGCTGCTTGCCGAGGCCGAGCAGCAGCTCGTTGATGGTGGAGCAAGGCGTGGGTAGCACGGCCGCGGCCAAGGCCAGGATAGTTCAGCTGCTTGACGTTGTTGATCCCGTCAGGATGCGACTCCTCGTTCGAATGGCCGAGGCGTTTGCCACCGAGCTCCAGTCGACCGTCAACAGCCAGGCGGGCCTACTCACGCCAAACCTGGCGGCAGCGCTGGGGGCACAGCTCCTCCTTCACCACGCGACGCACGACGAGAAGCTCAACAAGAAGACCTTTGAGTACATCCTGAAGTACGCGTGTGAGGCAGCGGGACTGACCGTCACGATCAACCCGAACCCGACCAACTCCGCCGAGGACGTGAACATCGCCGGGGTCAGGTACTCGTTGAAGACCCAGGCCGACTCGAACATCACGCGTCGCGCCGCGTACATCCAGAAGCTCATGGAGGCCCGCTGGATCAGGGACCACTCCGACAGGGACGCGCTTGCAAAGGCGGCGCGGACCCGGATCATGGCTCATCTCTCCAACTACGAGCGCATGCTCATGCTGCGCGCCTTCGAT
Source organism: Candidatus Aenigmatarchaeota archaeon (assembly GCA_016198585.1). Classification (GTDB taxonomy): domain Archaea; phylum Aenigmatarchaeota; class Aenigmatarchaeia; order QMZP01; family QMZP01; genus JACQOD01. The sequence goes on along the minus strand of JACQII010000006.1, from coordinate 19,954 downwards.
GAGGGCGGCACCGCCTATCGCTATGAGCTTCTCGAGATTCCATTGGCGGTGCTGCGGCTGGTGGGCGATCTGCCCAACTCGGCATTCAGTGAGAAGAACCGGTATGGCAGCAGTGGTGCCGTAGTCCAAGACGAACGAGGGACAGCATTCCGCCTGCTCCTTGACGGGAGCGTGGAGAAGGTCCGTGTCTTCAACCTGCGAACCGACAGGTGCGTCCTTCACGCCGAGTGGGTGATTCCGCGACGGGTCTACTCGGGCGGAGCGGTCGAACAATAGGCGGTGGGAGCGTTGAACAGCCGCAGCTGCCGATCACGGGGTGCCGTGCTTTCGACCAGGTCGTTTTCGATGATGTGGCAGTTGGGCAGGATTGCCTTGGAAAGGTCGGGGCGCTCGCCGCTCAGAATCCATGCCGCCAGATGAGCCAACTGGAAGCTGATGAGCGGGGGAACGGCGTCACCGATCGCTCGATACATGTTCTTTCGGCTCTTGCCCTTGAAGCTGAAGGTAGAGGGAAACCCCTGAAGGATCGCCATCTCGCGGACCGAGCAGAGGCGATCCTGCTCGGGGTGCGCGTAGCGGCCGTTGCCAATGTGCGAGCACTCGCGTTTCACGGTGGGGGCTGGTCTATCCCAGGCCATGCGCCCGTAGACGTCGCAGAAGTGATTCAGCGTGCCGGCCTGAATAGAGCGCTTCATCGCGGGAATGAGGAGTGAAGCCGCATCCTCGTGCCGCACCCAATCGACCCAGGATCCCCCGTCCCGCGGTGTTGCTTTCAGTCGACGCAGCGTGATGCCATCGGAGTGGGTGCTGGTATGGGCGGGGTCAGATGATGCCGTCGCTCCGGCGGACAGCGCGGGGAGGTGCCCAATGGCACGACGCACCGTCGTGGCTTCGGGATGAACGCGATGGCGCTCCCAAAGCGCGTCCAATGTACGAGGTTGGAGCGGACGTTCAGCGGCGATGACGAGCGCTCGCTCCCTGACTTGGGGTAGGCCGAATCGCGTGAACACGTGCGTGCTTGCCTCAACGTCGTAGCCGAGTGCGTCGAGCTGCTCCTGGAGCCGATCGAAATGGACGCGGAACTTTCCGGTCAGGAGCTCGCGGGCGTTTTCCATGATGAACACGCGCGGCCGGAACTGGCGGACGAACGACGCACACCGAGCAACCAGGGAGTTGCGCGGGTCGTCACGTACGTGGTTGGTCGCGATCGTACGGGAGAAGCCGGTGCACGGAGGACACGCGGTCAGGACGTCAATGCGGTCGTAGCCCGCTCTGCGGTAGAACCGGCTGGCGATGTCGGCGGGGTCGACTACTTGGAGGTCAGCGGACTCCGGACGGAGCCCGATGTTCGCCTCGTAGGTGGTGTTGCAGTCGAGCGCCCCGAAGCCGGTGCTCGGCTTGCCGATCTCGGCGTCAACGGCCCCCAGGATGGTGAACCGGTCGTGGGCGTGGAATCCGAAGCTCATGCCCCCCGCGCCCGAAAAAAGGTCGATGACGCGCCAGGCTGGGGATTCTGGGGTGCCGCCGCGGTCCATGATGACTTGGAGTAGCTAACCGCCACCCCCATTGTCAAGGCTAAATCCTCCTGGAACGCCGCCCCCGGAGTCCGAGGGGACCGGTTGCCTGCCTTCAGACCCCTCGTGATCAAAGTCCGCTGTGGTCTCGCGGTGCAGCCCCAGCTGGCTGGCCGACAGGCCGGGCTGCGGCGGCCTCGCAGCTTGCGTCAGCCGGTCGCAGAACCGCTGCAGCGCCTCGACCGACGTGCAGAGCGTCCCGCCGACGCGGACAGGCCCAGGCTGAGGAACCGCAGCGCCTTGCGCGCGCCGTACACCCTGGCGCCGGTCGCCTCGTAGACGTCGAAGAGGCCGCCTTGCACGCCGCCCTTCTTCGCCTCGCGCGTGGCGCGGCTTTCGTTGACGATCTCGATGACCTGGAATGTCAGGCTGACGCGCGGCACCTCCTTGAGGGTGCCGTCCTCGTTGTACTTGCCGTACCAGACCAGCTCGGTCCGGGTGATGTCGATCTTCGCCATGCGTGTCAGTCCTCTCGGTCTTCTTGTTCGCCATCCGCTTCGGCGACATCGAACCAGCCGTGGTCAAAGGTAAAAGTACGCGCTTTCCCCACCGGGTCCTGGATGCGGACGAGGCGAGCGCTCTCTGTCCCCGTCCGCTCCACGACGTAGAGCCAGTACGCATCTCCATGCTGACGGGCACACTCGAACTGCGTTCGCGACAGTCCGACCGGGCGATCGCCGAGGCTACCGGTCATCGCCTTCACTTCGCACCAGCGGTTGGGTTGTGCATCCGGCCCGGCCTCGAACAGGTCGTAACCTGGGTTGAAGTTGGGCGTCCGGTGCCAATTCGGTTCTCTGGCGAGGATGAGATCAATGGCTCGCGCTTCGAGCGCCATTCGGGCAGGTTGGTCGAGACCATCAGGGTCCTGCCCCTCCTCGTCGGGGTGCGTCCCGACGTAGGAGACAAACGGCCGCCCGCCCGGGCTTCCCGGTGTCCGCCTTGTTCCAACTTGCCCCGGTTCCTTAGTTCCGCCCCGATCTTGTTTATCGCCGCGGGTGCCTGCGCCTTTCGTGCGCCCACCGCCCGATTCCGCGCCTGCGCCGCGGCCGGTTCCGTCACCGCTGTCAGACGGCAGGGGCTCGGTGCCAGTCGGATCCCGCACCAGCGGGACAGGAGGCGGCGTGTCGCCAGCGGCCTCATCTTCCTTCTTCGGTTCCTCCTCAAGTCCCAGCCGAGCGACCAACTCAGCCACACTGGTGACCCCGTGCTTCCTCAAGAGATCAAGCACGCCGGGCTCGATGCCGGCCTCTCTCGCGAGCTGATCGATGATCGGGGGCCTGAACCGGAGCTTCGACTGCAGGAACGGGTTCTGCTTCCAGCCGAGCGAATCGAAGAGGACCAGCTGCGGGAGCTGCAGCTTGCCGTCCGAATCCGGGATCCATTCCATCGTATTCAGCATCCGTACGAAGGCGGCGTCGAAGGCCGTGCGGTAGCTCCCGTAGTGCGTCCACGTATATTCTCCGGTGAACACGCTCTTGCCCCGGCGCTCCTCCAGATGCGCCAATTCCTCCCAGAGCAACATGGCTTTCTTGCGGCGCTCCTCCACATCGAGCCTCGCCAGCGACTCGATCAGATCCTTGAGTCCCAGGAGCATCCAGTCCGTAATGCGGTCATTCTGCCCGGATGTCTCCGCGTGGCCGGCCTGCGTGCGCAGTTCCTTCCGCTCTTCCCATGAGAGCGAGGCGTCCTCGATCGGCCGAACGTAGCGAACCGTCCCGCAGGCTTCGAGCATCTCGCGCACGTCCTCGCCGCGGAGACACGAGTACCTGTCGTCGACGAGCAGCACGTCGGGGACGCCCGCGAACAGGTTTCTTAATCGATCTGTGGCCAGGTAAAGCTCGCCCGGCTTCGAGGGCTGCTTGATTGCGTTTCCCGCATGCACCGCCATGACGAACGGAGTTTGACGCAGCGCCGCCAGCAGTTTCTCGCGCTGGCCTTTCGAGTCGGTCGCGAACGCGGTGACCATGCGGCGCATATCGGCGTCGTACTCGACGTCGTCGATAGCCACCTTGGGAGCGCCATACTTGGGCAGGACGTTCTGGACGACGTCGTCTACCGCGTCGGGTTCGTCCAGCCCGAGCGCGCGCAGGAACGCCAGCGCTGCTTCCGTACTGGAGACCGACTTGCGCACCGTGGGGAAGCCCGTCTCGATGACGCCGGGCAGGAAGGCCCGTGGTTGGCCGTTCTCCCGGGCATTGACGTGCGTGCCATCCGCGAGACGGATCAACGGTAATGCGGCCGCCTTCTGCCGCAGGGCCGTCTGGCCGTTCAGGAACTCGTAAAGCCTGAGAACCCATTCGTCGGCCTGAGCCTCGAGAAAACCAGTATCGAGCTGCGAAAGGATCGCCTCGGGCGTGATCTCAGCGATCTTGAGTTCCCGCATCAGGTATTGGCGCAATTCGGGCGCGCGGTCCTGCGAGATGTCACCGCTCAGCCACGCGAGTTCTTCGTCATCGCCGAACAGCGCGCGCAACTGCGTCGGATCGAACAACTCACGCAACTCCTGCGTGCGCGCCAGTCTGGCGCCTCGGGCAGCCACATGACCGCCACCGAAACGTGGCAGGAGAGGCTCGGTGGCGAGCGCTTGCTTCGTCGCGTCGAACAGCGGCGCAAACATCGCACCTTCGCCGAACTTCGCGAGGTCGATCGGCAGGCTGCGCAGCGTGCCAGTGTCCAGCAGAGCGTGATCGCGCAGCCAACGCAGCGCATCGACGAGCAGGCCGGCAGTTTCCTGCACGCAGTGCTGGTTCCACTCGTCGTGCCGTGGGACGTTGTCGCGGCTCGGCGTTGTGCGATAGGGGCCCTGGACGAGGAAGCCGAGGTGCGTTTCCACCACCGTCGGGAAGAACACGACCAGCGGCGACTTGGAGACGGGAATCACCCCCTCTAGCTTGGACTTCTCGTCTCTTACGATCGAGAATGCGAGCTCCACATGGCCGGCCGGAGATCCGTCAGTCCTTGCTACAGGCCTGGAGAACACGAGCCAGTTCTCCTCGATACCGGGCTTGCCCTCCTCCTGTCCGATCACGGTGATGCGCCGCACGGGATTGACGGGGCCCTCCGCTTGGCTGCGCAGGTAAAGGCCCGAGGGGCCGTTCTCCACGCGCCACTCGATCTCGTCGATCTGACGAAGGAACAAGAGGGCTCCGGCACCGATGCGCTGCAGGCCGGCGGTGATCTCCTCCCGGTCTGCGGCACCGTCCGCCTTCAGCGGGATGACGATAATCGTCTCGTCATGGTCGCGAGCGACGGGCGGTGCGGCGGCTGGCCACACGAAGCTCTCGATGGCGAAGTCCTCTGCCCCCGAGTGGATCGTGGGTCGGTCCGTGAACGCATACACCGACTTGAAGCCGATGCCGAAGAGCCCGATCGCCGTAAGCCCCTTCGTGCTCTCGGCGATGCCGCAGATTCCGCGCACATCCGCCTCGTCGAAGGGCTTGCCGGAGTGACTGACACGAAGCTCGTGGTCGGTGAGGTGAAAGCGAACGGACCGCTGGCCGCTCCAGCTGGTGCGGTGCGCCAGGGCGTCCTCAGCGTTCTGCAGCAGCTCGAAGATGAAGTGCGTGCGGTCGTCGTAGCGATCGGCCAGCAACATCGGGCCGATTCGGCCGATGTCGGTGCCGTAGCAGCGCTCGTTGTGGCGGCGGATCGCCTCGTAGTCGCAAGCCATCAGCCGCAGGCCTCCCAGGAGATAATTCCCTCGGCATGGCAGAGCATCCGCAGGTCGTACTCTTTGCAAATGACGACCTCGGCCACGTAGAACCGAGCGAGCGAGTGGTCGCCCTCCACTAGGGCCGCAGCACTCTTCGCGCCCCCGAACTCCTCCACCAGCCCGGCCAGCTCGTCGTCGAACACGTCCGAGAGCTGCTTCATGAAGATGAGCGGCAGGATGCAATCCTTGTACTTCGGGGCATCGACCGCGCCCCGGATCTTGCAGGCAGCCTCCCAGAGCCACGCCTCAAGGGTGCCGACCTCGAGCCCCCTGGCTGCGGGCGCACCGCCCGGCTGGCTGCCTGTGTTGGGCTTGCGTTTGGCCATGTTTCCCGATTGTTCCTGGGCATTTAAGGCTTCCCTCAGGGCCTCGCGCCCGTGCGGCCCTTCCGAGAGGGTAGGGTCGGGCATTGTCCGCCGCGGCAGGACGGGGTGTCCAGCGCGTGCGCCAGGGGCCCTGGAGACCCGGGCCAGGCGTTACCCCGGAGGTGGACACAGAGCCTGTTCGAGCCCGGAGACATGGCGTACGCTTCTGCCGTCGGAACCCGCGGGCTGCCCTCATCAGGCGTAAGACTCTTCTCCCCTTCTTCCCCCTTTCCCTGAGTCCCCCGCTGGTTCCGCCTTCGCGCCGCCCGCGAGGCCGCTGGCCTGACCCAGGTCGAGGTCGCCAAGGCCCTCGGCAAGCCGCAGTCCTTCGTCTCGAAGTGCGAGAACGGCGAGCGGCGCGTGGACGTGGTCGAGCTGGCCGCGTTCGCGAGGGTCTACCGGCGCGAGATCGGCTCGTTCGTCGGTTGACCGGCCGGGGAAAGCCGGCAACCCAGGCCCGTCGCTCGCGGAAACTTCTTGTGCTTGGCCGCGCATGACCGCTCATGGCCAGCGCGAAACTCGCGGAGCTGGAGCACCGAGCAGCCGCATCTGCCGCCAAGGCACTGGCGGCCATCTCGCTCCTGGCGACCGAGGCCGTCCTTGACGTCCACGACGCCATCGCGGCACGGGAGGAGCTGACTGAGCGCTTCGTCAGGGAGATCGAGAGGGAGATCGACGAGGCGAAGCGCATGCTCGACACCCTGGGTCACCCGTGGCAGCGAGGTGATCGTGTCGAGTACGAGACGTTGAGGGCGACCTGGTCGAGGGCCTTCAGCAGCCGGAGCAAGGACCGGCGGGCTGAGCTGCTGCGCTCCTGGAAGGACCTCCGTGCGTTGCACGACCGCCGCCTCGAGTTGCTGCGCGACGCGGCGGCGATGGAGCAGGTGAGCACCGGAGAGCGCGCTGCCGTCGCAAGCCAGGCAAGCCCGGAACTGCACGCGCGCCGTGCACATCAACGTTGACAGCCATGCCTTGGGATGGACCGGGAGAACGGCCACCGGGTCGGCTACGCCGACCTCCTCGGCCTCTACGACGAGATCCACACCTACCTGCGCCATCGCGTGCGCTGCGAGCACGCCGCCGAGGACCTGACGCAGGAGGTCTTCCTGCGGGCCCTCCGGCAGTACGACACGCGCGGCCCTCCTGATAACCCGCCCGCATGGCTGAAGACCGTCGCGCGAAACGTCGCGGTGGACTACGTGCGCAGCCGCGTGCTCCGCGAGCAGGACGCACGCTTGGCCGGGAGGGTAGTGGATGCCGAGGGCCCGGGCGACACGGCCGAACGCCGGGAGGAGCTGGACAGGCTGGAGCGGGTGATGGAGGACCTGCCGTCGGAGGCGAGGACGCTGCTGCGGGAGCGCTACCTGGAGGGGCGAAGCCGCGACGAGTTGGCCGATGTTCGGGGCATCACGAAGAACGCGCTCGGCGTGCGGCTGTACCGGGCCAGACGGAGTATGCGCGACTCGTGGTAGAGGCGCCCTACCGCGGGTTCATGGCGGGCGACCATCCGTGGGAGAAAAACCACGAGACGCAAGGAAGCGCTCAGCGTCCTCCTGCGACATGGCAATCCAGGGCGACCGAGCGGGATCGGTGACTTCGCCGTGGAAGAAGACCGTTCTGGGCTGCTTGCGCATGCCGATGAAGAGCGCGACGAAGTCCTCAACAAGCCGCAGGAGGTTTCCCCAGACGACCTCCATGCACTCCGCGGCGGTCTGCTTGTCCGACCACATCGGGACCCGCACAGCCCCAGTAGCGGCATCGCGGAAGACACTGAAGTCTTCGAAGCGGATGTCGCCATCGAGCAGGTGGTTCATGCGATCCCGGGCTTCAATCACGTCCTTGAGCCAAGGCGCGTGGCTCGCAATCCGGTCAGCGATGCCTTCTGCAGCGCTCCTGTGCTCGGCGGGCACGTTGTTGCGCAGGGCCTGGATGACCCGCTCGCCCTTGTCACCGAATGAGCCGAGCGACCAGGACTTGCGCCCGATGATGGCGACCGGCACATGCACCAGATAGTCGAGGGCGCTCTTCAACTGGACCAAAAAGCCGTCGAACTCCAGGAGCAGATCCTGCGAGACGTGCACGTCACGGATCGGGCCGTCCTGGGGTGCGGCTGAGACGCGGGCGACGAGCTCAGCCTGGATCGCCTTGTACCGCTGCATGTGCTGCCAGACGGCGATCAGCTTCTTTCCCACCAGCATGAGGAGCCGTAGGAGGTGTTGACGCTCCGGCTCGCTCAAGGTTGTGCGTTCGGACAACTCGAAGAGCTGGCGGACGATCCTGTTGTTCACCAGGCCGCCCGGTGTCGGGTCCTGGAATAGCGTGCGTCGTTCGAAGCGCGGGCTGGCGTCCATGTGCTGATCCTTCACCGACAGCATCCTACCGATCGGCCTGCCGCGGTCGTTGGCAGAAAGGTCGAAGTGGCACGGCTGCGAGGCAGGGCACGGCGGCGGTTGCGGCGATGACGCCACCGCTAGGTTGACGAGAGAGACACCCTTGGCGAGCGTTGCGCGAGCCGCTCTGCGACCGCTTGGAAGTTGTGCAGGTACCAGCCCTGCTCGGGATCATCGCCCTTCTCGGCGCGGCGTCTCTTGGCGAGACCCTTGACGCAGGTCCACTCGCGGACGAGGTTCTTGTCAATGGTGTCCGTTACGCCGGCCCAAGCATCGGGAGGGCACTGCTCGATGACCCAGCAGAGACTGTTCATCCTAGCCAGGTACCAGCGCAGGTTGTCCCCCGAAGGGCCCTCCCACATTTCGATCAGGCGCTGATCGCAGTCCGGGGTCCTGCCGAACTCCTCGATCTGACGACGAAGCAGGCGGACCTCCTTGTCGTTGCGGAAGTCCTGGATTTGGCGGTTGACCTCCAGCGCGAGGAGCAGATTGCTGGATGTGCGAGCCGCACCATGGTCCTGCCTGAGGTGCAGCCAGGCGAAGAGACCTTCGATCCAGAGCACTGCAACCAGCATGACCTCCGCGAGCAGCGCTTTGTCCCCATCAAAGTAGCCCCGGTGCCATGCGAGCCACGCGCCAAGGCACAGAAGCGCGCTCAGTCCGAGCCACAGGAAAACGGTCTTCCACCACATGGGCCAGATCCTCCGTCAAGGCCAGGAGCATGATAGCGAGGAGCGTCCCGAAGCCGTGCGGGCCGCTCGGCTCAGGCGTCTCGTTGAGCCAGCACCGCCTTGAGCAGCGCGTCAGCCTCCAGCACGCGCACCGTCGGCGGAAGTCCTGATGCCGCGACCTGGGCGAGAATGTCCTTGCAGGCGATAGTCCGGGTAACGGCGACGACTACGCGCTCCATGCCCACGGCTAGACACTTCCGCACGTTGCCCTCCCAGTCTGCCTTGCCGGTCTCCACCTCGATCGCGGTGCGCTGGCCGTCCTTCGTGACGAGGATGTCGACGGCCGCGCCGTTGCCGAGCGGGGTTTCCTTCTCCACGAGCGCGCCGGTCGCGAGCAGCGCAGTGGCGAGCGTCTCCGCCCAGAAGCGGTGCTCAAGGCTGCCAGCGCGACCGGACTCCTCCCGTAGGCCGAGGAGCCGTCGAGACGAGGCAGTCAGGCCCAGAAGCCGTCGGAACGAGCGCCCGATCGGCACGTCCGCGGTCTCGATGAGCTTGCCCTGCAGCAGCGCGGCGACGACGCGCCTGCCTGCCTTGTCACCAAGGCCGAGTCGCGCGTACCGTTCCGTGAGCCCGCTCAAGGGGTAGTCGCGCACGTCTTCAAGCAGTGTCCATTCCGCTCGCGCCTGCTCCGGCCGGGCAGGCGACGGGCTGCCTGGTGGATGGTCGGCCTGGGGCGAGGGTTGTGGCGCGGTTCCGGTTGCGGAGCTGGACCGCTCCAACCACCGCGCCTGGACCTGTGCGTCGGTCACCGAGCCCTTCCGCACCCGCAGCAGCGGGAAGCCGACCAGGAACGGCCGCGTCCAGCGCCCTTGCAGCTTCGCGATGGCGCCGCCGACGGGAAGGTGGCCGAGGTACCGGGCCTCGTCCGGCTCCAGCAGCATCGCCTTGGCGGCCGCGGTTACGTCGCCCTTCTCCTTCAGGTTCATCGAGATCGTCGTGAACGTGTTCTCCAGCGCGGGCTTCGAGATCAGCGACGGCAGCTGGTCCACGAGCACGATGGCTTGGCCGAACTCCCGCACCTCGCGGAGGATCACGTCCGTCACGGCCTCGGCCCCGGTCAGCTCCTGCTTCTTCCGCAGCAGGACGTGGTGGGCCTCCTCGATCAGCAGCACGTGCTTGAGCCGCTCCCGGTCGGGCTCGCGCATCCGGTGGTGGTGGATCCACAGCAGCAGCGACTCAATGAAGAACGTCTTGTCGTTCTGGTCCAGCGCGTCCAGCTCCAGGACGGCCCGCTGCTGGAGCAACTCGGCGACCGGGAGTCCGGGGCCGGCGTTGACGACCCGGTCGATCGCGCCGAAGGTGAGCACGCCCACGGCCCGGATCGCGGACTCCATCCACGCAGCATGCCGGCCCTTCACCGGCCACGCCTCCAGGGAGCGGCGCAGGTCCCGGAAGGTCGGCCAGCGGCCCGATCCCTGGTAGACGCCGAAGTCGCGGTAGAGCTGGTCCAGCGCCTCCTGGAGGAGGTAGGCCACACCCTCGCCGAGGTAGTACACGTGTTGCAGGATCTGGATGAGCTTCTTGATCCACTCCTGCGGGTCCACATCGGCTGGCGGGACGAGCGGGTTGAACGTGAACGGCGCGGAATCGCGGCCAACCGTGTACACGACCAGGTCGCCGAAGTGCTGCATTGGCAGGAGGTCGCGGTACGTGGCCTTCCAGTCGAAGACCAGGAACGGCAACTCGTGGAGGGCGAGCTGGCGTAACAGCAGGTAGGCGACGTTCGTCTTGCCCGCGCCCGAGCGGCCGAAGATCGCGCAGTGCTGGATCAGCTCGCCGGCGCGGAGACCGAAGCGGTGCAGCCTGCTGTTGCCGTAGAACACGCGGCCGAGCGGGAAGTCGCCTGCTGCCCGGTCCTCGGGGATCGGTTCGAGGAGGATGCTGCGGGCCTCGAGGAACGAGCCCGTCGCCTCGGCCAGTTGCTGGCGCAGCGTCAGCTCGATGATCCTGGCGGTCCTGGGGTCGGCGAGCTGGAGCGCGACGTAGGAGCGGTTGACCTGCTCGTCGCCGAGGATGGGCCGGAGGCGGCGCAGGACTTCGTGAATGTCCATCTCCGTCCATGTCGGCGCGGCTGAAGGCGATGCCGCGCGGACGATGCCGCGGTTGCCTGGCCAGCGCCGAGGGCGACGGCCGACCTGCGAGCCGAGGATGACCGGTGACGTCCGCTGATCTGGCCGCCGCGGGGCCTCGCAAGTCGACGGTATCCCCACGGTGCCGTCAGCAGGCTGGCGAGGTCGTTTCTCTCGATGATCGGCCTCGACCTGTCGTTTCTCCGGCCAAGAGCCATCGACCGGCCGTTTCTCCCGCGGCGTAAACAGACCGGAGCACAAGGAGAAAAGGGGAAAGACGACGAGGCGAGCAGTCCTTGTCCCGGTCTGCTGTTGCTCTATTTCTCTTCCTAGGGCCCCAACGGCGATTTCGCATTGAGCGTGCGAGCGAGTCTCTATGGTTGAAACGGCGGCGCAATGAGCCGAGGGGCCTTTGGAAGTATCGCGCAACCCGCGTTGACCGGGTGGTACACTCGATGGACAGGAAACGCAAAAGTATAAATACGGATGAAGCCCATCGATTCTCATGGAGTGGAGCATAGGATCGACAAGCTACACGCTGCCGAGGCCGGTGGAGGTTGCACCCAAGCCTGGAGGAACGGATGACCGACAGTAAGCCAGTAAAGGCTAAGCGTCCGGATGTCCCGCTGACTGGCGGCCTCATGCCCCACACTGAGGACGCAGCCTTGGCCGAGTACGCCGCTGCCCAAGCCTCGGCCGAGCACCATGACAACCTCGCCTGGAGCGCGACGGGCATCCTCTGGGTTGCGAGCACGGTGCTCCTTGGATTCGTGCTGCAGGTGATGAGCGAGGGCAAGACGACAGAACGCACCCTGCTCCTGCTCGTCGCCATCTTCGGGCTCCTGCTGACCGTGGTGGTGTGGTGGATCACGAAGGTCATGCGGGACGTGAAGACCCAGAAGTACCAGCGATGCAAGGCGATCGAGGAAGCCTACGGCATGCACCAGCACACGGACCTTCAGTACCCACGACGGGTCCAGTTCATCCTGTACACGGTAGTGCTTGGATTCCTCGCCTTCATTTGGCTGGTGGTGCTGTGGCACCTAGCGTGCGTTTCGGTTGCAGTAGCGTAGGGCAACTCCTCGGCGGGCGAGGCAGCCATGCGCCCGCGCCCGCCAGGCAGCGTTCAGTTGGTCCCGTGCGCAACCCATACCTGAGAACGCCATGAACGTCCTGAGCGCGGGCATCGACGACATCGCGACAGAAACACGCACGGCGGAGGGCTGGAGCTTCTTCGTCCTTCCGTCGGACGTCGCCATGGAGTTCGAGCATCGCACCAAGGAGATTGCGAAGAGGCACGGGATTCCGTCCTTTCACGGCAAGAAGTTCAAAGTGGCGCAGGCCAATGCGTACCGCGAGTTCCTGTTGCTCATTCGGGCCACGCTGGCCAGTCACCGGCCTGGAGTTGCAACCACGGTGCTGATGACACCGGAGTGGAAGTCCCAGTATGTGCCGTTTGCTCGTAGCCTTGCAGCGCAGGTGATGAAGCTGGGTGGAGCAACGAGTCCGCGACTGCAGGAAATCGTGCAGCGGCTGGTCGCTCCCGTGTGGCTCCTGCAGAGGATCACTAGTTCCTTTGCCGACAGCGAAGTGCAGATTGCAATCGACGCAGACGAGGTAACACGTGAGTTTGACGACTCCGCCGAAGTGATCCGCGGGATCTCAGTCCGCGCTGCGCAGTTCCTCGCCATCGCCTACAAGGGCTACCGACAAGCGAAGTTCCCAAGCGCGCCGCTGCTCCGGTCTCCACGTGACATCGCGGTGCTTCCCCATAAGAAGTCGGGCATGGTGCAGGCGGCTGACACGCTAGGTAACTTCTCGAACGCCGTTCTATTCACCAAGCTCGGCGATGATTCCAAGACACGCCAGTGCAAGGCGCGCCTCTTTCAGGAAGCGTTCGCCGGATGCCTGTCCGACGTCGACTACACTTCGTTGGCAGTCCGAGTTGGCGATGACCTTAGGCTGCTGACTGACGGTGCGTTGACCCTCACGCTCACGTGTGAGGATGAGGCGTAGGACGTCCACCGGGCAGGACGGCGGACGTGTGTCGCCGCTCGGCCGCCTGGAAGGCTGAAGGGCCGAGCCGCCGGCGTGCCGGCGCTTCAACTCCGACACGAGCCGCCGCAGCCCGTTATCACGCAGTGGCGTGTTTGTCAATCCCTGAGAATTGTGTCTTCGACGGTCGCTGGAGAGGAGGCAGTCGGTTGCATTCGTTTTTCTGGGCCCACCCCTCATCAAGCGGCTCGTGGCTCTCGATAAGCCCACTGCTGCCGTCTGCTGCCGCCCGCAACGAGTACCTAAGTACTTAAGCCACAACGATGAAGTAGTTCAACATGTCGCCGGAGCCCTTTCTCGGCCAGTCTGCAGAAGAGGCCGACCACGCGATGCCTTCAGCCGAGCTGCGGTCATCAGCGGGCCTTGGTGAATGGCTCGAGGGCGTAGCGCTGCAACTCTTGGCGGCGGCGGCACTCCTCCAAGGGCGCAAACTCCACGGGATCGCGGGCCCGACCGCTGGCTTCCAATCACCCGTTCTTGAGGCGAGTTCGCCTGGACCTGGACCTCGGGACCCCGAAATAGGCGACGTTGGTCGCGAAGCCGGTGGTAGCGGACGGTTACGCATCGTGCTCACGACAGAGCCGGGGACAATTCAGATCGGATTCTCGAAGTCCGTCAGGATATCCAAGCAGATCGTACGCCTTGCAATGTACCTGTTCGCCGATCGCAAGCGAGGGCGCGTCCGACGTGCCGAGGACGTCTACGAGGCTGTGTGGAATGAGGAGTATGAGGGAGAGATCAAGCTGAAGAAGAACCGCGTGCAACAGGGCATCCGCGCACTTCGGAGGGCACTGAACGACGTGCACAAGCGTGTCGTCCGCACGCATAAGGGCGATGGGTACGCCGGGTATTACGTCGATCGAGACATCGACATCGAAATCATCACACCAGCCAGTCAGTCTGGAAGCCCAGCGCCTTGAGTTCGTCCTCGAGGTAGGACGCGGGGTAGTAATATGGCCTCAAGACATCTTCTTCCAGGGGGACGAAGACATCGGCGGAGAAGGCCTTCCAAGCGCGGTACGCATGACGCGGCTTGATCTGGTAGTCCGACTCGCGGAGGAGGTGCTTGGCCATCTTGAATATGCCGGGACGCTCGCCCACGATGAGGATGGGGTAGTACAGCGGGTTGGCGTCACGTTGGGTCTCTTCGGCGTGCACGGCGCCGAATGGTGTCGAGCCAAGTGGGAAAACCCCTGCGAGCCAGCCGTCGTGATGCTCCCCATAGGCATCGTCGAAATCGTTGATGAGTTGCCTCAGCAGTTCGCAGTAGCGGCTGTTCGGGTTGGAGCCCACCGAACGCCACGTGATGTCTCCTCCGATCAGCGAATCCGGCTCATAGATCGCCTCGCGTGCGCGCACGCGTGCGATGACCGACTCGAGCCGGTCGTCTGACGGGCGGTACCCGTCGATGAATAGCGCAACGACGGGCTCCCGTCGAATGGCGAGTACGGACACGGTGAATCACACTCAGCCTTGGCCGTAAGCTTCAAAAGCTTGAGTTCAGCCTGAATTCAGGTTGAGCCGAAGCGAGCACGCCGAATTCAGAGTCCCCTCAGCGGGCCGGGGTACTCATGGTGGCATCCCCCGTGAGGACCTGCCATGCCTGATGACGACCCGTCGCTATTCCGACCAACGTCGCGCGTCGCGCGCGCCTTGAGCTCCCGAATCGAGGCAATCGAGGACGCGCTCTACGACGCCGGCCAGATGTTTGACGCCTACGAAGGCAAGGTGAAAGACCTGCGCGCCGACCTCACAAAACTCGCGCGCCTGCTCGACGTACTGCTCGTCGTGCTGGAGCAGAGAGGCATCACGAGCAAGCCCGAGCTCCTGCAGCGCGCCGTTGACAAGGCGCTGCGCGCGGCGGCGGACGATGGCACGCCCGCGGCGAGACCAGGCTGCGCGGACTGCGGCGACGTGAACGCTCAACGGAAATGGAGGACTGGTGATGGCAGGTGACGAAGAGGCTGGTCGCGCAGTGCATGCGCGCCTCGAGGCGCTAGAGCAGCTCGGCGCCGAGGCGAAGGTGCTGCTGCTCGCGCAGGAGCGGCGGCGGGTTGCCCAGGACGCGGTACTGTCCCGCGTCGAGGCTCGGCTGGACGACCTGCTGGAGGTCGTGGCGGCACGCCTCGGGGTCGGGCGCGCCGAGATGGCCAAGCTCGCGGCCGTCCGCGCGCTCCGCGAGGCCGCCGCTCGGCTGGCGAAGGCAACGGGCCCGGCGTGCGATGACTGCACGCCCTCGAGCGGTGGCGCGCAGGGGCAGGGCGATGTCCGGCCAAGCTGACAACCGCGGCCCGATCGACGCCGTCATCGAGGCGCGCCAGTTCATCCTGCGCGACGAGCAGGGCCGCGCGCGCGCACTGCTCGGGATCGCGGACAGCGGCCACCCTGCCTTCGTGCTGCTCGACGAGGCCGGCATGGAGCGGGCGACGCTCGCGCTCGAGGAGAACGGGGATGCGGTGCTCGGGCTCGCGAGCGCGGGCGGCGTGCGCGTGCTGCACGCGACCGTTCGCGCCGACGGCCCGGCATGCGTGGCGCTGCTCGACCGGGAGGGTGCGGCGCGCGCCGGGATGCGGGTGGGCGTCGATGGCACGGCGGCCGTGGACGTCATGGATCGGGAAGGCCGGGCGCACGCGAAGCTGACCATCGAGCCCGGCGGCGCGCCGAGCCTGCAGATGCGGAGCGCCGGCGATGACCTGCGCCTGTTGATGAGGGCGAGCCAGGACGGCACCGGCGTCTGGCTGGGCGACGGCGAGGGCAACGTGCGCGCGGCCGTCCACGTTGGGCCGAACGGCGCGGCGTACATGGAGCTGCGCGACGAGAAAGCCATCGAGCGCGCCGCGCTGACCGCGGCGGGCGGTGGCCAGGGGCTGCTGCTCCGCGACCCGCGCGGCGAGGTGCGCGTCGCCCTCGGGTCAGTCGGTCACGGCAGCGGTGCGTCGGCGCTGACGCTGTCGGACGGCGCGAGCGCGCTCCGGCTCGAGCCCGAGGCCGCGGCGGATGGCCGGAAGGTGGCCGAGTGAACGGCAGCTGCCGTGGCTCGATGCGCTGGCGCGTGCTCGCCACGCGCGGTCACCGTCGGCCGCGGTCGCTGCTGGTGGCCGGGGGAGGCGAGCCATGAGCGACAAGACGTGGCGCGCAATCGCCGGCGGTGTCGCGTTCGCCCTCACATCGTTTGGGGTGTGGCTGGGGTTCATCCTGTTTGTGTCCGGTGGCGTGGCACGGATGCTGCGAGATATCGCGAGTCGGCTGCCGCAGGGCGACGACGACACCGACGAGCCCGTCGCCGACACGCCGGCGCCCGACCCGAGGCCCGGGACCAGCGGCAAGGCGACCACGAGCCCGAGCCGGCCTGCGGCCGCCACCGGGCCCGAGACCAGCAGCAAGGCGACCACGCGCGCAAGCCCGCCGGCGCCCAGGCGCGGCGACGGCGACCCCGCGGTCCTGGCGGCGCTGCTCGCGCAGGTCCTGGAGGCGCAGGCCAAGCACGCGGCGCACGGACGGCAGCCCGCGGACACGCCGCCGGCGAAGTCCCCAGGCTCGACGACCCGAGAGCCGGGCACGTCAGCAGGCAGGCCGGACGATGGCGACGCTGCGACAGGCGGCCAGCCGCGCGCCGGGGGCCCGCGATGAACGTGGCCGCGCTGGCTGCTGACGACGCGCGTCCCGCCGGAAGGCGATCGGTGCACGGAATGACCAAGCCCGGCGGGACGGCAGGCCGCGCGTGCGGCCCGGCCGTGCTGCCACAACGTGGAGTTCAACGATGACTGAGTTCTCGGTCCCCACCATTCGCGAGTACCGGACGGACGTGGACGTCGCGCGGCTGGTGGAAGAGGTGTTCAAGGTGGCCGCCGCGACGACGACCGACGCCGAGGTCGTGGCGCGCTACAACCTGGTGGCGGAGCTGAGCCGCCAGCTCAACGAGCAGGTGATGGCCGAGGGCGAGGTGCGCCGCGAGTTCATCGAGGCGCTGCTGACCGGCTACCACGAGACGAAGTACAGGATCTACGACAGCAGGTGGTTCCTCCGCCTCGTGACGGGCGGCGGGTCGGCCCAGCTGGACATGGAGCGGGGGAGCCAGGTCGCGCGCGACGAGCTGCGCCACCTGGTCGCCGAGCTGTCGCCGCTGCAGGCCTCGAACGTGCCGCGGTCGATGGCGACGACCCTGGCGATGCTCGTGGCCGCGCTCAGCCCGGGCGTCCCGGAGAAGGGCAACGACGTGATGTGGCGGCTGCTGCGCGCCGCGATGCCGGCGGACGTGCGCGATGGACTGCCGGCGATGCTGGACCTGGACGGCGCGGCCAAGGAAGCGAAGCGGACCTGATCCATGCAGGGCGACTGGGTCTGCCACGTCACCGGCCGCAGCATCCCGGCGCCCCGGGGCAATCGCCGGTGCCGGGTCTGCGCGGGGCTCGGCGGCCGGTGCCTCGCCGCGGTCCGCCTGCGGCGAGGTGAGCGCCGGCTGGGTGGCGGCAAGTCCCTGAAGAAGCCCAGGCCGCTGAGCTGGGGCACCGGACGGACCGGGACTGGCGCGGATGGCCAGGACGCCCGGCCGGCTGGGCCACGTCCGCACGGCCGGCCGGACGCCAGCGACCAGCCGGCGACGCCAGCCAAGGACGAGCTCGATGCGCCCGAGGTCGACGACGCGGACGTGCTCAAGGCCGATCGGGCCTTCTACCGGCGGGACCGGGGCGGGCGCATCGACGATCCGGACGGTGACCGCGACGGCGTGGAAGAGCAGGACGACAACTACGACATCGACGACGACGACGAAGACGACGCCGCTGCCCGCCCGGCGGCAACGGAGACCGAGGGTGAAGGTGTAGATGGTGCACGTGAAGGTAAAGACGACGGCAACGGCGACGATGACGACCTTGACCTGGACGGGCCGCTGCCCCGAACTGGCGGCACGGCTGGCGTCGTCGAGCCGAGGGCGCCGAACGCCGCCGACGTCTCGAGGAGTGCGCCGGCTGGCGAGGCGTGGCCGCTGCCGGGCGCCGACCGGGAACCGGATGCGCCGCGGGACTCGATCCTCGGGTGGGACTGCGCGGCGCTGGATCGGCTCGGCGATCACGAGCCTGGCGCCAGGGGTGCAGGTGATCACCGGCCGCTGGGTGGGCCGCTGGACTTCACGGACGACGACCTGGACGACCCGCTGGACGGCGACGACTTGACGGACGGGCCCGAGGGGCCGGTGGCCGCATGAGCTGGCCGCGGGAAGACGACGGCCCGGACGGCGGCGACCGGCCCGATCGGCGACCGCCACGACGACAGGATCGTCCGGCGACCGGCCACATCCCGGCCGACGCAGCGCGGCAGAACCGCGATGGCCGCGCGCTCGTGCATGAGGCCGCGCGCCTGCGCGCGCTGCTGGAGGCGGCGGGCGTGGACCCGCGCTCGTCCTACGCCGGGTGGCTGCGCGACCTGCTGCTGCTGGGGCGGGGCGACCTCGTGGAGAAGCTGCTGCCGCCAGCCCTCGCGAAGGCCGCCGAGCGCACGGCCCAGGGTCGGGTGTTCCGGCTGCCGTCGCCGGTGGCGGTGACCGGTCCTCGCCTTGTGCTCGGGCGCGCCACGGACCTGTGGGAGTCCGGCGGCGAGGTCGCCCTGCCCGTGTCCGCGCTGGCGCGTCACCTGGGCGTGTTCGGGCAGTCCGGGTCAGGCAAGTCGAGGCTCGTCAAGCACCTCGTGCAGCAGGCCATCGAGCAGGGCGAGAAGGTCTGGCTCGTCGACCCGGACGGCGACTACGGCGACCTGTGCGGCCTGTTCCCGCGCGAGATGCTGTGGTGGATCGACGTCCCGGCCGGCGTGCTGCAGATGAACCCGTGGCAGGCCGAAGGCGACCCGCGCGCGTGGGCCAGCGTCGAGGTGGGCCTCGTTCGCAGCGTGTACTACTTGCGCGACGGCGCGGCGTCGCTGCTGTCCGCCCTGCTGAACGAGGCGTACGCCCGGCGCGGCTGCCTGCACGGCTCGGGCGAGTGGCCGAGCACGGCGTCGCTGGTCGCGGAGGTGGACCGCCTGCGGTTCGCGCAGAACAGCAAGTCAGCGGCCTGGCTCGAGAGCCTGCAGCGCGCGCTGCGGAGCATGCTGGACGGCGCCGGCGCGGCGCTGGACTGCGTCCGGGGCCATGACGTCCGCGCGCTGCGTGAGCACAGCATCGTCTTCCACGTGCGCGGTTGGGACTCGCAGCTGGTCGAATATTGGACGTGCACGCTGCTCGCGAAGCTCGCGGCGGCCGACGGGGTCGAGCCGTGATCCACGTCGTGATCGACGAGTGCCACTTGTTCCTGAACCCTAGCCGCACCAAGCGCGAGGACCTCGGGCCGCCGCCGCTGGAGGGCTGCCTGCGGCGCCAGCGGAAGTACGGCGTGGCCATCTGGGTGATCTCGCAGACGGTCTGCGACCTGCCGAGCAGCGTGCGCGCCAACCTCGGCACGGTGGTGGCGCTGACCCTGAGCAACCTGCGCTGCGCGCAGCTGGTCGCCGGCTCGATGGGGCTGTCGCGCGAGCAGGCCGACCTCGTCCCGACCCTGCCGACGCGCCACGCCGTGGTGCGCAGCCACGCGCTCGACGAGCCGGTTGCCATCCGGGTGGCCGACCTGCCGGAGCTGCAGGCGCCGGATCGCGCGCGGCTCGAGCGCGAGATGCGGGAGATCCTCAGCAGGCTGCCGTGCACGGGGACCGGGCAGCAGGACGGGACCGCTTCGGCCGGCTACCTGTCCAGCGCGCGCGAGCGCGCGGCGACGGGGCGGGCTGGCCGAGGGCCTGGCCGGCCTGCGCCCGGGGACGCCTGGGGTGGCGCGGGGGGCCGCGCGGCGCAGCCGCATGGGGGTGCCGCCGGGTCCCCGGGGCGGGGGGACGGCAGCCCTGGCGCGGGAGGCGAGGCCCCCATCGAACTCGGGCATGCAGGCCACCTTGGAAACGGCGCGCCGGCGGGGGACACGGGAACTTCAGCAGAAACAGGAGCATCCGCAGCATCGGGGACGAAACCAGGAACTGGAAATGGGACGGGCGCGGGACCGGGCGGCGCGGGCGCTGGCGTGCGCGAGCTGCTGGCGCCGGCC
>JACQII010000005.1 GCA_016198585.1 Candidatus Aenigmatarchaeota archaeon | reverse complement strand
AGGACCTTGCCCGCCTTCCCGGGAGGGATGGGCGGGAACGATGCAGTGGCTGGGATACTGTCGACGGCGAGGAGGTTGAAGTCCGCGGGCTCGAGGAGGTCAGACCCGGTGTTGACCACGTAGACGATGATCCGGTCGTTGACGCAGTAGGCCCCTCCCGGGGCGACGTAGAACGAGTCGGAGACCGTGGCGGAGAAGACGCCCTGGAGGAATGACCAGGACGCGCCTGCGATCGAGACGGTGATCAGGAGGAGGATGACGCTGGAGATGACTTGGGTGATGCCCTTCATCATATCTTTATGGGGATTGTGGCCTTATGAGCGCGACGCGAACCCATTGCGTAGGGGCGGTGATCCATCAATAAAAAGCACAGAAGTCCATCATAAGGATGATACGTCTGGCCGTGGGCCGGTGGATCATCCTTGCGGTGGTCGTGCTGGCTATCGGAGTGTGGTCCTGGGATGCAAGCACCCACCTCGTGAATCCCACTGGGCCACCTGCCACCCCTGTGGGTGACTATCCCCCCGTTCCGAGTGACCTGACCTATGCGTTCGGGGCAAAGTTCGAGCCCCCGGACGGGAGGATCGTCCATGGGATGGGACAGTGGGAGAGCTACAACCCCAAGTACCTCTCCGTGCTCGGCGACCAGAAGTATTACCCCGCGTCCCAGGCCCTCTTCTTCGCGATCGGGGACACGCCTCGGGGGTGGAGTCCCGAAGACATCGAACGGGCCCTGCAGGAGAAAGACGACGCCGGACTCATCTCCCAGATCGACATCGCGCTGCGCGGGCTCAAGCCCCTCCCTTCCGCATTCGCATCGCTTCCCGACCCCTATTACGGGATTGACGACGTCATCGCCGCCGGCCCCAGCAAGTATGACGCGCGCATCCAGGACGTCGTAGACATCGTCAAGGACTTCAAGAAACCGATCATGATCCGCATCGGAGGGGAGTTCAGCGGGAACTGGAACGGGTACCAGCCGTATGCGTACCCCAAGGCATTCCGGAAGATCGTCCAGATGTTCCGGGACGCGGGAGTGGAGAATGCGGCCTTCATCTGGTGCTACGAGCCCGCGGCCGCGGACGATTTCGACGAGATGAACGCCCTGGGGGAGTACAAGTGGTTCCCCGGCAATGACGTAGTGGACTGGTACGGCATCGACGTCTTCGCCAACAAGGACATCCAGGGGGCCGAAGTGAGCAACGGGAAGCTGACCCAGTATGGGAAGACCGTGCGTTTCCTCGATTTCGCCCTTGCCAATGGCAAGCCCGTCATCATCGCCGAGTCCTCCCCCTCGGACGTGGACATCACTCCCTCCCTGACGGACGGGGAGGCTGACTGGAAGACCTGGTTCGTGCCCTATTTCTCCTTGCTCAACACGCACCCGACGATCAAGTGGTTCCACTACATCAATTACGATTGGTCCCTCGCCGGCGACAGCGCCGCGCAGGGGTGGAAGGATGCCGACATTTCCGACAACGCGTACATCGCCGGGATGTTCGCGGCTGAGATGAAGAAACCCCAGTACCTCCATACACAGGAGCGGTACCTGCTGAAGGACTACGTGCAGTACCTGTAAGCTGAGGGGCTCACGTGCGGTTCCGGAGCCCTAGGTGGCGGCCGACATCGGCGAGAAAGCGTTTCCCTCTTCGTGATGAGGCGCTGCACCTCGGGTGCGGTGAACTCCGCGTCAACCGCATACGTCCCTTCCTGACGGACCTCTTGGGCGCGCTGGAAGGCCTTTCCGCAGTCGGCCGGGAGGATCCCCGCACGCACGATGTTCTGGAGGAAGAGGTGGAGCAGGCCACGGTGGGTCTTCGGGGGCCTGAATCCGTGGGTGATCAGGAGGGCCGTTGCCGCATGGAACATCGCGTAATAGGTCCTGTCCACCGCTGTCGCAAGCCGCTTCTCGCGCGATGCTGCCTCAGCGTCGGACAGGAACTGCCCTGCCTTTGCCCAGTGCTTTCTGGCGGAGTCGGGTATACGTGCCATCGTCATGCAGGATCACCCCTTGCTCGATGATATCCCTCCAGAAGAAGTCCCGGAGGGTGAGGCGCTTCGAGGCTTCTGTCACCGGGAGGGTGAGAGAGGTTGCATGGGCAGCGTGCGCGTAGACGGTCTCCTTGACGCGCTGTTCCTGGCCCTTCTGGGAGAGAATGATGAAGAGATCGATATCACTTCCTGGCCTCTCCTCCCCTCGGGCGACGGACCCGTAGAGCACGACTGCCCGCAGGCCAGGAAGGCGCCGCAAGGCGGTGGCGATGCGCTGCGCCTGTGCAAACAAATCCTGTTCCATACCCTTCTTGTTACCGTGGATTCTTAGAAAGCGCTTCGGCTGCGCTCACTCATTCAGCACGGTGAAGAGTTCGTCCTCAAGGGCGGCAGGGTCTTCGCTGTCGAGCGCGTCAAGCTCGCCTTCAAGGGCCGTCTCGGGGTCGCTGATGGTGTCCTGGTCGCCTGTGCCGGCGTCTGGGGCAGGACCTTGGTTCGTGCAGCCGCTGACGAGGGTGACGAGCACCGTGGCGACGAGCACGAGGGCTATAGTGTTCATGCACTTTCTTGCACACGAATCCTTATAAATGACCCTCACCGCCCTATTTGTGGCCACGGCATCGTTCTGTTTTTATAGTACGAACCGCAATGAATGCCATGGCGTTCCTCGAGGACTACTTCCTGAACCCGATCCTGCAGAACGGCTACTTCAATCCGGTGAACACGGCAGTCTACGCCGTCGTCCTCGTGGTGGCGGTGGTCCTGGTGTTCAAGCTGCTCTTCCGGCTCAAGATCCCCATCGACCGGCGCTTCTTTTACGCCGTCTTACCGTTCGTCGTCTGGGGCTCGTCGACCCGCGTCCTGCACGACGCGGCCTTCGCCGGGAAGCTCTCTCCTGGGCTGAACGCGTTCTACGGGCTGCCGGTCTTCCCCACGCCCGGGAGCTACTTCATCACCTTCACGCTGGCCATCGGCGTCCTCCTGGCATCGCTGGGGGTCTGGAAATTCAGGAGGGTCGCCTACTGGAAGACCATGGCTGTCGTTGGCTGGGCGCTCGTTGCCCTGAATCTCCTGCTGACCCCCTGGGCAGACCCGGTCCCGCTCGCGCTGGTAGCCGGTCTGGTCGCAGTCTGCACGGGCATCATCTATGGCCTCTCCCACCTCCCCCTCTCTGGAGTGAAGCGCGCCCTCTCGATCCCCCACCAGGTCATCCTGGGCGGCCACTTCCTCGACGCGGCTGCGACGTACGTCGCGCTGACCTTCTACGGCTACGGCGAACAACATGTGTTGCCCCGGTTCGTCTTCGACCTCACCGGGCCGGTCGGGTTCTTCTTCCTGAAGGCCTTGGTCGTGATCCCGGTCCTGTGGTTCATCGACCGGTCGTCCGAGGACCGGAACTTCACCAACTTCCTGAAGATCGTGGTCTTCATCCTGGGCTTCGCCCCCGGACTCCGGGACTTGCTGCGGCTCCTGGCCGGGGTGTGAGCCAGCAGTCCCTGCACTCGCGTCCTGTCCTGGTGTGTCGGCGGTCACTCCCGCGAAGACTGGCGTTCGCTGCCTTCCAGGCGAAGCGGCATGCGGCGCAGCCCGTATCCGGCTGGAAAGGTTCTTTGTTCCTATGCGATAGTGACAAAAACGATAGCTTTAAATACTTTAGTACTAACTAGGCTCAATGTTGGAAGCACCTGAAGGAACACAGGGGTCCAGTCCGTCCGACCCTCCCTCGGACTGGGCTCCGTTCACGCTTCACCTACATCACATCGAGAGATCGCTCACGCGCATTGGCCCCGGCATCGAAGCTCCTGTTTCGCCTGCCGACCTGGTTAGCTGCGTCTCGGTTTCTTCGCGACGGTGAACGGACTTTCGTTCCTCTATTTTGCGCGTTCGGCCGTCTCTGGTCGGACTTGCGCCCGCAGAAAGGAAACACCGCATGTTCTTGTCTGGACTCTTCTCCTGGTTCGCCACATTCTTCGCGATCCTGCTCTTCCTGGGCGGCCGCATGTGCCTGCGCGCAGCGAGTAGGGCACACGAGGGAGAGGAAACCGTCTCTGAGCAGATCACGCCTCTCCTCAGCTCCGTTGTCTGCTTCACCTTCTCGGTCCACCTCTTCGTGTGGGTGGTGCTGCCTCACGTGTGGGCCCACACCCTTTCCCTGCTCTCCCCCTGATCCGTCCCCTGCTCCACGGAGACTCCCATGCGCTCCCCCGACCCGTTCACCTGGTCGTTGAGCCGCTTCCTGACCTTGCGGTGGTGCCTGCGCTGCCTCGCGTTGTTCATCGGCGGGGTCTACCTGCTGTGCGCCGCCGCGGCCGGCCTGGACGCGTTGTTCACGGCCGCCTTCTCCTGACTCATCCACTGAACCGAGACTTCCCATAAAGACCGAATGTTCGACGATCGCTTCGACGATCACCACCGAATCGGGCATGTTCGACATCGTCGTGAAGAAGTTCCCCGGCGATTCGATCAGCTACACCGTCTACAGCGTCGAGATCCACTCCAAGCGCAACTCCAAGCGCAAGCGGAGGGCCTCCATGGAGCACAAGCGCGTCATGCCCCGGTCGGAAGTTATGGCGTTCCTGGCCGGCGTCTGGGAGACGCTGGAGACCCTCCACATCACCAGCGGCACGTTGCCCGAGGTTCCCGCGTAGACGGTTTCATCGGCCGCCGCTCACCCCGTCACCCTACCTCCCCCTTGCACTGGAGCGTTCCCATGTCCACCACCCGCATCGCCGGCTTCACCCTTCTCGAGCTGATCATCGTGGTCATCCTCCTCGGCATTGTCTCCGCGGTGATGATCCCGGCCCTGGCCACGCAGGAGTCCTCGCAGCCGCAGGCCATCATGATCCCGGCCCCCGCGCCCCTCTTCCTGGGGATGGAGCGGCAGTTCGAGGATCACCCCGGGTTCAGTGCCCCCTTCGCGCCGCTGGGTGCCAAGGTCCACGACCCCTCCCGCGCGGGTGAGGTGGTGTACGCCGGTCCCGGGGAGTTCCGCTGGGACCGCAACACCCGCCCTGACGCTGTCCTGACCTACTACGACCAGAACGGCGACCTCAGGACGCAGGTGAGGAATCCGGATGGCATGCTGATCTACGAGATCGCCTGGCAACCGGCCGTGACCGAGGAGCGCTGACCCTTCCCCTTTCACCAGCTTCCCCCTTCACCCGCACACGAGGAGGTTTCCGATGCCCGACCCCCACGATGGCTGGAGCTCATTCAACAACGACTTCTTCCCCTGGGGAGTGGTCGACGTCCAGGCCCGGAAGGACCCGCAGCCCGGCACGCCCGATCGGGTTCTCGTCAGGATCAGGACGACCCTGTCGCCGCCGTCCAAGCCCTTCCGGAACCCCGTGGATGCTGCCTCGTACGAGGCCTGCGTCGCGAAGTACCGCGGCGTCCAGATCCTCCCGTTCGCCTCGGCCGCGGAGGCCAGGGCTTTCCTCAGGGGTCTCAGCGCGGCGTTCTTCATCCACGGCGAGTGCCTGCACCTGCCGACGCTCTCCGCGTAGCCCCGCACCGCCCCGCCTTCAGGAGACCATCCATGAAGTCCAATGTCGTGCTCTTCGCCGCGCTGTTGACCTTCTTCGTCCTTGTCGTGATGACCAAGTTCGGGTCCGAGCCGCCGACGCCGGTGATCCTCGTGATCGCCAGCGAGCACTCCTTCGCCGAGGAGCCCCTCTTCGTCGACGAGATCACCGATGGCCGGTCCATCCCGCCCACGGAGGACGACCGCCAGCTGGTCATCGATCTCCTCGCGGAGAACTTCTACGGCGAGGTCCTCGACGCCGGAGAGTGGCACTTCGTGGACATCGTGAACCCCGAGCCGGTCATGCAGCAGTTCAGCAACGGCTCCTTCCCGCTCAGCTTCGGCGAGCCCTGCGGGATCGGTCGCGCCGAAGACGAAGAGGGAGGAACCATCCAAGTTCGTGGCGAGGCGCCGGACGGGCGGGTGCTCTACGAGTACACGACCCTCGGCTCCCCCCTCGGAACGTCCTGTCCCTGCGGTATCCTGTTCTTCGGCCCGCGCATGCGCTGACGTCCACCTGACCGCGTCATCGAAGGAAGTGTCCGGGTTCGATCCCCGCCACTTCCACCACTCGAATTCAGGTCCTTCCAAACAAACTTTCCGTGGAAGCCGGCACCACGGCAGTTTCCTCCACCTAGCCGGCGAAAGGGAGCTCGAGAGAAATGAGCAACAGCGTCGTGATCGATCACTGCACCTTCACGGGGAAGATCCAGGAGGCGATGAGCGCGGACGACTTCAAGGAGGCGGTGATGGCCCGCGCTGGCCAGATCGTCGCCAGCGTCCTGAAGGGCGACAACGGCTCGAAGCCGCACAAGCTGGCAGGTGTCGAGGTCGTGGCCGCCTCCATCGCGCGTAGCGTGATCGAGGGGGGAGCGGGCGCGATCTGCAGGGACATGGACGTGAGCCTGGTCCAGCTCCGTGAGCTGGCGCGCTCAACGCACATCAGCTTCTGCTGACCGACCGCGCGATCCGAGAGGGGCGGGGCCTCGGGCCTCACCCGGGTTCCCCCGCCCCTCTCCTCGGAGACAACGATGTTTTTCAAAGACAGAGCTGAGGCTGGCGCCAAGCTCGCCGAGCGATTTCCGCAGCAGGACTATGCTGGATGGTCCGTTGTGGGGATCGCCCGAGGTGGAGCGGTGGTGGGGGCGCAGGTCGCGAAGGTCCTCGGGATTCCCCTCCATGTGCTGGTCGTGGAAAAGCTGGCGCTTCGTCGCGGGAGCTTGCACGTCACGTCACTTGGAACCGCCATGGTCCTTGGTCGACGAGTCCGCTTCATCCCGGACGCCTCAACGCTGAAGGGAAGCGGCTCCGCGGCGTATGCAACAGCACGAACGCGAAGCAACTCCTACAACGGTGGCCAGCTTCCTTCACTCGCGAGTCAGCGGATCATCCTCGTCGATGATGGGATCGTGAACGGGGCTACCTTTGCTGCGGCCCGGATGAGCCTGCTTTCTCGGCGGGCGCTCCCCGAAATCGCGGCTTTCCCGGTTGTTCCACCATGGGTGCCCGCATGGATCGGGTCTCAGGATCCTCCCTGTAAACTGGTCACATGGCGGGTTTCCACCATCGCTGCCCCGACGGGGATGTTCTACTTCTCCTTTCCCGATGTCGTGGAGGAGGAGATCACGACCAGCCGCCTGGCAGGCGCATCGTAGCTGCGGCGAGTCATGCGGGGGACTTCTCACGCGTACATCTGATGGCGAGCGACCGCTCCCCACCCACCACTCAAACCAGGAGAATCCCATGCCAATCGAAGATGCAGCCCCTTTCGACGAGTTCCGCGAGCGCTGGGACAAGGCGCTCGATGACGCCTACAGCTACTACAACGGCGACGGCACCCGCGGGAGTCATTTCGACCCCGCGCGCTCGGACGACTGGATCACCCGGCACGCGGCGGACCAGGTTTACTACACCCGCTTCGCCGTGCAGCAGGGCCGGATGAAGCCGGGAACGTCGATGCAAGAGTTCATTCGCAGCGAGGAAGAACTCCTCCGCCGCAAGCCGCTCTGAACTTCCCCCCTCGCCGGTCCCTCGGATCCGCAGCCCGCGTGATCGGTTTCCCATTTCCCTGGAGATATCCCCATGTCCTGCACCTTCACGCCGTACGTGTCCCTCTACAAGGGCGAACCGGACCGGCTCGTGGCCCACGCCCTGCAGTGCGCTCCCTGCATGGGCGCCCTGGTCCAGCGGGCCTCGGCCCCCGCTCCGTCTGTCCCGTCCACCGGGCCGTTGTGCATCAGCGACGAGGACCTCGACGCCTACGCCCACTACAAGCTGGGCACGGAATCGGGTCCCGGCTTCGGCTGCGGCGGCCACTTCCACCACGGCCACATGGAGCGGTTGCACGTGGCGAGTCACCTCACCTCCTGCGCCTCGTGCCTCCTGCGCCTGCGCCTCCTGCCGTGGACGGCGGTGGACCAGATGCTCCACCCGCGCCTCCCGATGCCGGACCTGGACAAGCTCCTCGCCGAGGCCCAGGCCGTGGTCTACAAGAAGATCGAGGCCATGAAGGAGGAGCGGTCGACGGCGGGCTGACCGACCCGTTGATCCGCGACTGACCTGACGTTCGTGACGGGGCGTTGCCGCAGCGCACGCTGCGGCAGGGCACCTGCGTGTCCGGGCACCCGCCCGCGCCCCGCGTTCCTTCACGCTGGAGACCACCCGATGTTGTCGCCCAGTCAGAAGCCGGCCGCCGTGGGGACGGTCACTCTGTCCATGCTGATCTTCGCGGTCCTCGCCTCCGCCATCGCCCTGGGCCAGTACAAGGCCATCGCGCTGGCTCCCCAGGACCAGCTCGTCGCCATCGGTCACGCCAAGTAGTTCCAGACTACCCTTTGTGAGGCACCCTACCATGTCCACCGAATCGCCTGTCCTGACCGCCGGCCAGACGCGGCAGCGCGCGATGCACCCGAAGATGAAGAGGATCACCATCCAGCGCGCCACGGCAGCTCACGACCTGGAGATCCTCACCCGGCGCGTGGTCAGCTGGCTGCGGAGGGGCCACTGGGCCAACATCCAGCTGCCGCTCTGCGACCGGGAGTGGGACTACGAGGACGAGGCCCGCGCCAAGCTGGAGGCCTTCGTCGCCGGCATCCCGGTGCGCCACCGGACCATGGGCATCTCCATGACGCCCAGGGGGCTGAGGGCCGTGGTCTGGTCCCTTTGATCCCCAGAACCCCCAGGAGACTGGACCATGACGACAAGGACCAACCCCCGCCGCGACGGCCGGGATGCGCGCCCCAAGAGCGGGGAGTACTTCCGCGGCTGCCGCGTCGTGGGCATCACCTTGACGCGAGGCTGCTTCGTGTGCGGCGGGTACGCTAACTTCCGCAGCGCTGCCCGGGCGCGGGTGACGTGCGTGAACGCGGGCGAGCGGGTGGTCGCCCTCTTCGACGGGGCGGCCCGCGTGAGCCGCAACGACCCGGACAGCGAAGCCGCGCAGGTGACGGTGGGCGCCTGCGACAAGCACCTCAAGAACCTGGCCGCCCTCGTGAGGCTCACCAAGAACGACATCATCACCGCCCGGAAGATCCGGAGGGCCCAGAAGGCCAAGCCCTGACAGGAGAAGCCGCCTGTCGCTTCCTGTTCCCTTTGCAACTAACGCACCCCTGTGGGAGGAGTGTCCGATGCCCGTGAAGAAGACCGCGTGCTGCTGCGACTGCTGGTTCCTCGTGGCGCGTGACCTGGCAATCATCCTGGCCGTCGCCACCCCCCTGTCGGCAACGGGGATGTTCGTGGCGATCCTCTGCAACCACTACCTCTGATTGCTGCTCCTGGGGGACGGTCAGGTTCGATCCCTGCCGTCTCCGCCAACCCGCTTCCGCCCTCGGAGACCGCCATGACTGGAGACACGAACTCGCCGCTGCCTCAGCAACCGCCGATGAGCGAACCCACCAACCTCCTCCGGTTCGGCATCTTCGCGACGCTGGTCGCGTGTGCCGCCATCGCCGGCACGGTCTGGCTCACCAACACGGTCGATGACTGGATATCCTCGGAAATCGACCCGCCTGCCGCCCACAGCCCGGAATCCAAATAGTCCGGGCCGTCCCCGCCACCTGCTCGCCTGAAGGAGGCTTCCATGACTCCCGTCCTCTTCGCCCTCCTGGCGATCCTGCTCTATGCGCCCATGAACGTGGTCATGGAGCGGCGCCTCTCCCACCTCGACCCCCTGTCGATCCTGCTGGTGAGCTACCCGGTGATGTTCGGGTGCATCCTGCTCGCGAGGGCCGCGCAGGGCGCGCCCGCGAAGACCGCTGCCGTGCCCACGGACTACCTGATCGCCGCGGGCGCGGGCGTGCTGTGGTTCCTCGCCGACTGGTGCTACATCCAGGCGTACCATGCCAAGGGGAGCGCCGTCGCCGTGACCACGGTCGCCGTCCTCCTGCCTGCGGCTGCTGCCGTGGTCAGCCTCCTCTGGAGCGGGAACCTCCCGGCCCCCCGGCAGGTCCTGGCGTGGGTGCTCGCCGCGGTGGTCGTGGTCCTCGCCAAGGATCCGGCCGCCACCTGAACCTGTTTGCCTCTTCCTCCGCAATCGTCACCAGAAAGGATTCCCCGTACCATGTTGACCATCAACGGCACCGAACGCGCCCTGACCGAGGGCGACCGCCTGCACGGCGCCTGCTGGAGGCAGCCCTTCTCGGCGTCCCGCGAGACCGTCTGCGCCTTCCACGTCCGCAGGGGAGGGCTGGTCGTCGATGTCGCCGACGGCTCGGCCTTCGCTCCCCACCTCCTGCCGGGCCAGCAGGTCGAGGCCTGCATGAACCCGGACTCGGGCTCGTTCGTCATGGCGATCCAGGGGCCCGTTCCCTACAAGATCCCCAGCGACCTCCGCGACCAGTTGGTCGTCGACGGCCTGCCCGAGGTCGTGTGGTGGGCCGGGAACTTCCAGTACCGGGCGGAGCAGAAGGACGGCGCCATCCTCATGACGCTCCTCAACGACGAGCGGCGCGTCCCGGGGGGCTCGGATCCCTGGACCCGCACCGCCTGCCGGTACGGCTTCGGCAGCACGCTGCTGGCCGCTTTCAACAAGGCCCTCGCCGCTACCCCGACCGAGATCGCGGACATTGCGCTGGTCAGGACGTAGCTGATCCTTCACCCCCCGGCCGCGAGCGAAAGGAGGCTACGATGGGAGTCCTCGGCATGCTCGCCGGCGCGCTGTTCATCGCCGGTTTCGTCCCGTACATCCGCGCCGTCCTGCTTGGCCGGACCAGGCCCGCGAAGGCGTCCTGGATTGTCTGGGCCGTGGTCGACACCATCACCTTCGCCGGCATGCTGGCGGAGGGCACGGTGAACGGTCAGATCGTGGGGACCGTGCTCGGGTTGTGGGTCGTGCTCATCCTGGCTCTCCGCTACGGGATCCCTGGTTGGACGCGGACGGACAAGTGGTGTCTGGGCGGGGCTGCCCTGGGCCTGGCACTCTGGGCGACCTTCAGCGACCCGATCCTCGCCATCCTGATGAGCCAGATCGTGACCGTGATCGGATCGGTCCCGACCTTCGTCTCGGCCTGGAGCCACCCGGAGCGCGAGGACAAGTTGGCGTGGACGCTCTTCTGGGTCTCCTGCGTCATCACGATGGCCATCGTTCCGGAGTGGACGATGGCCCACGCCGCCCAGCCGATCGCGTTCTTCGCCATCGAGTCGACCATGATGGCCATCCTCTTCCTCCATCCCTCTCCCCCGCTTCGGGAGTCCTGACCATGCTCCTGCCCTCCCCCGTTCCGGCCACGATGTAGTCTCGCTGGCCAGGCGCACGCTCATTGCCCTGGCCACTCCGGTCCCTGCCGAGAAGAGGTTGCCGCGCGACAGCTGCGGCCTGAGGCGCGCGAACGGCAGCGCCTCCCCCTCGGCAGGCGGCCACTCGGGCAGGCCGCGAACCGCGCCGCCCGTGCCGGTTGCTGTATCCGCCATCCGTCTCCAATGACGGCCTCTCCTTTAAGCGTATGGAACAGGAGAGACAGCAGCCGGAGGCCCCTGTATGCAGCCGCCTTTCCAAGGGACCGGCAGGTCCTGGGCTCCCTGATGAGCCACGTGGGCGGGGCTGAGGACCCGGCGACGGGTCGCAGAAGACGCTGCAGATCTTTCCCTCTCTCTTTTTTTCTTGGAAGACTTCCATGCACAGCCTGTCCCTGCGCGCCGCGGTGTCCATGTCGGCGGTCCTCGTCCTCCTGGTGACCATTATCGGCAGCGCGCTGTACACCACCGGCATCGTCACCGACCCGGACTTGGCGCTCATCGCCGTCGCTGCGTTCAGCGGGACCCTGAGCGCCATCCTCTGGCTCGCGGCCCCCATCGCCGACAGCGGCATGCGGATGGCCCTCGTCTTCGCTGCCAGCCTGATGCTCTCGTTCCTCCTGCCCCTGATCGTGCTGCCCCTGGGCCAGCATGCGGCCATGCTTGCGGTGTTCTGCATCTTCCCGTGCGCTCTGGACCACCTCGTCGTGGGCATGATCATGCGGTTGTACTTGCGCAGGAATGCGCAGTCCTGACGCGCGATGCAGCACCTTCCCCACCGTCCCTGAGGAATTCACCATGCCATCGTCCACTCCCCTCGTCATCGCCGTGGCAGCGGCAGATCTGCACACCTTCGGCTGCCCGCATTGCGGCCACCATGCGGGTTTCATGCCGATCTCGGATGGCCGCACGACCGCGTGGATCTGCGGCAGCTGCGACAGGCAGACCTACGTCTTGGCCGCGGGCGTGACCTGCTCGACGCTCCGGTGCGGGGACCGCTACCCGGAACTGCAGCCGCATCCGCGTCGCCCCCCGGTCATCACCCCTCCCTACGCCTACGGAGGTGGCTGATGAACGCCGCCAACTCGTCCTGGGTGCAGACTGTCCTCGGTGTCCGTCACCCGTTGTCCCCGTCCCGGGAGGCGGCGTATCGCGTGCGCATCCTCACCGCCCTGGACAGCCTGCCGTTCGTCCAGCGCGAGGCCGTCAAGCTCCTCCGCGGCATCGATGAGGACTACTGCCAGCCGCGGGAGGTGGTCGCGAAGGTCCTGCAGCTCAACCTGGTCGACCTGCAGATCGCCGAGGAGCAGGCTCTCGACGCCGTCCGCGCTACCGTCAGGCCGGGCTCCGCTTCCGTCGCGGGCTGAACTTCTCCATCAAGGAACTGCCATGTCCTCCACCCGCGCTCTCCTCACCATCGCCAGCACCATCGCGGTGCTCACGACTCTGTTCGCTCTCTCCGGACTGTATTCCAGTCCCGAGGTTCCCCGTATCGCCGCGTGCCTCGCGTTCGGCGTCATCGTCGGCCTCGTGACAGGGGCGGTCACCTTCCGGAAAGGGCCGGAGGGCAAGAGACCTCCAGAGCTGCCTCCCTACTTCCCTGTGGACATCATCCTCACCATCGCCCTTCCCATCCACCTGTTCAACGGGGTCTTGGAAGCCGCCATGGACGTCCTCTCCCCGCTGGCCTATGGTCTGGCCTTCGGAGGAGCGATGCTGTTCATACACAAGCATCAGTCGCCCACGACCTGATCAGCTCGGATCAAAGATCGTCGCCCGCCGAGGCCCTTCCCGCACACCATCTCCCTCCACACTCGTTGAGACCACGTCCATGACCCCCAGACACCTTCCCCTGCTTCCCCTGTGCACGATCTCCCTGCTGATCCCCTACTACACCGGGCCGCACGAGCCCCTCGAGCGCCACGCGAGGACCTGCGTCGTGTGCAGGAGCCTGCTCACCCTCCTGCGGCCGGGAGACTGGCTCGCCCGGACGATGGGCCGGGACTGTCCCGCCGACGCCGCCCTGAACGCGTACACGGACTACCTGTCCGCCCCCGACGCGCCACCCCTGTCAGCGGAGACGCGGCGGGTCGGCACGCACCTCGCCCGGTGCGGCTGGTGCTTCGACCGCCTCCGGCAGATCAACCGGCGCAGGGCCGAGGAAGCTATCCCCGGCCTCACGGAGATCCTCGCCAGCGCAGAGCGCGACCTCGCTGTCCTGGCCAGCCAGCGCTGAACCTCATCCGGCTGCCAACCCGCATCCCACCATCCCCTTTTCCAAGGAGCTGTCCCATGTTGATTCCCACCTGCCCGTTCACCCCGTACGTGTCGCGTTACCGCGGCGAGTCTATCCACCTCGGTGGTAGGGGATCTGACCGCCTCGTGATGCACGCCTACCGCTGCCCGGCCTGCTTCGCCGCCCTGATCGGGAGCGCAGGAGAGGAGGCCTGCGAAGCTCCCCTTTCCTCCGAGATCCTCACCGCCTACGTCCAGCGCCGGATCGGGAGCGCGGACGAGGGACCGGGACGTTCCCTCCGGATCGCCACGCTCAGGGCTGCGATCGCCGACCACTTGTGCGTTTGCAGCGACTGCCTGGCGAGGCTGGACGTGACCGAGGCCGACCCGCTCCACCCGCGCCTGGCGGTCGATCTCGATCGTCTCCTCACCGAGGCGGACGTTGCGGTCACCAGCGCGATCGAGGCCCAGCTGGCCGCGAAGGCCCAGTCACTGCGCGCTTCGCAAAGGATCTGACCCCATGGCCGACATCACCGAAGGCTTTCCCTCCCCCTCCGCGTCTCCGGTCGGGATCGTCCCGACCGCCATCGCCGCGGACGCCCCGAGGCCGAAGCACGTCCTCCACCACCACGTCCCGCGCGAGCGGACCCACCCGCTCCTGCTGGTGGCGTTCGTCATCACGGCTGGAGCTCTCGGCACCGGCCTCGTGACCCTCATCAGGTCGATGGGCTGACGGAGGCCGCAGGTTCGAGCCCTGCCACCGGCTGCCAAGACTCTTGATGAAGAACACGGCCCCTGTTGGAGTGCAGTTGCCATGAAGAAGATCCTCGATCCGTTCACGATCGCCGCCATCATCGCCGCCGCGACCGGAGTCCTCTACCTCGCCGGGACGGTGTCCGGCCTCGAGCCCGCCATCCTCGCATTCCCGGTGATTGCCGGCCTGGTGACCGGGAAGCTCCTCGCGGACGCCCGCATCCTCGGCGACCGGCCGACGATGTGGACCATGGTTGGCACGTTCGTCCTGTCCGTGGTCTTCCCGTTCTTCTACGAGGCCGTCGACCAGGCCGGCCAGAAAGGCAGCGATCCGGCGATCCTGACGAAGATCGCCGCCCTGATGATCAGCATCATCCTCTACCTCGCCGCGCTGCTGGCGGGAGTCAAGCTCGGCCGACCCCGGTTCCGTCCGTCCGAGGGATGATCATGGATCCCCCGACCCTGATCGAGTGCGTCGAGATCCAGTTCGTGACCGGCGAGAATCCAAACAACGTTCTCCACTACGACAGCAGGCGGTTCGCGAACCCCTTCTTCGGTCCCGTGGCCATCGTGGCCTCGGCTGAGCAACACCGATTCATCGCCGCCGTCACGAGCCATCTCGAGCAGACCGGCAAGAGCGCCCGCGTCCAGCAGGTCCGGATCAGCTGGACCGCACCGCGGGCTACTGGCCGCGTGACTCGCGGCGCCGAACGCATCGCCGAGTTCTGCGCCTACCTCGACGAGGACACGAACTGGTGAGGCGCGTGCCTCTCCACAACCACCACCTGACCCAGCCTTCCTAAGGCTGGCTGGTCCAGGCACGCGGGGACATGCCGAGACCAGGCTGAACTCACCGATCCCCGAGAGAAGGAATGAGCGTCACATGCACGAGGAGACGATCCACATGACACGATTCCGGCTGCCCGATCCCGTCCAGATCGGCATCGAGGCCGAGCGGGGGGCGTGGAGGGACCGCGCGACCGCCGCCGAGGCCCGCGCCGCGTTCCTCCAGGCGGCCGCGGAAGAGCTGGTCGAGAAGTTCGTCGAGGCGTCCGAGGAGCTCGACACCGCCCGTCACAGGATGGAAAACCAGTCCCACCAGATCGAGATGCTGACCGGGGAGCTGGCCGAGCTCGAGCGGCGGCTCCGGCTCAGCGAGAAGGCCGCGGCCAAGCCGACGAAGGCGGCCGTCGACAAGAACGGCAAGTCCGCGACCCCGCGGATCGATGACAACGGCACCAACGGCGGCAAGCGTCGCCCGCCGCGCCCGGGCCAGCGGCGTCCGGCCAGGAGGCCGGCGGCCGTCTAGGGCCACTTCCGAGAGCAGGGGCGGGGAGCGTCCACCAGGGATCTCCCCGCCCCCGAGGACCGCCGCAAAGGAGAATGCCCATGGAGACCGTGACGTGGTTCCTGGGGGTTGCGGGAGCCCTCACTAGCGGCCTCGCCTACACCCTCTACACGATTGAGACCGGCCTGGGCCGTTCCAAGCCCAATGCCGCAAGTTGGAGTGTCTGGGCCTTCCTCGCGACGCTGAACGCCCTGACCTACCATGAGATGAGCCACAACCTGGTCGCTTCCCTGCAGTACTATATCGGCGCAGTCGGCTGCGGCTTGGTCTTCTTCTACGCCCTGCTGTTCGGGAAGTTCAGCCGGCTGCACACGCGGGAGTGGGTCATCCTCATCCTAGGGATATGTTCTGCGCTCGTGTGGTACGCCTTCCACAGCGCCGCCTGGGCCAGCCTGATCGTCATCGTGACGTTCGCCATCTCGATCGAGCCGACCGTCCGTAGCGCCTTCCAGGACCCGCACCGTGAGCCTGCCCGACCCTGGAAGCTCTGGACCCTCGCGCTGACCATCGGGACCGCCGGTGCGGTCCTGCGCGGCAAGGGCCAGCTCACGGTCGTGACGCCGTTCGCCCTCGCCCTCCTACACGGCAGCGTCGCCGTGCTCACCCGCCAGACCAGGAGATTGCGCTTCCTTGCGGACCATCCTAACCTGGCACCGCCTCCCTGATCTTCTCCCCCCTCCCCCTTTCACATCCAAGGAACCTTCCCATGTTCAGCATCTTCATCGCCATCGCCCTCGGCGCCCTGCTCGGGGGCCTCCTCGTCCGCGACGCCGGCTTCGGCTGGCTCGGCATCGTCATCGGCGGCCTGCTCGGCTACCTGGTCGTCAACTTCTCCCGCCTCCGCGCGGCCATCCCGCAGGCGTGGGCGCATGCCACGGCCCGCCAGAGGCTGCGCGCACCGTTCCCGTGGAAGGAGGTCATTACCTTCTTCTTCCTGACCCTCCCCATGTCTATCACGGTGGTTGGTGGTCTGGTGGGGTTCCTGGCGGTCGGTTCGCTGCTGACGGGAGAGGCGACGCCCGGCACCGGCA
The DNA here is from genome assembly GCA_016198585.1 of Candidatus Aenigmatarchaeota archaeon. GTDB lineage: Archaea > Aenigmatarchaeota > Aenigmatarchaeia > QMZP01 > QMZP01 > JACQOD01. Next base: position 63,505 of record JACQII010000005.1, on the reverse strand, counting down.
ACTTCGTGGGCGGCCTCGTTGGCTTTTCCTGCCTTTCCCTCTTCATGTCAATCTGCCTGACCGGTCTCATCGCCTTCATCATGGTGAAGGACCCAGGCAAGCGGCAGGAGTGGATCAAGATCGCGCAGCAGTCCGCGCTGCGGTACAATCCTGTGGTGGTCGCTGTCTACTGGATCCCGAGGTTGGTCCTGAAGACGGCGGCCGTCTTGGCCCGGACGGCGGTGGCGGCGGCGGTGTTCGGCTGGCTGTTCACGCGGATCCTGTTCTGCCTGGTCCACTCGGACCGGCGGCTGCTGTGCATGCTCGACGCTGCGGCCGGCGCGTGGGCCATCGGCTACCTGGGCTGGCAGCCGCTAGTCGGCGCGGTCCTGGGTGGCCTCACTGGCGTCGCGCAGTACGCGCTCCTCTCGGCACGGGCGCGGTCCTGGCTCGTCACCCTCCGGGCTCCCACGTCGTAGCCGCCTGCACTGAACCTGATTGCGAACAGCCGAGGTTGCGCCGGTGACGGCGCGTAAAAATCTCCCTCCCCCTTTCACGAAACTCCTCGGCTGTTCCTTCTTCCCGCGCGCCTCTCAAACGGAACGAGGCACTGAAAGGAAACCCATGCCTTCTGACCACATCGTTCGCGGCCTGATCAATCCTCTGCTCTCCACCACGGGGATCGTCACCTCGGCAGGCATCGTGCTGGAGGACGGCCGCATCCTCTACGCCATCTTCGACGCCCACGGCAGTCGCGTCATGATCGTCGCGCATCCGAAACGGACAAGTGAGGAGGCTATGCGCGCCGTCTCGCTCTCGCCGTGGACCTCGCAGCGTCCGCCCTGCGAGGGCGACCTGCTCGACGAACTGATCGACCCGAAGAACGCCGATACGGTCCTGCGCGCCCTCGAGCTCCTGCAAATCGGGCAGCTCTGAGGCCACCGGCATCGCAGGCGCAGGCTCCCCCGGAGGAACGCCATGTCCATCCCATCGGTCGGACGCACCGCGCCCTGGTCAGTCTTCCTGGCCAGGGCGCGCCAGGCCCTGAACGCCAGTTTCTTCCCGCTCCAGATCGTGCTCGGCCTGGTCCTCTGCGGAACCCAGTTCGTCCGCATCCTCTCGAGCGTCGAGGGCCAGAGCCTGAGCGCCTACCTGGCCATGGCGCTCTACTTCCTGTTCCAGCTGCTCCTCGCCATCGCGGCCCACCGGACCCGCCCGAGCGCGGCCGATCGGCACGTAATCTGGATCTACGCGTGCTGGCTCCTGCTGGTCAACAGCCATTTCCTGGCCTTCGCCCTGAATGGCAGCTACCGGTGGAGCGGGAACGACAGCCTGACGACTGCGCTTGCCGGCGGCGGGACCGTCCTGGTCTTCACCCTGGCCGGCCTGCAGGGCGTTCCCCTGAACGACCCGATGCCCAAGGGCTTGCTCGGCATCCTGCTCAAGGCAGTCCCGCAGTTCCTGATGGCCGCGAAGATCGCCCAGGAGGGCGGCGGCGGACTCCCGGGCTCGGCCGTCCTGGCTGGGAACCTGTCCATCCTGGGCCGCCTGGACCAGATCATCGTCGGGATCCGCGCCGCCGGCTGGGAACGCAACCGGTCGTGGATGCTGGCCGGCGAGATCGGGAACCTCCTCAGCTGGCTCACCGTCTCGGTGGTCTGGCTGGTCTGGCGGTTCTCCTGAATTTCCATCCCCCTCTCGAGGAAGACTCCCATGAGCGAAAAGAGTGATGGCCGCCCCCGGGCCGTGGTCCGCATGGTCGGCGGGAAGCCGGTGCTGGACGATCCCGACGCGGTGACGATGGTGCGAGCAGTCGAGAAGCACAACTGCCGGGCGACGCTGGAGGCGAACGCCGACCGTGTCGCGCACTTCGTGCGCCGGGCGGCGGAGCGCGGCCTGTCCGCCTCGGAAGCGGTGATCGTGGTCCTGAACGTCGACGACGTTCACGGCGGCCAGCTCGCCAACGTCCTGATGCCCGGGCACGATTGGCAGCAGTTCCGCGACCGGGGGGAGATCCCGACTGCGCGCGGACTGGCCCCGCGAAACTTCATCCAAGACCTGCTCGGCACCTTCGACGAGGAGGCCGCGACGAAGCTGCAAGCCATGACCGGCCTTGCGGTCGTGGTCATCGACCGCGGCGTCGCCGAGGTCTTCCCCGCCTGACACCGGTGACTGCGCCTGTGCGCAGCCATCGACTTCCCTTGACCCCGGAGATTCTCATGCCCTGCCCCATCTGCCACCACGTCCTGTGCGACCACACCGCCGACGAGCGCGGCCAGACCCTCCACGAGATGCTGGCCAACATGGAGGAAGACGGCCGCAAGGCTCGCGAGGCCGTCGAGGGCCCGGCGCTTCCGGGGGCCAAGAAGCCCCGCAAGGCCAGGAGGATGAAGGCCAAGCGGCGGCCTGCGAAGCGCCGGCGCACCGGCTCCTGCTGAGGCCCTGCGCCGGGCCGCGGTCGCGAGCCCTGAACCCAGCCTGATCATGTCTGCTCGCGCGAGCAGACTTCCATCGCTTTCCACTCACCCTGTTCCCCTGGAGACGCTCCCATGCGTACGTCGCTCTCGTGGCTGCTCATCGCCCTCCTGACCTTCCTGCCTGCCGCGCCCGCCATCGCGGGGGACCCGTCCGAGCCCACCGACCCGCCGTCCGAGCTGGCGCTGCCGTACGACGGCGTCTGGGAGGTCACCATCAAGGCCACCATGAAGGTCCCGGGCTTCACCCAGGTGCTCCACGACAAGCACACGGAGAAGGTCTGGATCACCGACCCGACGTTCGACACCATGTCCTTCATGACCTTCACCACCTTCAGCATCTTCCCCGACACGCCCCAGATGAGCCTCGTCATCTCCCCCACCACCTGGCGCACGGGGACGGACTTCTCCCTCGGCTGGAACAGCACCGGCCTGCGTGGCTGGGCCACCAAGGTCAACAAGGACGGCGTGGTCCTGACCTTCAAGGCGGTCGGCTCCACGATGAACACGAGCATCGTGCCGTGGGGGGTCGTGAAGCTCACGCTGACCGGGAAGCGCATCGACCTCGGCTCGGAGACGGGGAAGTAGCGCCCCGTGTCGTCGCGCGTGCCGGCCAGGCGTCGCCCGCGGGCGCCTGGCCGCGCTTGACCTGATCTGTTCTGTTGCGGTCCTGATCGTATCACCCACTGGCCATGTTGGCCAGCGCCGACTCTGTCCAGGCCGCGTGCCCCCAGCCTGGTCTCCTGTTCCTGGGGCACGTCAACTCCTGTGGGAGGAGAATTCATGTCCATTCCGTCCAGCAGCCGCCGGTACAACCCGGCCCTCAGCCACGACAGCGCCATCCTGGTTTTCGCCGCGATCCTCGTCGCGACGGACGACCCCTCCAGGGTCTTCCGCGACCCGGAGGATCGAGACGTCTTCTCGGTCCTCTACAACGAGCACCTGCCCCTCGGCGGGCGCAAGAAGGCGATGACGGTGTTCAAGACCGCCTTCCGTGCCAGCAGCCTCAACACCGAGCCCCAGGAGGTGATCGTCGTCACCTGCCGCAGGCTGCACATCCCCGGCCCGGAGCTGGTCTGCCACCACGCCGTGGTCGTCAGGAAGTGGGCCCCGGCCTGCACCTGCTGCTTCCTCGGGGTCCTGGCCCGGATGACCGGGACGACGGTCGAGCACGTGCTCTCCCAGGTGAGGGCCCGGCGGCTGCGGCCCCGGCCTACCGCTCGCGTCGAGCGGCTGCCGGCGGCGGCCGTCGTGATGCAGGATCCGGCTGACGAGGCCACCGCGGAGGAGGCCACGGCCAGCATGATCGACCGCTGGTCGCCCGGGCGGCTGCAGCGCGCCGGCTTCATCGGCCCGGACGAGGGCTTCGTCCAGGCGTGATCGCGTGACCGCGTGGGAGGGGGTGGGCCTCATGGCCGGGGCCTGCCCCCTCCCCGCCCCTTGTCCTTGACCGCCTTCCCCGTTTGACTCGAGGAGTTCCCATATGTCCGCCTTGACCACCATCTCCACCACGATGGATCTGTTGCCGAGACTGCCCTGGCAGTTCCGGGCGTTTCCGGACGGCGGGACCATCGCCTACGCACTCTTCCAGAACGCTCCGATCCGCGCCCTGGTTGCGATCGAGCACACCACTGTTCCCCCACTGACTATGTTCCTCGGGGCTGTCGAGTCTGCGCGCGTCTACGTGCTCGAGGGGGCGTGCGCGATCAGCTCCAGGAACCAGACGCTCACCTTCCGGCCGGGAGAAGTCGCTTCCATCGACAGCGACCAGATCTTCCACGTCGAGACGTTCTGCCTGGTCATCTACGAGGAGGTGGCCGCGACCAGCTGAACGTCTCCTCTTCCCCCGTCGCCTCCTCACCTCCAAACCCGGAGCACTCCCATGCGTTCCCTGACCATCATCATCCTGTGCACCCTGACCGCGTGCTTCGCCAAGAACGGCGAGTTCGAGGAAGTCACGGCCGAGCAGTCGGACATCCTCCACGAGCAAGCGACGGTCGCGGACCTGGTCTACACGCCGTCGCAGCACGGAAGTGCCGGACGCGGAGCCTTTGTCCAGACGTCGGAAGGCGGTGCGCGGCTTTACCAGAACATCGAGATCACCATCCCCGAGCGGTACGCCATCGTGTTCGCGTGCGAGCACGGCAAGTTCATCGTCGAGAACGACCAGGCCAAGGCCCACGAGCTCTGGACGCGCCTCCGGGAAGACCAGGAGGTCACGATCCAGTACCGTGAAGAGTACAGGGTGACCGCCAAGGTCACGTACCAGGACGGCACGGAGACGGCGAGGCAGGAGGTCCGCCGGGAGCTCGTCGGGTACGACTTCCTCGACGCCGACTAGGAGATGCCCATGAAGACCAGCTTCCTCTTCCCTGAATGCAGGGATGCCATCCAGCAAGGCGACGCTGTCCACCACTGCCCGGGCCGGCGGTCGACCCACCCGATGGGCCACGAGATCCCCGCGGGCAACATGCGACTGCCCGGCGACCGGCAGCACCTCATCCAGGTCTGCACCTGCCGCTGCCACCAGCCGCCGCGCGAGAAGGTCGAACTGAAGGGACGGCGGCCATGACCACCGCCACCGACCGCGCGCCGAAGCCGGCGCTCCAGCGCTTCGTGGGCCTCGAGGCCCGTGTCTGGTCCGCGAGCATCCTGAACGCCGTCTTCATGGCGTCCCAGCTGCGGACCCTGCTCGTGACCCGGGACGCGACCGGCCTTGACCTGGTCATGCTCGCGGGCTTCTGCTACATGCAGGTCACCTTCGCCCAGCTCGGCTGGCACACCAGGCAGTGGGCGATGTTCCTCGGGATGGCCGCCAGCGCCCTCATCACCGCGGCCATCTTCATCCTTGCGCTCGCGTTCCGCTAGTCCGCCCTTCCCTGGAGAACCCCCATGTCCCGCCAGTCCCCCGCAGTTCGCAAGAAGCAGCAGGCCAAGGAGTGGAAGACCATGTTCATCGCCATCGGCATCACCGTCGCGATTGTCATTGTCGTGATCGGCGTGATCGCCCTGTCCCAGCCGTCGCCCACGCCGAAGGCGACGGCCACGCCCCAGGCCAGCAAGTAGGATCCCCTCCCATGCCCACACCGTCCTACACCGCCATCGACAGCCTCCACGCCGCGATGGACCTGTTCCCCGACCTCCCCTGGTCGGTCAGCACGCTGACTGGATTCGGCGGCATCGCGCACGCGGTCCTGCAGCCGAGGAAGGCCCTCGCGCCCAGGGTCCCGTACCGCGCCCTGGTCGCGATCCAGCAGGCGGAGGCCGCCTCGCTGGCCGACTTCCTGCAGGTCACTGGACCGGCCCAGGTCCTCGTGTTGGCTGGGACCTACATCGACCTCGACAAGGGGACCGGGTCCCTCTCCAGGCCGGGGGAGCGGGTGATCCTCAAGCCGGGCCACCATGCCCGGGTCGAGGCCTTCTGCCTCCTCCTCTACGAAACCCTGCCCTCCTGAATTCCGCGTCTTCCGGCGCCTTGGAGTCTGCTCCCATGTGGATGTGGCACTACGTGAACTTGCTCCCGCGGCGCCAGGCCGCCCTGCCAGACACCGTGCTGGTGCTCGAGGACGGCTGCGTCGGCCTCCGGAAGGTCGGCTACCGCGTGCAGTGGCTCCCTTTCCCCCAACTGGTCCCTGAGTTCCAGCCGGTGAAGGCGGTCACGATCGGCGACCTCTTCCCGCACTGGTCGGTGCGCCATGCTGCCTTCACTGCGGCGCGTGCAGCGCTGGACCGCCTCACCGCGGTCGTGGAGAACGTCTACCGGCGCCGCCTGGCGCGCGCGGCTCCCGAGGTCCTGTACGAAAGGATCGGCGCCGAGTGCCTGCTCCACGAGGCCTCTGCGCGATCGCTTGCCTGTTTCCGCGAGGCTGCCGCCGTGGCGTCCTCCCATGCGGTCTCTGGGCTGGTCTCCCGGGCCTGGGAGTCTGTCGACGCGGAAGGGGTGTCCCTCCCCTTCGACGTCCTACCGGAAGGGACGCGCTTCTTCGCCGGGACCGCGAGCCGGTGCGTCGTGGTGGTGGAAGAAGCTCCCCGCGTCCGCACGCTCCACTGCAACGATGAGCCGTTCACCGTGTCCCTGCCCTACGTGGTCTTCATCATCGAGATCACGGCGGGTGAGATCGAGAACGTCCGTCTCTTCTTCCTCAAGGAACCGCTGCGGTCTGCCGACCAGGCGCTGTTCTCGACGGGCCTGCCCAACGTGGACAGCGCTGGCGGTCGGGTCTGCATGGGCAACGCGCTGCGGAGTCAGGACCCTACCACCCCCCTCGCCACGCGGGTCACCGCGGCAATCACCGCCTTCTGGTCCGCCTCCTTCGTGGCAAGCGGCAGAGAGTTCACCCCCATAAACGGAACTTCATTGACCTTCGACACCTGGAGCCAGCGGTCTGCCAAGGACCCGCTCTTCGGGCTGAAGGTCGACTGGAGACCCAGCGGCACGACGGTCCGGAAGGTCGTCGGGACTGGCGCTGGGGCGATCGATCCGCAGGCGGCAGTCGCCCGGTTCGGGAAGAAGGTGATCGCTGCCGCCGAGCAGGAAGTTGGCAAGGCCGTGCTCGAGGCGTGCCAGGCTCTGCCGGTCCAGGCCCAGTATCCCGCAGTCATCCGGGCCGCCCTCGAGGAGCACCTGGTCCGCCTGGTCGCGTCCCTGGCAAGCGTAAAGCTGGAACCGGGCGACCCCGAGTGGATGGAGAGAGAACTCAACATCGCCGCAGCCGACCTGCTGAAGGCGATGGCTGCGCTGGCCGAGGACGGCCAGCAGAAGGGAGCGTCATGAGGATCGTCGTCGTGGGCCTGGGAGGGATCGGCTGTGCCCTCGCCTGGCCGCTTGCCCAGGCCGTGGCCAGCCAGGAGCCAGTCATGCTGCTCGTGGACGGCGACCGGTTCGAGGAGCGGAACCGCGACCGCCAGCGCGGCGTGCGCGGCTTCAAGGCCGAGACCGTGGCCGACCTGCTGCGGCGGGACAGCAACGTCCGCATCGGCCATGCCAACGAGTTCGTGACCAGGGCGACCATCCCGTCGGTGGTCCGGGAGCGGGACACCGTCTTCCTCTGCGTGGACAACCACGCGACCCGGAAGCTGGTCTCGGACCATGCCGGCGACCTGCGGGACGTCCTGGTCATCTCGGGCGGGAACGAGGAGACCGACGGCAACGTCCAGGTCTTCCTCCGGCGGGACGGCAGGAACGTGACCCTGCCCCTCGCCAACGTGTTCCACCCCGAGATTCAGGATCCGCAGGACCGGAACCCGGGCGAAGGCGGCTGCCTTGCGGCCGGTCCCCAGCGGCTGTCGACCAACACCCTGGTCGCGGCCTGGATGCTGGCCGCGTTCGACGTCTACCGTGACCTCACGGGTGACCCGCCCTTCGACGAGATCTTTGTCGACCTCGCCCGGGGCAGCGCGCGCCCTGTCCTGCGGAGCGCCGAGGTCCTCGCTTCCTGACCGCAATCCCCACAGCCGGTTGCCGGGTCCGGCGGTGCGCGGATGTGTGTTCTACCCGGCATCCCACGTGAGGATCTGACCATGCTGACCAAGGACAAGCCGCGTGCGCCGCCCGTGGAGGTGCTGCACGGGGCGAACGTGCTCCGGGTGGACGCCAAGCCCGGCATGACCGTGGGCGCGCTCCGCCGCGACCTGCGGGCCGCGCTGGGCATCCTGCCCGCCGAGAAGGCCCTCACCGCCGTTCCCGACTCGCCGACGCGCCGTCCCGTCGAGGACGATGCCGAGGTGCAGCCCGGGACGACGATCGAGTTCCTCCGCCGGGGCGCCGAGCTCGGCTGATCCCGAGTAGCTCGTTCCAGGGAAGGGGGTGGCAGGTCTTCCGGGGCCTGCTACCCCCGACCCGTTTCCCAGACCCCTTCCCTGCCTTTACTGTCGTGGAGGTGTTTCCCCATGTGGAGCGTCCTGGTCTTCCTGGCTGCCCACACGCTCACCGTGCTGGCGGCCTTGCTGCTGTTCGGCGGCGTAGGCATGCTGCTGGTCGGCCTGGTGCGCAGGCGCGGGGTCCTCGCGCTTGCCGGCGTGGCGTCCGCCATGCTCGCGATCCTCATCCTCACCTCCCTGTTTGGGGACGCTGCGCTGTCCGGCTAGCTGGCCATGCCTGCCGGACGCGAACCTGCGTTCCCTTCGGCCGCCGGCGCCCTGGACCGCCTGCGCGGCCACCGAGGTCGCCTCTCGCCACGGCCTGAGGACGTGACGACCAAGCGATCTCCCGGGACCGGCGGCGAGTCGGCGGTCCCGGTGTCTCCCTGTGCAGCGGCCTTCACGGCGGCGGGAGACGGACGCCTGCTCCCACAGGCGACACCCTGACCTGACAGGGACACGGCTGCATCATCTTTCATCCACCCTCCCACACCCAGGAGAGACCCATGACCACCACGACCACCACGGACAAGACCCGCATGACCCCGGCCAGGTTCCTGCGCGAGCTGGGCCAAGGCAGGTACTTCTTCCGCGACCTGATCATCGACGGCCCCGTCACCATCCGCAACTTCACGGACCGCGCGATCGGCCTGGAGGACGTCGACCTGATGGGCGACCTCACTTTGGAGGGCGTCGGGCTGGGCGACCTCCGCCTCCGGAGGGTCCAGGGGAAAGGCGTCCACGTGAACTCCTCCACCTTCGAGAACGTCCAGCTCGAGAACTGCACGGTGGACTGGCTGACCCTTCTCCACTCCACCCTGCGGGGTGAGCTCGTCGTGCTGGACACGGCCGTGACCGGGACGTTGTGCATCGACGCCACCGCCGTCAAGGGCGACCTCCTCATCGGGAGTTCCCTTCTCACGCGAACCAAGGTGGTGAGCAATCTCGTCCTGGTCAAGGCCACCGTCGAGGGCGACATCCGGGTGGCCGACCCGGTCCTTGCCCTCACCTGCTCCCTCTACTTCGGCAAGCGGGTGAGCCTCCCCGCCGCCGAGATCCGCGCGCTGCTCCGTTCCCTCGTCCGCTGCTGACCCTATCCCTTTCCCGTTGCAAGGAGTTCCCATGCCTTCCCCATCCCCCGACCTGTCCACCGTCAGCGTCCTGGCGCTCCAGCACGAGCTGAAGCGCAGGACCGCCGGCCTCCAGCAGTTCAAGGCCAGCCGCGCCAGCCTGGCGAGGCAGTTGGCTGCCCTCGACACCGAGATCGCTGCGCTGGAGGGAGCCCGTCCCGCCGTCCGCGCCCCCAGGCCCGCGACGGCCGCGGTCCAGCCGAGGAAGCGGCGCTCCTCGCGGCGCGCCCGCCGGGCGAGGAACGAGCTGAGCCTGAACGATACCCTCGTGCAGACCGTCGAGCCGGGTGCAAGGGTGACCCCCACCGAGGCGGCCGCGCTGGTCGTCCGGAACGGCTACGCCACCTCTTCGGCGAAGTTCTCCATGGTGGTGGCCAACGCGCTCCGCAGGCACCCGGGCTTCCGGCGCATCGAGCGCGGGATGTACGAGCGCGTCGCAGCTCCCCCGTCAGCGCCTCCTGTCAGCGCCTCCTCGGAGGTGTCCACGCCGGCCACCACCTGACCGCCAACCACCCCCCTCCGGCGCGCAAGACGCCGGAGGGGGGAGGCCTGACCATCCTCATCCCCCTACTCTCGGAGACCATCATGTCCACGCCACTCCCCTCCCCCACCACAACAGCGGTCCAGGCCCTGTCCTTCGGGCCGTACACCTTCGCCCGCGTCCTCAGGGAGGCTGAGCGCGTGCTCGGCCCGGTCACCTGGAACGCGGTCAACGAGCAGCAGGCCGCGCTGCTCGCGCTGCTGGCAGCGATCCCCGACGCGCGGCACGCGGCGATTCCGGAGATCGAGGTGACCGCCAGCGAGGACGTGCAGGCAGTGAACCGCTTCCTCCGCGACCACGGCTTCGGGATCCAGCTCGACAAGCAGTCGTGCCCGGACGACCAGACCGGCTGGTACGCGGCCTCGGTGCTGGACCTGCTGGTCCGGTGGCTCATCATCGGCAGGCCGGTCACCATCACGCTCCGGGGGACCGATCGGCAGTTCCCGGGCGTCGCCCTGAAGGAGGGCGTCTCGGTGCGGCTGGCGGAGGGCCTGAGCAGTCCGGTGGCGGTGATCGAGACTCAATCGGCCGACACGGCCGTGTTCCTGACCATTCCCCCGGCCCCGCCGGCCACGCCCTTCGAGCTGCACACCATGATCGAGGACATCCTCAGCCGGCGGCCCCGACTGGACCCGGACCTCAGAGGCGTCCACGTCCCGATGGTGGACTACCACGTCACCGAGAACCTGGCGTGGCTCGAGAGGATGCAGGCGCCGATGAACGACGGCCGCATCGCCGTCATCCTCCAGGCCCTGCGCGAGGCGCGCGTGCGCCTCAACCTGGAGGGCGCGCACGTGAAGGAGGCCGTGGCCCTGGGAGGTGTCCGGCTGGGAGCGCCGATGAACCCGCGGCCGCCCCTGGTGATCGACCGGCCGTTCCTGTTCTGGATCGAGCGGAGGGGCATCCGGGCCCCGCTGTTCGAGGCCTACCTGACCCCGGACTGCTGGAAGGATCCCGGCACGCTCTAGTCGACCTGGCCGGCTCCTCGTCCTGTGGCGGGGGCCGGCCTCCCCTCTTGCTGGAGACCGTCATGTCCCGTCCGCACTCTACGCTGGGTAAGCTGGACGAACTGGAGTTCAGGAAGAGTTTCCATGAACAGCAGTTGTGCCGACCTCTCCGGCATCGTTGGCCGGACGGTCTTCCTCGCCGATGAGGACTCGTCGAAGGCTACGGTTCTGGGCGCCGTCACGGCGCCCTTGCTGAGCATCGACGACATCGTCACGGGCATGCCGCGCATCATGCTCATCATCCTCCGCGACGGCGAGGACAGGGTGGAGTTCGTCGCCCTCAAGGACGTGCAGTTCGACGTGCCGAAGGGCATGAAGGGCGGCGCCTAGCACGCCGCTGCCCACCTTGTCCGCTGTCCGCGTTGTCGTATTTCCTGTTCCCGTTTCCCCGGCTGCCCGTCGTGGCGGCCATTGGAGTCCTGTTCCATGAAGATCCCGATCCCCTTCCCGTCCCTCTTGATGGCCGCGGTGCTGGCCGGCTGTGCGGCCGACCTGCCCACCGTGACCAAGCCGTTCGACCAGCTGGACCACCAGCGGTCCGAAGTGGCGCAGCTCACCCGCGCCCTCGAGAACGAGGAGATCCCGCGGGCGGTCCTGTTCGGCGGCGTCCACACCGTGGACTCCGAGGACGGCTCGCTGGCCGTGTTCATGCCGTGGGGCATGGACCCGTTCAATCCGGCCGTCCGGTACCTGTTCCGGATCCCGGACGAGGCCTCCTGGGCGACCGATGTCGAGGGCAACAAGGAGGCCCTCGTCAGCGACGTGGCCTCGACGAAGCCGTGGATCGTCCACCACGGCGCCCGGGTGGTCAGCCGGGGCCTGGACGACCAGGGGAACGAGACCATCCTCGTCACGGTGGACGACTGGGAGCTGGCCCGCGTGGAGGACACGCAGTCGCCCGGCGCGTCCGACCTGCTCCTGCTGGCGGAGACCGAGCCGATCAGCCTCCTCGAGGACGAGCGGCTCGATGCCGCCCTCCGGGAGATGGTGGCGGTCATCACCGCGGAGGCGGGCGTCGCCCGGGACGCACAGACCGTGCGGACCGAGGAGGCCGAAGCCGCGGCTGCGGTGTGGTTCGACCCGGCGCTGCGCATGATCGATGCCCAGCGGGTCTGGGAGAGCCTCAAGAACCGGGCCGCGGTGAAGTCCCCGACCCTGCGGGCGGCCGAGCACGCCAAGGCGGTGAAGGAGGCGGCCCGTCTCGGGCCCACGGCCACGTTCTTCACCGACGTGGCGGACCGGCCCGACCTGTCCTGGCCGTACTGGAAGAAGATCACCAGCGCGGGCCTCGGTGACGTCGTGTACCAGCGGCTCTGGCCGCCGACGGACGTCCCGGACCTGCCCGGGCTCCTGATCGAGGAGACCGTGCCCTAGGGCTAGCGTTGATCGTGGGGTGGGTGGGGGCATCGGGCCGTTCCGGTGGGCCCCACCCACTCCACCCCGTCCCCCGTCACCAGAAAGGGTCCAACCGATGGGACGCAGCAATCCTGACCTGCTTGTTGCAGGCTCTGGCTTCACCGCAGAGGTGTGGGGCCTGGTCTGCCGCAAGGCGAGAAAGAAGGGGCTCCCTCCACAGGCGCTCCACGTGATCGCCACGCCGAGAGGAGATGAGCTCGCCGAAGAGCTTGCTGAGGCGTTCGTGCAGATCATCGAGCGCGCGTGGAAGGCCGAAGAAGCGAAGAAGACCAAGAACTGACCGAGTGCGAGACCGTTGCGATCGTGAGACCGTTTGTGCGTTGAGCTACCCATGTCGGCCTGCCTGGGGTTTCGGGATGTTCCCGGAATGAGGGGCAAGCCACAGCAAGGATCATTCCCATGTCGAACGACAAGCCGAAAGTTCCGCGTCACCACTACACCCCCGAGCAGCGGCAGTTCCTCCTCGGCGTGAAGCCGCCCGTGCACACGCGGGGCAAGAGGCCCAACCAGGACGAGGACGTCCTGGCGCAGAACTTCAACCGCACCTTCGGGACGTCCCTGACGCCCGGCCAGGTGGGTTCCATGTGCCGTTACTTCCACAGCCACCGGGAGAGCGCCGCGGTGAAGAAGCCCCGCCAGATCCACCGCTACACGGATGAGCAGGACCAGGCCATCCGTTCCCTCGGGTCCGACCGCAGGCCGTGGCGGACGAAGGCGCGCGAGTTCAACCGCCGCTTCAGCACCAAGCTCAGCCTGAAGGCCCTGCAGCAGCGCGCCCGCCGCCTGGCCCAGAAGGCCACCCTGCCGGCCGCCGCTTCCCCTGCCGAGGCGAAGGGGACCTTCCAGGTCCTCGTCAACGGCAAGTCCGTGTGGTCCGGTCCGAAGAGGCCGTCGGTCTCGGTCGTGCAGACCACGTCCGTGGCCAGGTTCTGATCCCCGGTACTGGAGCATTCCCATGAAGACGAAGGAAGCGCGCAGCGCCACCCCCCTCGTGGCGAGGCTGCGGGCGTACATGGCCGAGAGGGGACTCCGCTCGGCGGCAGCCCTCGCCGCAGCACTGAACGCCGGCTCCCGAACCTCGATCCCGTACAGCACGGTGCACAGCTGGGTAGTGCGGGGAAGGGAGCCCCGTCGGCGCGATCACCGAGCCGTGATCGAGCGGCTCCTCAGCAGCAAGCGAGGACCGCCCTCGGCAGCTCCTCCAGGTGTCCAGCGGCGGGCGCGGGTGGTGGCCGACCAGGTCGCCCTCTTGCTCCCGCTGCTCGCCTGGTTCGCCAGGCATCCCGACCCCACTACCAGGCGCCTGCTGCGGGACGAGATGGGAGCCGAGGACCACGAGCGGTTCGTGACCCTGGCGCGCGCGCTGAACAACGAGTTGGTACTGGACAAGGCCCGGGAGGAGGATCCCTCCCTCCGGCCGGAAACGGAGGCCTCATGAAGACCGAACCCCTGAACTGGCAACTCGCTCCTGCCGGGTTCCATGCCGGCAACACCCTCCTGCATCTCGCGCAGACGTACCCCACGATCGAGAAGGTGGTGCAGGAGATCCTCCAGAACGCCATCGACGCCGGCGCCACCCAGGCCCACGTCTCCCTTGACCTCACGGAGTGCCGGCTCCGCGCGTACGACAACGGGTCGGGGGCCAGCAAGGAGCAGATGAGGGAGCGCGTCCTGAACATCGGAAAGCCGATGAAGGGGGGCGACAAGATCGGTGAGAAGGGGATTGGCAATCTCGCGCCGGTCTCCCTGTGCACCCGCTACCGCATGATCACGCGGCCGCGGGATGCGAAGCCGAGGCCGCCGTTCTTCGAGTTCCGCTTCGATCCCCAGGACCTGGAGACGCAGGCGACGGTGAACTTTGCCTACGCCGACCGGCCGGACTTCAGCTTCTCGGGACGGTTCGCCGAGTCCTCGACCTTCATCGACGTGAGCGGCATCAAGCCGGCTGCCCTCCAGAGGCTCCGCAAGTCGCCGTCGAAGGCTGCGGAGGCGCTCGCGAGTGCGGTCACCGACGCCTTCCCCGCGAAGATCAAGTCGACGGGGATCCGGATCACGATCGAGGTGAAGGCCGCCGGCCAGGACTGGGAGGTGGAGGCCAAGCCGGTGGAGTTCCCCGGGATCAGGAACGAGATCCACATCCCGACGGATCTGGGCGAGGTCGTGTTCGAGCTCTACCTGACGCTGAACCAGGTCCAGAAGCCGCGCATCCTGATCGATCACCAGGGCAAGCAGGCGTTTCCGCTGCAGAACCTGGAGGCGAGCTGGGGGGACATCGAGGAGTTCTTCGGGAGCGGATTCATCCAGGGGAGGATCCGGCTCGAGTTCTGCACCCTGGCGCCGGATCGCACCCGCCTCCAGATGGATGATGCCTACGTCCACTTCCACAACGCCCTCATCAAGTTCGTGGAGACCTACGGCACGCCGTGGCTGAGGCAGGTGAACGAGGACCGGCGGGCGGAGCGGCTCTCCAAGATCGCCCAGGAGGTGGTCGAACGGTTGGAGAAGGGCCTCTTCGGCGACGGCGAGATCCCCGAATCTCTCCGCTGCCCGGCAGGCATCCCGGGAAAGGGACCGGAAGGGAAGGCGCCTCGGCCTCCTGTCCGGCGGGTGGTCCCTCCCCTCGTCCCCGGCGGGCCTCCGAGGCAGAAGGGCCAGACGCGGCGCAAGGGCAAGGACCGTCCTGACCTCGCCTACCGGCGCGTCCAGCCCTCGGCCCGCAGCGCCAGGGGGATGACCGCCCTGTTCCGGGAGGGAGACGATGCGCACGGCTACAAGTGGCATGCCCGCTTGGGGACGGAGGGTCCCGAGAAGGGTGGGATCATCATCAACATGTCCCATCCTGACCTGACGGCCGCTGAGCAGCGGGGACCCCTCTATCACAAGCTGTACGTCACCAGCTGCGTGATGGCGATCGCGGTCTCCGTGCAGATGGAGCCGGGCGTGGCGGAGCAGTTCATGCGGGGGTGGGAGGAGTACGTGGCCCCGCAGACCTTCAACCTCATGGTGCGGCCCTTCTGACGCCGGAAGCAACCGCCCCTGCAGACCCGTACCCAACGGGCTTCTGCAGGGGCGGCGGGGCAGGGGAGAGGTTCTTCCTTTTTTACAACTGTCATCTTAACGGGATGTTCACGGGGACCGAAACGCTTAAAAAGACAGAAAGCAGCGATTAACTACTATATAGTGAAAATTGTCTTATGGCAAAAAAGAAACCGGCGTCGGGCTGGGTGAAGAGAAGGGTGAATAGTGTGAAAGCGCACCCCTGGATATCGACAGCTGCTGTAGCGGTCGTCGGGGGAGGTCTCTGGGCGTATCTTGCTTCTGGTCCTGACGAAGCCGTTTTCCCGAACAACGACTATGTCCACATCGAACGTCAGGTTACTGATCACGCTGCACGTCAGCTCACCCTCTACGCCACCATCCACACGCCTCGGGTGGATCTTCGCGACGAGTCCCGACCGGTCGCCCTGATTCTCCACGACCCCGATGGTCGCGTGCACGATCTCCTTGCAGACGAAAACCAGGTCATGCTCAGCCAGGAGCGCATGCGGAAGGCCAAGAAATACGGGTATGTCCAGGACGTCACCGATAGCGTCTCAGGAAAGGTGCTGGACGGCTGGTACGTTCCTGCCGAAGGCGTCCTCCTAGAGGACGGCCGGTCCCTCGCCAGCGCGCTTGACGCCTCTTCCCTACCAGCAGCGTCTCCCGGGCTGGTGGCAGGGAGCGTTCCCGCCCCGCACGCTTCGGTCCATCTCACGGTTCATGCCGCGGGCGCCTCTCTTGCGGCGGCGTCTCCCGGGCCGGCAGCGAGACCGATGCCTGGCTACGTCTCTCCTGGACTGGACCTCCTCTCCCGGCGCTACCGGGTGACGGACATCGAGGTCCAGGAGCACGCCGCGGTCATCCACCTCGAGGGCGGCTACCGCGTGGAGATCTTCGGCCTCCACGACACCTACTGGGCCGCCCAGCTTGCGAAGCTGGGCAAGTATGACCGGGACCTTGCAGAGGGGAAGGCCAGGTATTTCACCTTCAACCCCGAGAAGCTCGATGAGGACTTCGCTCCAGGGACGGACAAGGTCTTCTCCCTGCGCAACCCGAAGCGGCTCTCGTTCAGTGTGGAGTAGCTGTCATGGACCTGCTTCTCCGCCCTACTGGGTTTGTGCACCGCCTCCTCGGAAAGCGACCGCTCCTCCTGTATGGAGACGTTGATGGTGAATTCCTGACGCTCACCGCAAATGAGCCACTGCCCGGGTACGAGCCGAAGGGAGCGGTGTCTGTGCGTCACCTGTCCCAGGAGGCGGGGCCCTATCTCACCGATGGACAGGCATACGTCTATCCACGCCGGAAGACGGTCATGCGGTCCCCCGACTTCGTGCCTGAAGTGACGATCGAAGAGGCACCGTGCGATGAGGTAAAGGAGGTTTTTCATGTCGACCGGTCGTTCGGGTACATTCCCTCCGCCGCACTTTTGGAGATCTTCTATCCCGGTGTGAGCTTCGGGCTCAAGACGTTCCCTTCAGATATCTCCCTCGCCCACGAAGGCGCGCACGTCGTTTCGATCAACGAGATACGGCGGCTGCTTCCTGCGTATCTCGGGATCGTATCGCCGGACGTCACTTCCCGGGGGTTTCATGGCGAACCCGTCGACGAGCGGGAGAACGCGCTCATTGAAGCCGTCGCTTTTTTCGTGGAAGACCGGTATGTGGATGAGTTCCATCCAGGGCAAGTGACGGCCATCGCCCACCATCGGGCTGGTGACGAACATCCCGAATACATCGAAGCGGACCGGCTGGTCCGCCACGAAGCTGGTCGGCTCGAGTTCTTAGTCTCGGCAATCAGGGAGATCAACCAGACCCGATCTTGACCATTCGGATGTCAGCCAAACCAGAGCTCGATCACCGCGGGGTCGAGATGAGCGTCTCGAGGAGCACTCAGGAACATTCACAAACCGCGCCAAGGCATCTCGATCACGGCGCGGGCTGGTAGACCTTTGATGATGAGACACGTGGCCCGGTGGCCGCCTGTCTGCGGCACGATCGTTCGGGTTCCTTCCTTCCGGAAGATGCACACGATGCGTTCGCCACGGACTTCGTCCCCTGGTCGGTCGCTGACGGTCATGCAAGCCGAGCCTCACCGCTGCGCTGCAGCTCTTTCAAGGCCTTCACCACGAGGTCATACTCGAGTTCGAGGTCGTCGGCGATGTCTGAGGGGTAGGCGGTCTTATGGGTCTTGAAATACGAACGGATATCGTTCTTGGCCTGTGAGAGGGTGACATTCTTCACATTGACTATCCGTATTTCACCAATCATCTGCCTGACTGCCGATCGCACGGCGTCCGACCGGTTCAGGAACTGGCCGGTCTCCACGAGTGCGTCAAGCGTCTCCAGTTCGTGACGAGCCAGGCGGGCGCCCACATGCCCATGTCCCCGCTGCTTCGCCACGACCTGCGCCTTGTGTGCCATGGTGATACATGGAGATCAGGACTTATAAGCCTTATGGAGGGGACGTGCCGCGAGGGCAGATACCCTGTCGGCCTCCACCATCACCTACGCTACCCTGATCAGAGCTCGACCATCGCAGCCACGATCACGTCGGTGTCGGTCTCGCCGCCTTGGCGGAGCTCGTAGGCTTTCTGGCACTGGGCGTCACTAGCAGCATCGGGGCAGCAGACGTTCACCTCGCTCTCCCCGACCTCGATGCCCGTGCAGGTCAGGGGAGAGGCCACGATGTCCCCATCCGCGTCCGCGGGCTTGTATACATAGCTCGTGGTTGCGCAGCTGCCCGAGCCGCCACTGCAGACCTCGCCGAGGCCGGTGCCGGTGACCGCGCCTTCTGGGAGCTCGCCGCACGTGTTGTCCGACCTGCAGTAGCCGGTCACGCACTCCCCGCCGGTCTCGCAGCACTGGACGCCGCCGAACTCCAGTTTCGCGGGGAGGAACGGCCTCGATTCTTCGTAGCGGTAGGAGGCGTTCGCCCGGATCACGACCGTGTGCGACGGCCCGGCCAGTTCTGCAGCTGCGAAGTCCAGGCCAGCGAATTCGCAGGCGATGTAGTAGTTGTTGTTGAAGACGCTGCTGTCCTCCCAGTAGTAGCCGAGGATGCCGCCCTCGAGGACGGTCCGGGAAGGCTCGGGGAGGCAGAACTTCGGCAGCCCGAGGGTGGCCGGGAACTCCACGTGGATGATCCCGTCCTGGATTTTCCCGGTCGTGCTCACCGGCAGGAGGTTGAAGTCGATCCGGTGGGTCGTCCCCTCGCGGATCGGCTGCTCGAGGGTCCCGATGTTGAGGAAGACCGGCGCGTTCTTGAGGCTGGCCGGCTTCTTGATCTGCGGCTTGACCTTCCCCTCTGCCACTAAGCGGTCCCACTCGGCTTCGGAGATGAACTCCAGGCCCAGGGTCGAGTCGACCTCATAGTCGTAGGTCACGGTGGCGACCAGCGGGAGGAACTTCGCGTGCAGGTCGAAGCGGACCACATCCGCGCAGCTCACGCCATCGCTGTTGTAGCTGATCTGCCGCAGGTCGAGCTTCGCCAGTTCGTTCTCCTCCTGGCCGTCCACCCACTGCGTGCAGGCCGAGAGCGAACACTCGATGAGGGGCGGATCAGCAAAGAAGCCCAGGTCGGCGAGCGTGGCCTTGTCCTCGTCCGCGAACGGCGTGGCGCCAGTCTCCTTCGGGGCGTTCGCCCCGGGCCGGAGCGTCAGCAGGATGTTGCGGCCCTCGAAACTGCCCTTGTTCTGGATCTTGACGGTCGCGGTGTAGGGCTGCTCGGCGAAGAGCGGCGACGTGCTCGCGTCGAGGATCTCCACGCCGAACGCGCCCCTCAACCCGGTTTCTGGGTCGGTCTGGAACGAGCCGTTGATGATGGCCTGGGCATAGCCGGTCGGGTTGGTGATCAGGAAGAACGCGTCGCCGAACAGGCTGGAGAGGTCCTGGAACACCTGGCCGAGGGGAGCGGTCACCGCAGAGATGCCCTGGTAGAGGGTTGGCCACCACTGGCCGAACAGCGCGCCGCCGACGGCCTGCTGACCGATCCCGAGGGAGAAGATCACGAAGGCGATCATGATCATGATGACGCCGATCGTCTGGCGCGATTCCTGGTCGCCGGCCGAGCCGGAGACGTAGGCCATGGCCCAGATCCCGATGAAGATGATCGTCTCCGCGGGCCAGTTCCAGATCTGGAGGACGACGATCAGGCCGACGATGAATAGGAAGATCAGGACCTCGGTGATCCACATGAGCGCGTGGGGTTCCTCAGCCTTGCCTGCCGGGGCGAAGCTCATCAGGCCCTTCACCAGCAGCAGCAGGAGCAGGACCCACGGACCGACCGAGCCGATGAACGACCCGATCTCGCTGCCCTCGCCGAAGATCGTGTCCGAGAAGTTCAGCGGCTGCAGCCCCAGCCCGAGGAGCTCGGACTGGAAGAAGGCGAAGAACAGCAGCAGGAGCATTCCCCAGTTGAAGATCCCCCGCGAGAAGGCCAGCTCCGTCTCCTTGTCCGCGCTCGGGATGAAGAAGAGGAACGTCCAGGTCATGATCGCAAGGAACCAGGACTGGAAGACCATGATGAAGGCGATCCCGAGCAGGATCGAGAACAGGACCTTGATCCACTGCCGCATCAGCTCCATGCCTTGCATCGTTCCGACGGGCATCAGTGTCCCTCCTTCTCGTGGTCGACATGGTAGTCAGACCCGCCAAGGCTGAAGTAGCCGAAGAACCCGATGATGATCCCGATGACCGGCGCCAGGGGGATCGGGGAGAGGATGAAGGCCAGCGCGAGGAAGAGGAAGCCCAGGCCCTTGAAGAACTCCTTGACGAACCCGCGGCCGTAGTGGCTGGTCGTGACGATCTTCTTCCACTCGAACTTCCCGACGATCGCCTCGACCTTGATCTCGGACTCCATCCGCTTGTAGAGCCGGTCGATGATCTCCCGAGGCTCCCGGCTCCGCTCGGCCCGCTCGATCAAGGCCTGGTAGCGCTTCTTGACGTCCTCCAGCTTGGCGACGATGTCCCGGCCCACCTCGGGGCTGGGGACCCCCTTGCTCACGGCGAAGGACAGGAAGGCGAAGACGAAGAATGCGCTGCCGAGGATCGCGGAGACGATGACGCCGACCATCAGGAGCAGGAGCGGGTAGAGGACAGCCTGGTAGTAGGCCTGCCGGTCCTTGCGGACCCCGAGCTTGGCCTTCTTGACCGGCGCTCCGATCTTCTTCTCGATGTCCTCTTTCTCTTTCAGGACGAAGGTGATCGGGAACTCCTTGCCTGAGCCTTTCTTTCTCCTCGTGTCCACTTCCTGTTCATCCGGCTCCACTTTGTGGGTCGTGGAGGAGCAGGAGACCACGTACCTCTTGTTATACTCCACGTCGAACGGGTAGCGGAAGGTGCGGCCCTTCTCGAGCGTCCGGGGGAGGGTCGGACCGACGGTGGAACAGGAAATGATGATGCCATTTGCCAGCCATTTGGACTCGTTCTTGACGGTGACGATGATCCGGGCTTCAGGGAAGGTGGTGCTCAGGAGGGCAAGCTCCGCGTCCCGCTCATTGCTCCACCGCGCCTTTCGCTCGAGCCGCTGCCATCCGCGTTCGCTCGTCCGCCTCGTCCCGCGGAGGGTGGCGGTGTCCCGGCGAATGGCACCCATGCGGAAGAAACGGCGACCTTGGCGGCCGAGCCTTCCGAACATCGACTCATTCATGAGACGCTTCCCCGCTGCTCCGCCGCTGGTAAGGCGTCGGTCCACGCTTTGTGCGACGATCTCGCGCAGCTCAAGATAGGAGACCGGCCTTCCCACCAGCCTGCTCGCCTCTTCGATCAGCTGCTCGGTCACCGTGCCGATGACTTCCGACCGATCCTTGTAGGATAGGGGGAGGCCTTTGCTGTCGATGAGGCCGCGCCGCAACCGCTCGGCTACGAGAGTGTTCATCGCAGCCCGGTCACGCGCCGTGTACGGCGTCAGGCCGGCGTCGATCAGTTGCCCGGTTCGCCTCGTGACCGGATTCGCCAGCTTCCGGCGAAGTTGGACTTCTTCAGGGAGGTATGCCCGGTCCGAATACTGCACGATCCCACCCCCACCCGGCATGTGTTCCACGGCTACGTAGGTCCCTTGCACGTACGGAGCCGTATAGCTGTTTCCCGCGATGGGCGCTGGAGTCACGTCCGTCCAGGTTCTGGTTGCCGGATCATACTTCCTGACCACATAGGTGCTGGCAGGGTCTCTTCCTCCGGTCCAGGAGAAGGTAATGGTCCGGGGCGGCCCTTGATCAATCCGATAGACAAGCCGGAGCGGCAAGATGATCCCTTGCTATTACCTTTGGCTTCCATCGTATATAAGGGGGCTAGGGCGCAATCCCGACGACGGCCGCGCTGATGTCCATGGTGCCGGTCGTGGTGACCTGGAGGACGTTCTCCCCTTCGAGGGCGGTGGAGAAAACGATGATGTTCTCGCCTGCCTGGGCTGCCGGGGTCTCGAGTGGCTGGTCATTGAGCGTCACCTCGAGGACGCCAGGTTTCTGGATTGCCTGGACCGTGAGGATGACCCGGCCTTTCCCGGCCTTGACCTGGTTCACCTGGTCGAGGGAGAGGGTGAAGGTCTGGGTCTTCACCAATTTGTTGCCGAAGCTGTAGATCCGGAAGACCCCGCCGGACAGGGTGTTCGTGGCCGTGGAAGTGAAGGAGAGGACGTTGTTGCCGGCGTTCAGGTACGTCACGTCGAAGCTGATCTTACCCACGCCTTGGGGCTGGCCGGTGAAGATGGAGAACCCGTTCAGCTTGGCCTCGAGCTGACCCGGTCCGCCGCCGAAGAAGTCGACCTCGCCCCGGTCAAATGCCGCGAGGTCAGACGGCAGCAGGTCGAAGGGCACGATCCGCTGCGGGCCGTACTGGAGACTGACGTCCAGGTTGGTGATCTTGTAGGAGGTCGCGGACCAGAAGACCAGGCCGGGCCCGTTCGCCTGGAGTTCAAGGGTGTTCTCCGCGTGGACGTACTCAGGAGGGATCACGAAATCGGTGAAGCCGGAAGGCGCCGCATTGTAGAACTCCTTGCCGTTCCAGCGGATGACGAGGTTGCCGAGCGGGTTGGCTTCCAGGACCGAGAACGTCACCCGAACACCGCGCTTCAGCTCCAGGAAGGCCGGGTTGATCGCCACCTGGACGCCCGTGACGGCGCCGCCGAGGGGGCCGGCGGTGATGATCAGTTCATCCGCTCCTTTCAGGAACTGCTCCTGGGTCTGGCCGACCACGAAGTCCCCGAGGACGATGGTCTGGGCCGGGAAGTCAGTCGTGAAGCCGACAACCCCAGGCGAGAACTCGGCGACGGGAACGATGGCCCCGCCGTCGCCGGGCAGGAAGACCAAGGACGAGAAGACCAGGCCGACCACGATGATGATCAGCGCGACTGCCAGGAGGATGACGAAGTCCTCGACTCCCTTCTGTCCCATACCTACTGTATTGGGCGCGGGATATTAAATGCTTGGAACGCCTCCCTGAGCCGCCGCCGGCCCCTCTTTGCAGCGGCCTTATTAGGCCGGGAGCCAACAAAGGGTATGCGCATCCTCGCGCACGACCAGAAGGAAGGCCTGCTCCGACTCTCGTTGCAGACGTTGGAAGACCTCTGGCACCTCCACAAAATCCTCGAAGAGGGCGACCTGGTGGAAGCCAAGACCTACCGGAAGGTGGCCATCAAGCACGGCCACGAGATCGACGAGGGCGAGAAGCGGCCAGTCAACCTCACCATCCGGCTCGAGCGATCGGAGTTCCACCAATACACCGGGAAGCTGCGCCTCGCCGGGACGATCGTCTCCGGGCCGCCGGACATCCAGCTCGCTTCCAAGCACACGATCTCCCTCGAGCCCGGGATGCTCGTGACCGTGAAGAAGAAGGCGATCAAGAGCTACCAGATCGACCGGCTCCGGAAGGCGCGGGTCAAGGAAGCGGACATCTTCTTCGTCGCCCTCGACCGCGACCAGGCCGACTTCGCCGAGCTCAAGGAGTTCGGCCTCCAGATGCGCGGCTCGATCAGCTACACCAGACGCCAGGGAGAGGAGGACCGCAGCGCTTTCTACGACCGGATCGCGCAGACCCTGCTCCCCCAGGATTGCCGGATCGTGGTCTGCGGCCCGGGATTCGAGCGCACAAACCTCTACAGCTACCTCCGCAAACGCTACCCTGACCTGGCTGCGCGGGCCACGGTCGAGCACGCCTCGGACATCGGCGAGCCTGGGATCCGGGAGGTCCTGGCCACGACGGCCGACAAGCTGCTGAAGGAGTCACGCCTGGCGCGCGAGACCGCGTACGTGGAGCGGCTGCTCCTGGAGGTCCGGAAGCGCGGCCTCGCCGCGGTCAGCCGGGAGACCGTGGAGCAGGCCATCAGCTACGGCGCGGTGGAGACGCTCCTCGTCTCGGACACCAAGGTCCGGGAAGCGGCCAGCCTCATCGACGACGCCGAACGGGTCGCAGCGACGGTGGTCATCATCTCCGGCCACCACCCTGCCGGCGAGCAGCTGCTGGCGTTGGGTGGGGTCGGGGCGATCCTCCGGTTCGCGATCGGGCCGCGGTGAGGGGAGGGCAATGACAGCAACAGCAAAGAGCAGGAGCGTGCAGATGGAGTATGCGCGGCTCGGGAACGACCAGGTTCCCGTCCTGGGGTTCGGGACGTGGCACCTGGGCGGCCACTGGGAGCGCGACACGACCCGCGACGCAGAAGAGGTCCGGGCGATCAGGACCGCGATCGGCCTGGGCATGACCCACCTCGACACCGCTGAGCTCTACGGCGACGGCCACGCAGAGGAGCTGGTCGCCCGGGCGATGCACGGCATCCCTCGTGACCGGATTTTCCTCACCACGAAGGTGAAAGGCGACCACCTGCGCTCCCAGCAGGTGGCCGAGGCCTGCACCCGCAGCCTGCAACGGCTCAGGACTGACCATATCGACCTCTACCTGGTCCACTGGCCCAACTCCCGGGTCCCGCTGGCGGAGACCATGCAGGCCCTGGCCGACTTGCGGGACCGCGGCCTGATCCGCCACATCGGCGTCAGCAACTTCGAGGTCGAGCACCTCAAAGAAGCCAGGAAACACGCGCCGATCGTGGCCAACCAGGTCGAATACAGCCTGGCGGTCCGCGAGCACGCCCAGTTCGCCGACCACATCGAGTCCCGGGTGATCCCCTACTGCGCGCGCCACCGAATCACGGTCATCGCCTACCGCCCGCTGGCGATCGGCAAGCTTCCCCACCTCCGGCCGCTCCAGGCCATCGCCGGCGACATCGGGAAAACGCCTGCGCAGGTGGCGCTGAACTGGCTGTTCCGGAAGGGGACGATCACGATCCCGATGTCCCGCAATCCCGCGCACATCCGCGAGAACCTCGGCGCGCTGGGCTGGAAGCTCTCCCGGACGCAGGTGGCCGTGCTCGACCGCCTGCCGCACCGCTAGCCACCCAGGCTTTTTTATGTCTTTCCTTCTTAGTTCTCTTCATGGAGCAGGCACACTATGTCGCCGTCTTCCGTGACATCGAACGGAGCGGGCTCGGCCGGCCTGCCTACGCCGCCTTCCAGGACCGTTTCCCGACGTTCGCGGAGCGCCATGGCCGGCTCGACTACGTCCAGGCGTATGGCGGACTTTCCGCGGCCGCTGCCCAGCGCATCCGCGGCGAAGCGACGGCCTTCCGGGGAGACGAGGTCCGCTTGCGCACCCGGCTCGACGGGCTCATCACCTCGACCGACCCGTCAGACAACGGACGCGCGACCGCCGTCTACCTGAGTCCCACCCGGCCGCTTCTTGACCGAGGCCTCGTAGAAGACATCCTCTCGCGACGGAACCCCTCTGGCCCAGCAGGAAAGAAGCAGTGATGAGCCAGGGAAACGCTCATGTCCGGACGCGCGCTGCCCTCGCCTTGCCGTCGGCGACGATAAGCGCGTGGAATTCATTATAGATCTCCCGGTCCCGCGGCAGCCCGGCCTCGAACACCTGCCGGATGTCCTCGTAGCCGGCGCCGGCTGGGAACAGCCGCCCGCCGTACAGTCGCCGCGTGTAGGCATCGACCACGAAGAACGGCCGCTTCGCGGCGTAGAGCAGCAGGGAGTCCGCGGTCTCCGGGCCGATACCCTTCACCGCGAGGAGTCCCTCTCTGCTGACCGAGCGCAGGTAGCCAGCGACGTCGTCTCCGACGACGGCCGCGAACCCCTGCAGCCGTGCGGCCTTCTGGCGGAAGTAGCCTGCGGGCCTGACGAGCTGCTCCAGCCGGCGCACCGGAAGCTCGAGCAGGTCGCCCGGGAGGCAGATGCCGGCGGCGCGGAGCGCGGCCAGGGCCCGCTCCACGTTCGTCCACGCTGTGGACTGCGTGAGGACCGCACCCATGCAGACTTCCCACCGCTGCTCGTCGGTCCGTGGGTAGCGGTAATCGCCCGGATGGTACGCCGGCCGCTCCCGGGTGGTCACGGGCCACCAGCCCTGCGGGCCGTGCGCGCAGAGCAGGGTCCGGTAGAGCCGGGCCACGGATGACCTGCTATGCGGCGGCTTCATATTAATTAGCCGGCGGGAAACTATATATCATGCGCGGGTTCTGGTTCATGGTCGAGGCTGCCCTCGCCGGGCTCATCCTGACCGCGTTCGTCGCCTTCCTCGTGAGCACGAACCTCTCCGCCGCGGAGACGGACTACACCGCGATCGCCTACACGATCCTCGCCGACCTCAACGAGCAGGACCTGCTCAAGCCGCTGGCGCAGAGCGGCAACTTCTCCGGCATCAACAGCCTGCTCACCATCGCCTCGGTCAACCACACCGTCCAGATCTGCACCCCGCAGGCCTGCACCGGCCCGGCGCCGACCGGGACCAACGTCTGGGTCGGCAGCTACCTGGTTCCCGGCGTCGGCATCTACAACCCCAAGGAAGTGAGGCTCTATCTCTCCAGCTGACGGACCGCATGGTCGGAGCAGGCGCGGCCAGTTCTTCGTGCTCGGGGCTGTCCTGCTCGCGATCGTCTTCTTCATCGGCATCCCCTTCGCCCAGGTCGCGTTCACGGCGCCGACCAAGGACCTACCCTTCCTCGCGAACAACCTGCGGCTGGAGTACCCGGCCGCCTACAACCTCGGCCTCAACAAGAGCCAGTCCGTCGCCGTCCTCAGCAACTTCACCCGCTTCGTCAACGCCACCCTGGCGGACAAACTGGTGAACTTCACCGCCTTCTGGCTCGTTTCCGTCAACGCGTCGACCAACCTCAACATCACCGCGGGCAACTTCCTCGGCGGGAATGCCACCATCCTCCTCACCATCGGGAGCGCGTCCACGAACCTCAGCGTCCAGACGAACAGCACGAACACCACGCTTTTCACCGCGCCCGGCGCGACCTTCAACCTCACCATCCAGGCCGGCGGCTTCACCGAGACCGTCCAGTGGCTGCGGGACAAGGCGAACCTCTATGTGTTCTTCGAGCTCCGCCGCAACGCGGACACGGTCCGGGAAGAGATCATCGCCTAGGTTGGAGCGCGCGCTGGTTCCGGAGGGGTCGGGTTCAGCTCAGGAAGCTGCGGAGGAAGGTCTGCACGCAGTCCATGTCACCGAAGGCCTCCACCACGGTTGCGTACTTCTTTGGAGGGATGTACACGCTCGTGTACCCGCCGCACCCGCCCGGGGGCACGGCAACCGGCCAGTACAGGGAGGTCGATCCGAAGGGTGCCGAGTACAGGCAGTAGTTGCCGACCGGGTCAGGGTCCAGCGCGACGAGATAGAACTGCGCCGCCCAGTAGTTGGCCAATCCCTGCTCGGTCCAGTCAAGCTGATTCTGTGCCATCTTGGCGGGTCCCTCGTTGCAGTTCTCCTCCGGCGCACACGGCCAATACAGCTTGTGGTTGAGGAATTGTTCGTGCGCCAAGTAGACGTCGGAGATCGAGCCTTGGGCCACCGGTGGATCGCACGCCGGAACGGGTGCTGGGGTCTGTGGCGCCGCTGGGTTGCCCAAGAAGAACTGACCCGTCGGGACCGCGGGGAGCCCGTCGAAGGGGCTGCTCAGAGACCATGCCACGACTCCGCCGGCAACCAGGACAACCAACAGGAAGGCGTGACGCCGTAGCTCCATACATATATCATGGGTGCACAGTCATTTATACCTTTGCAGTATGCCGAGCATGTCGCTCGTGCACACGCCCAGAGACCCCACCCGCGAGGGTGGCGAGGTTACTCTCCCTTTTTTTTCTTCTCTTTCACCTTGACGACCTTCTGCTGCGGGCCGGAGAACGCCTTCCGGAACGGGTAGAAGACCAGGTTGATGATCCGGGTCCCGAAGCTGATGCTCATGTACGCCAGATAGGTCAAGACCCCGGCGACGACCGACCAGAAGAGGGTTTCGAGGGTGATCGGAACGGGGATGCCCAGGAAGTTCGCGATGAAGGGGAACGTCGCAAAAGCCAGGCCGGTCCCGAGCATCCGCACGATCGTGAAGGCCACGCGGAAGGCGAGGTAGACCAGGATGAGGAAGATCACGACCAGGAACAGGGGATGGAGCTGGAGCAGCCACTGGGCGATCCCGATTGCCAGTTCGAGGGCCATACAGGATATTGTTGCTCGCGCGTCAGCTTATCCTTTTATTGCTTGCCCCCAAGATGCTCCACAGATGAGCGCGATCACTGTCATCCTGGACCCCGAGCAGCGGCAGGCGCATGTGCGCCGCCTCCTGGAGCTGGAGGGCCTGGGAGACGTCGAGGAGGACACGCACACGGCCTACTGCCCGATCTCGCTCACCAACACGCCAGACGACCTGAAGGCCTACCTGCGCACCCGCCAGGCCGTCCTCGCGGACCGCGTGCTCGCTCCTGCGGGTATCCACGCCTACGATCCCGGGTCGGCCCCGTTCTCCCCTGACCGGAACCTCACCACCCGGCCCGACGAAGTCTACACGACCGACTCCGGCAAGATCGCCTCTGCCCGCTACTTCACCGGCCACCACCTCGTCCCGTCGACCGGCCTCGGCATCGAGCTGGAGAAGGCCAAGACCCTCGGCCGCGTCTCGGTGATCCTGGCCGACCGGGCTATCCGGGTTTCCCGCATGCAGCCGCACCGCACGATCTACCTGGAATACACGAACTTCACCGACCAGGCCGACGAGTTCATCCCGGTCTTCCGGCTCCTCCAGGAGTTCGAACCCGGGATCGGCCTCAACGGGCCGACTCCCGCGCTCCTGGGGTTCGAGCGGGGAAGCAGCCGCATCGTGGACCTCGAGGAGCTGGTCTACCAGGAGTTTCCCCAGCTCCAATACCATTGGAAAGGGACTGTCCCCATCCTCAAGGTGCGCGCGGAGAATCCCGACCTCTTCTACGAGCACCGGGAGCCCGCAGCTGATGACCGGGCCACCGCTTCCAGGAACGCTCCCCGATAGCCAAGACTGGGGTTTTTATCCGGCCAGGCCCAATAGGAAGCCATGAGGGAACCGTCCCCGCTCAAGAAGCACCATGGCGTCATCTTCCTCGCCGGCGCGGTCGTCGCGGCCGCGTTCCTGATGACGGCCGAGGCCGCGCTCGTCATCCAGAGCCTGGGCAGCTTCGGGTACCTCGGCGCCCTGATTGCCGGGTTCTTCTTCTCCTCCGCCCTCACCACGGTCCCGGCGACGGCGAGTTTCTTCATCCTCGGCGGGATCCTCGACCCGTTCCTGATCGCCCTGTTCGGCGCGGCCGGGGCGATGACCGCTGACTTCCTGCTCTTCGAGGTCTTCCGCTACCGGCTCTCCCACCATTACGGCCTGTTCGACCGCTTCCGGACCTGGAAGGCGGCCCGGCGCTTCACGCGCTACGTCCGCCACCACGCTGCGCTGCAGTACTGCATCCCGGTCGTCGGCGCGCTGGTGATCGCCTCCCCCCTGCCCGACGAGCTGGGCATCGCCATCCTGGGCAGCTCCAAGTATTCTGACCGCCGGTTCCTGGCGATCGCCTTCGTCATGAACTTCCTGGGCATTTTCGCCATCAGTTCGATCGGCAGGCTCCTCTAGGCCCCGCGTCGCGGGCGGACCGCAGGGGTTTTAATAATTTTCCACCAAAGGAAGGGGAAGGAGTCGCCCAGACTTCCGTTCACGCTTCCCACCCTACCCGCGCCGTTCCGGCCTGACTTCGGTCATGCCGGCGCCAACATGAAGACTCGGCTCCGCCGTTCCGGTACGGGTGCGTCTTCGCTTCCTTTTCCATTGTCCGTTGACCCGCTCGCCCCGCGCGAGCCCAGCAAGAGAGGTGTCCCATGGGAATGACTCCGGGCTACAGCCCGAAGGACGTGCTCGAGAAGATCAAGTCCGGCCACATCCGCGCAGTCGACCTGCGCTTCACCGACCCGTTCGGCGCGTGGCAGCACTTCACGCTCCCGGCGACGATGGTCACCGAGGCCTCGTTCACGGACGGCCACGGCTTCGACGGCAGCTCGATCCGCGGCTGGAAGACGATCAACGAGAGCGACATGCTCGTCGTCCCCGACCCGTCCACGGCCGTCGTGGACCCGTTCTTCGCGGAGCCGACGCTGGTGATGATCGCGGACGTCGCCGACCCGATCACCAAGGAGGACTACGTGCGCGACCCCCGCAGCGTGGCGCGGCGGTGCGAGAGCTACCTCCAGGCCACGGGCCTCGCCGACAAGGCCTTCGTCGGCCCCGAACCGGAGTTCTTCATCTTCGACGACGTCGTCCGGTGGGACACGCAGCCGCACTCCTCCTTCTACCGCATCGGCAGCGACGAGGGCCACTGGAATGCGGGGAGCGAGGAGGCCAGCCACGGCTACCACATCCGCAACAAGGGCGGCTATCTGCCCCTGCCGCCCGCCGACCAGCTGCAGGACCTGCGTGGCGAGATGATGCGCACGATGGAAGAGGTGGGCATCGAGATGGAACGGCAGCACCACGAGGTCGCCTCCGCTGGCCAGGCCGAGCTGGACATGCGCTACGATTCGCTGGTGAACATGGCCGACAAGCTGCAGTGGTTCAAGTACATCGTGAAGCAGTGCGCCGTGCGCGCCGGCAAGACCGCGACGTTCATGCCCAAGCCGCTGTTCGGCGACAACGGCTCGGGGATGCACTGTCACTTCTCGCTCTGGAAGGGCAAGAGCAACCTGTTCGCTGGGTCGGGCTACGCCGGCCTCTCCGACGTGGGCCGGTGGGCCATCGGCGGCCTGCTGCACCACGCCCATGCGGTGATCGCCTTCACCAACCCGACCACGAACAGCTACCGCCGGCTGGTGCCGCACTTCGAGGCGCCAATCAAGCTGGCCTACAGCTCGCGCAACCGGTCGGCCGGCATCCGGATCCCGATGTTTTCCAGCAGCCCCGGAGCGAAGCGGTTCGAGTTCCGGTGCCCGGACCCGCTGGCGAACGGCTACTTGGCCTTCGCCGCGATCGCCATGGCCTGCATCGACGGCATCCAGAATCGGATCGACCCGGGCGATCCGCTGGACAAGAACATCTACGACCTCAAGCCGGAGGAGCTGGACAGGGTCGTGGACGCGCCCACGTCGCTCGAGGCCGCGCTCGACGCGCTGCGCAAGGACCACGAGTTCCTGCTCCGCGGCGACGTCTTCAGCAGGGAGCTGATCGAGACGTACCTGAAGTTCAAGTACGACAACGAAGTCCTGGTCATGAAGACCCGGCCGCATCCGCTGGAGTTCGCGATGTACTACGACGGCTGACGCTGCCGCCCTGAAAGGCCACCAACTCGCTCCGGTCCGTGACCCGGGCGAGTTGGTTTATGTCTGTCATCTTAAAGGGATATTCACGGCGCTCGAACCTGCGCTTTCCGACCGACGCTGCGGCGACGAACCTTTTAATTCCCCCCACGGCAATACCCTACAGAAGCCTCCGTAGCTCAGTCGGTAGAGCGACGGTTTTGTAAACCGTAGGTCGAGGGTTCGATTCCCTCCGGGGGCTCTCCGATGAAACGAGACAAACCGTTAGGCGTGATGGTAGTGGGTGTCGCGCTGCTCGTCGCAGCGGCCGCGCTTGCCCTGAGCGACCTGCTCCTGGGAGGCCTGGTCGCGATCGCGGGAGTTGCGACCCTCGCTGCTGGGCTGGCGGTACGCTGGATTCGTAAACAACTGCCTGCGAAGCCAATTACCTGAAGGCGCTGGTACGGAAGAATGACGAGTCGCAGCTACTTCGTCCAATCCTCGGCCCACTGGCCGATGACCGGCAACTTGTAGGTCTCGCCGCCGTAGACCTTGATGAGCAGGATGAGCCAGATGATGAAGGCCACCACGGCGTAGACCATCCACACAGCCATCAAACCCATGAACGCAGGCATGGCGAACCAGGTCGCAGGCGTGCCGCCCGCGATCATCAGGGGGAACATGGAGGCGAACATCGTGGCCATCAGGACGATAGCGACGGCCAGGGCAGCCAGGTTGAACAGGATCGATTGCATCGCGTGGAAGCGCGTGAAGCGGTCTTTCTTCTCCGCGACCAAGTAGACCACGATGCCCCCGAGGAGACCGAAGAAGTACCCCACGAAGGCCAGCCCGACGTGTTTGCCCATGAGCTATATATCCCGCCGCGCCTAATAAAGAGCGGACATGATCCGCAACCGCACGCGTGGGACCACCCTCTGCACGGCCGTGGAGGTCGCGTCCTCGCCATTCCAGCGCGCGCTTGGTCTGATGTTCCGCTCTTCGCTCGAGGGCGGGATGCTCTTCTCCTTCGGCCGCGGCGCGCCGGCGGGCATGTGGACCGCGGGCATGCGCATCCCGATCGACATCCTCTGGCTCGACCACGACCGCCGGATCATCCGCATCAAAGAACGCGCTCTCCCGTGGCGATTCATGGGAGGCTGCACGGCCTGGTATGTCCTCGAGCTGCCCGCGGGAACCGTGCAGAAGACGAGGACACGGGTCGGCGACCTGTTGTCATTCGCCGGCGAGGCAGCTGCGAGTAGGCGGGCTACTGCACGCTCAGCACCAGCTCGCCGTGGTCTGCGGTGATGGCGATGCGATCGCCTTTCTTCACCTTCCCCCGTTCGAGCATGACAGCCAGGGGGTCTGCGATCCCGGTCTCCACGATCCGCTCGACGTGCCGCGCGCCCCACGCGCGATAGTCCGCCCGGTCGGCAATCAGCGCAGCTGCCGCGGGCGTGAGCGAGAGGGACACCTCGCGGGGGGCGAGGTAGCTGTTGAGATTCCCGACCGTCAGGCGGGCAATCTGTTGGACGTCCCCCTTGTCCAGCGTCCGGAACGGCACGACGGCATCGATCCGGTTGACCAATTCGGGCCTGAAATACTTGCGCACCGCGTCCTGGTAGAGGTCTTCGGCCTGCGACTCGCTCGGATGTCGCCGATTGAAGCCGACTGTCCGTGACACGCGCTGCGCGTCGGCAGCCCCGATGTTGCTCGTCATGACTACGAATGTCTGGTTGAACGGGACAACAACGCCATCACTGGCAGTGACGACCCCGTCGTCAAACAACTGCAAGAGCAGGTCATGGACATTCTGGTGTGCCTTCTCAACTTCGTCGAAGAGGACGACGGATCTCGGGTTCGTCCTGACCCTGCCCGTCAGCAGGCCGCCTTCGTGGTAGCCAACGTATCCTGGCGGCGCTCCGATCAGCTTTGCCCGTTCGTGCGGGAGCACGTATTCGGAGCAGTCAATCCGCACCAGGTTACTGCCAAAGCCGTAGTCCGCGACAGCTTTCCCCATCTCGGTTTTACCCATGCCGCTGGGGCCGACGAACAGCATGACGCCACGCGGTTTCCGGGGGTTGCGGAGATTGTACTTGGCCCGCCGGAACGTGTCGGCCACCCTTCGTGCCGCGGTGTCCTGCCCGACGATCCGCGTGGTCAGATAGTCGAACATCTCTCCGGAGCGGATGCGGTCTGGCACTGCGGCGGGTTCAGTCTCAAGAGCCGGCGAGCTAACGGCCGGTTTCCCGGTCGGGAGTGCCACCTCGGTGATACTCAGGTGAGGGTTGACATCGACGCAGATGTTGTAGAGGGCTTCGATCACGCTGTCTTCCGTGTACACCGCCGATCGGCGGAACAGCGGCCGCACCTTGCTCGCGTAATCCACCACGCAGGACTCGACGACCGCCCTGCGATAGGCGACGCTGTTCAGATGCTTCGGCACGTCAAAGGGGAGCGTCCCCTGGTCGAACGCGCGGACCGTGATGAACTCGTCGAGCAGATCCACGTATTTCAAGAAGTCGTTTCCGCTATCAGTCATACCCGTACATGGTAATTAGAGTGCCAAGTTTTAAGAACTTGCCGGTGGCCCCGCTCAGACCGCGATCCCGAAGACTGCGCGGACACTCCAGCCGATGACGAAGCTGATCGCCGCGATGCCAAGGGAGATCAGCGCCATCTCTCCGAACCGCTTCCAGAAGGGGAGGTCCTTGACCGTCGTGATGTAGAAGGTGTAGAAGGCGATCACCAGCAGCATCTCCACCAGCATGGTGCCCAGGGCAACCAGGGCCTCCGCGATGATGAGGAACGGAGCGACCAGCACGGCCACGGTGGCCAGGTAGGTCACACCGGTATAGAGGGCGCTCCTGCCCGGTGACTTTGTGGAATCATGGTCTTCCCTGGTAGACAGGTAGCCGGACGCGCCCATGGAGAGGGCGGCAGCGATGCCGGTGACCACGCCCACCAAGGCGATGAGCTTGGTCTGGCCGAGGGCGAAGGTCAGGCCGCCCAGCACGCCAGAGAGCTCCACCAGCGCGTCATTCAACCCGAGGACGATGGCGCTCGCATAGCTTACCCGCTCCTCGGCGAGCATGTTCAGGATCTCCTTCTCATGCCGCTGCTCATCACGGAGCATGTCCGAGAACGGCCTGAAAGCAGGCGTCCGGTAGAGGACGAGCGCCAGTTTCTCCCCCTGCTCCATGCGCTTGAGGGCAAAGGTGAGTCCCAGGAGCGAAGCGAGGAAGAGGTAGACCCGCACGCGGAACATGTCCGGCGCGACGTCCTGGCCGGTGGCTTTCTTGAAGCGCTGGTAGTGGCGGGCCTCGTCCTGGGCGATCCGCGTGAGGATCTTCCGGTTATGCGGATCGGCGGTCTTCTCGGCCAGGCGCCGGTAGATCAGGTGTTCGGTCGCCTCGTTCTTCTGCGCGCGCAACAGGGGGTCCATGAGAACGGTTAGTCGGACGACGATATAAACGCTTTCCCTGGACGGCCTCCTGGAGAGGGCGGTTTATATGCCCGCACACCAATAGGCTGGCATGGCCACTGAGGCAGCCTGCCCGCCCCGCTCGGCGACGCCCCTTTGGGTGATCAGCGGCGCGGTCTTCCTGGCGCTGGGACTCTCGCTCTGGAAAGGTCTCCTCAGCCTGGAGCAGGCTGGCGCCGCAGCCCTGGTTTTCCTGGGACTGAAGCACCTCTTCCTGCCATACCACTACCGGCGCTGACCGGCTAGACACGCACGATGCCCTGCTTCTCGAAGAGCCGCGGGACCTGCAGGCCCATGAGCTCGAAGACTTCGTGCGGGATGCCGATGTCGGCGACGGCCACCCGGCCGGCGTGCTTTTTCCCGTCCGCGAGGAAGAGGCCGCGCTTGGGCAGCCCGAGGGTGAGGGTCTCCGCGGCGACCACGCATGGCGTGCCGGCGACGCCGGTGTCCGCGTCCAGTCCGGAGGGGATGTCAATGGCCAGGATCTTCTTCCGCGACTGGTTCGCGAGCGCGATCAGGTCGGCGTAGATCCCGCGGGGGTTGCCGGTCGCGCCGTAGCCGAGGAGGCCGTCGACCAGGAGGTCAGATTCCTTGAGCGCCTGCTCCCACTGCAGGTTGTCGACGGCGGTCATCCGGTTCAGGTGCATCGCTGTAGCGGTGCCGTAGTGATCGCGGACCAGTGGCTTCATCTCGTCCGGATGGGCGGCGACGATGAGGTAGACGGTCGCTCCCCACGAGACCAGGAAACGTGCAGCGACGAGTGCGTCGCCGCCATTGTGTCCCTTGCCCACCAGGACGGTGATCGTCCTCCCCCGGACGCCGGCGATCTCGCGCGCGCGGGAAGCGACGGCCCGGCCCGCATGCTCCATGAGCTGGACGGGCTCGATCCCGAAATGACTGGTGGCCAGCTCGTCGATTCGCCTCATCTGCTCCACGCTGACGCGGGGGATGTCCATCCTGGCCGTTGCACGGGGAGGCATAAATAGTTGCAGCCACGAACCGCTTCCGGCATAAGCTTCATCAGGCTCCTCTGCCAAGGATATGCATGGTGCTCATCGAGCTCGTGGTCGTCGTCGCGGCGGCAGCCGTCGCGTCCGGCATCGCGTACGCCGTCACCCGGCAGCCGGCCTGGGCAGCGATCGCCGCGGCCTTGCCTGACGTCCCGGCCACGCTCCTCGGCCTCCTCGGCGCGGCCAATCTCGGTGGGGTCCAGCTGTTTGCGCACACGGCCGGATTCGTCGTCATCCCGCTCCTCCTCGCCCTCGTCGACATCCTCCTCATCGAGGTCGGCTGGCTGCGCTACGTCACCTGGATGCCCGTGCCGTCGGTGAAGAAGTTCCGGAGAGTCGAGAGAGCCACGTTGCTCGCGGAACACTACCACGTCCTCCCCCGGCCGGCACGTCTCGTGCAGGTGATGGCCGCGTCCGTGATCGGCGTCACGGTCCACGTCGTCCTCCACGCGGCGGTCCTCTGGGTGTGAGCCTGGACTACTTGAAGATCCGGCCAGTCTCCTTGCTCCAGAGCAGGAGGTCAAGCTCCTGCATGGGGATCCCGACCTGCCTCGAAAACTCGCGGACCTTTCCCTCGATATCCAGGTACCGCTTGCGGGTGAGACTCCCGGGGACCGCGTCGATGATGCCCTGCTCGCGGAGGTTGCGGAGGATGTGGCGGTCGATGATGGCCAGGTCCTCTCCCCGGCCGACGTTCCGCAGGAAGTGGCTCGCCTCCTTCCATCCCAGGCCTTTCACGTTCGCCACCAGCCACTCGCGCATCTTCTTGTTGTCGCCCAGCTGGAAGAGCGTCCGGAGGGTGTCGTCGGTGAAGAGCGACCTGGCCTGGACGATGCGCTTGGCCTTGGTGTTGTAGAAGCGGACGCGCTTCGCGAGGAGAGGCGCGATCTGCTCGACCGAGCCGGTGAAGAGGAGGTCGCGCGCCGCGAGCTGGCGGACTACTTCGTCCGCAAGGGAGGCCTTCGTGCCGGGGGTGAGGAGACAGAAGCAGAACTCAGGGAAGAGCTCTTTCGGCGTGCGGTACCGCATGAGCTCGAAGTCAGCCAGCCGGCCCGCGATCTCCCGCCGGCGCTCCTTGTAGAGGTCCGCGAGCGACATGCAAAACCTATTGCCTCCTGATTAAAATAGCTTTTTGGCGTCCTCATAAGCCCCCGGCCGTCGGGCCTACCGCCTGGCGAGGGCAGCCCGGACGATCCGGTAGGTTCCGGTCTCGCCGTCCCACGCGGTCCGGGCTTCGGTCACCTGGACCGGCCGCGAGAAGAGTGGGCAGTCCAGGACAAAGGTCTCGGCCTCGCCACCCTCGAACCCGAGGTGGAAGCGATATGTCTTGGCGAGGGCCTGCAGTTCCGCGAACGCGCTCCCGGTCACCTCCCTGCCTAACCAGGCTTTCCCCAGGCCGTCGCAGGCGACCTTCGTGACGATGATCCGGAATCCGGCCGCGAGCATCTCGCGCCAGTAGGCCTCGACATCAGCGTGCCAGGCGGGCGAGAGCGACGCTAGGCCGAGTTTCCCGCAGATGGCATCCACCCGGGACTTCTGGTACTGCGACGCGAGGGCGCCAGAGGTGACACCGTCAATATCCAGTCCCCGGAGGGCGCGTTCGAGGTCGGCCAACTCTGCTTCCTTCTCACCGTGGGTCGGGAGCTGCAGGATCGGCAGTCCCATCGCCTCGGCCTGGAGGCTGGTCCAGCGGACGTTCGGATGGTGGAACATATACGAGTCCGGGTTCTCGGGAAGGAACGAGACGAGCGTCGTGATGGTATGGCCTGCCTGGACCGCCTTCCAGACCGCATAGGTGCTGTCCTTCCCTCCTGAATACAGGGATGCGAGCTTCATAGCGATGCTGGACGCGGGGGATATTTATTTCTTTTTCCGGTAAAGAGAGGCATGAAGATCCTGGTCCAGGGCGGCGGCGGACGCGAATACGCGCTCGCGCAGCACTTCGCCCGCCACGGTCACCAGGTGGTCGGGTCTCCCGGCAACGCCGCCTTCCATGCGATGGGCATCGGTGACACCCACCCGTACTTCGATCCTCAGGACTTCGCGCGCTACTGCGAAGACGGTGGCTTCGACCTCGCCGTCGCAGGTGCGGAAGGCCCGCTCCGGGACGGCCTCGGCGATGTCATGCACGAGCGCCACCTGCCGTTCTTCGGCCCGATCCGGGCGCATGCCCGGGCGGAATGGGACAAGGGCTACCTGCACGAACTGCTGCAGGGGACGGGCATCATGCCCAAGGGCAGGGTCTTCCGCTCTCGCATCGCCGCCCGAACATACCTGCAGGACCACTGGAAAGAAAGGCAGTACGTGGTGAAATCCACCCAACTCCGTGAAGGCAAGGGCGTGTATGTCCCCGAAACCCTGGCCGATGCCCGCGCAGCCGTCGACAGGATCATGTACGCGCCGCCTGCCGGCTGGGGTGACGATGTGCTGCTGCAGCAACGACTGGAAGGGACCGAGGTCTCCAGCATGACCATCGTCGGCCGCGGTTTCGGCTCGTATGAAGACAATACCGTCACGCTCGCTTCCTCCAAGGACAACAAACCCGTCGGCCGGAACCGGTTCGGCCTCGACCCACAGATGAACACAGGCGGCATGGGCGGCGAATCCCCGCACCCGACCGTCTCCGAGAGCGACTTCAGCGGCCTGCTGCGCTCCCACACGATCCCGCTGATCAGCGCGGTGGAGCAGGATACAGGCGTGAACCATATGGTTGGCGTCGTGTACAACGGCCTGATGTACAGCAGGACCGTAGGCGGGGTGCCGCTGGTCAACGGGCGCTTCTCCCTCCTGGAATCCAACCTCGGGCGCTTCGGCGATCCTGAGACCGAGTACGTGCTGCCGCGCCTGCGGTCTGACCTAGCGAAGTACCTCAAGGCCGCGGTAGAAGGCGACCTCTCCGGGATGCCGCCGCTAGAATGGGACCCGCGCGTGTCTGCCACAGTCTTCTTGTGCACGCCGGGCTATCCGACCGCGGAATACAAGAGGCACACGGGCAAGCCGCTGCGCGGCATCGACCTTGCCCTGCATGATCCAGACGCGATCGTCTCCTTCGCCGGCGTCGGACAGAACCAGAGCAATAGGGTCAGGATGGGAAGCAGCGACCTCATCAACACGGGAGGCCGAGTCTTCGCCCTCACCGTGCTCGGGGACACCAGGGACGAGGCATGGGACCACCTCTACGGTGTTGTGGACGGGGGTCGCGCGATCGGCATCGGCGACGGGCCGGAGGACGTGCACTTCCGCACGGACCTCAAGAGGTCTGCATGAGCGCTTACACTTCCCGGCTGCGCGTCTTCGGCCTCTTCAGCGGCGGCGCATCGTCGATTCTCGGCCTCCTAGAGGGACCTCAGCTTCAGAAGAAGTATGACATCGTAGGAGCCGCAACCGACAAGCATGATGCCTCAGGCATCACAAAAATAGGGAACTACGGGGTCCCCGTCCTAACGTTTGACTACCAAGAGTTCTGCCAGGAACATGGTCATGATCCCGCGGCCCGGGACACCCGCCGGGCGTATCATGACCAACTCATGAGGGAAATTGAGGGCATTACGACAACCAAACCTGATGTGATCGCCCTTTCCGGATATTTCCAGATTGTACCCGCGAATTTCTTGAAAGAGCACCCGAGGACGCTGAACGTGCATCCTGCGCCGCTGCACTACTTGACCCAACGCGTATACAGAGATCAGAGAGCGTCTTACCAGAACCTCATCCCTGTGGGCCATATGCTGCCGTCCGAGGCCGAGGAAGCCTTTCCTGCAGAAAAGTTCACACGCGCCTTCACTGGTGAGGCACCGGTCAAGGACATGCTACTATTCGGTCCGGAACACGACGTGCTCGAATTCCGGTCAACCGTCCACTTCGCGACGCCGAAACCGGATGAGGGTCCTATCCTGGTGGAATCCGGGCGCGTTCCCGTGGATGAAGAACGTGTGGGGCGTCTCATCCGGAACCGGAGCTGGGACAAACTGGATGCGCTCGCGAAGCAGCACCAGGAGCAGATGAAAGGTAAGGCCGATGTCCCCGCATTCCAGGCAGCAATCGAGCTTATCGCTGATGGAGTGGTTATGTACGAGTTCGGTGAGTGCGAGGTTCGGGTCAAGGACCGGATGTTGCCTTACCACGGAATCCAGCTCCCGGACTGAATGAGTGCATCTTGCAAGCTCGCAATCTTCACTCCACCTTCACGTCATAATACGCGGTCGTGACGCGCGGCGAATACGGCACGCCACGGCGGACCGAAATGATGCGGACCTTCTTCCTTGCCTCGTCTGCCGCCGCAGCGATCACATCCTCGGTCTCGCGCGAGCCCTCGCGGGCGAGGCCGTAGAGGTGGATGATGCCACCTTTTCGGATGTGGCGCAGCGCGAGCGGAAAGTAGCGATACGCTTCAGTAGCGAGCGGCATGACGATGCGGTCGTACGTGCCTTCTGCCTTCCGGACGTCGCCGCGGATGATCCGCACGCGCTCCTGCACCTTGTTCTTCCGGACGTTCTCCTCGGCGTACGCGGCTGCTGTCGGGTTGAGCTCGATGCCGGTGACGAGACACCGCCTCCGCTTCGCGATCAGAACCGGGTAGGGCCCGACGCCGCAGAACATCACCAGGACCTGTTCCCCGTCGCGGACCTCGTCGGCGATCTCGCTGCGGATGCGCGATTCCCGTGGATTGAAGAATGCCTTCGCGACGTCAAGCAGGTAGGCGCAGCCGAACTCTTTGTGGATCGTTTCGGTCTGTCGCAGGCCGTCATCGGTCTTGCGTTTGTACAGGATGGTGAGCGCATGCCGGCGGTACGTCCCTTTCCGGGGACTGGTCTTCTTCATGATCGTCTTGATCTGCGGGTGCGTGCGCAGGATGTCCTTCACGAGCGCGCGCTCCTCGCGCGCCGGGCCGGCATCGATGACCGCTACCGCGCCGATGACCGTGAACGATCTCATGCTCCCTCCAGCGGGAACACGGCCAGGTCTTCGTAGTGTCCGGCTGCGCTATTCTTCAGGACCATCTGGTTCACGTCAACTTCACCTATCTTCATACCGTTATGCTTTGCCACCTTTTCTAGGAGGTTCTCTGTGTTCCGTTCACCGCGCGGCCGCCCGATGGTCAGATGGGGACGCGGTGGCGCCTCCTCTTTCCTGACATCGTTCAAGGCGGTGTTCATCGCCTCCATCGCGTTGATCATCTCCTGTCGGCCCTCGCTCACGCCGGCCCAGACGACACGGACGAAGCGCGGCGAACCGAAATAGCCGAGGCCGGCGAGAGTGATGCGGAACGGGGCGATCCTCTTGGCAGCGTCCTTCACGAGACGTTCAACGACCTTCACGTCCGCATCACCGAGGAACTTGAGGGTGAAGTGCAGTTTCTCCGGGGGCGACCATCCGACGTCTGCTCCCGCCTGTGCGAGATCCTGGATGATCTCCTCAATCCGCCTGCGCACCTCCCCGTTCACGTCAACCGCAACGAAAAGCCTCATGCGATTAGTTGCGCGAACATCCCTTTATAGGCACCACCTCCACACGCATTCCTCGAAGGGCGGTGAGGGAAAAGTGAGCGGTGGTTCCGGACATCCGGGCAACAACGCTTATAAATCTCAACTTCACTTCTGGAAGTACCGGGGTCGTCCTGGTGCGTGAAGGTGACGTGAAGGTTGATATGACATGGAACCGACGATGAAAGACGTGTTCCATTGGGACGACAATCCCTTCAGCTTCAGGATCCTGCCCGACCTCTTCGTCGGCTACGCGAACGAGCGCGCCCAAGTCGAGGGCGGCATCCGCAACGGCGACAAGTTCATCCTCCTCCTCGGCCCGACCGGCGCGGGCAAGACCACGCTCCTCAAGTACGTGCTCTCCCGGATCGATGACCGCCGCCTGATCTACCTCCCGAAGCCGCCCAAGGAGCCGGCAGACTGGGTCCTCGTCTTCCACGACCTGCTGCGCGGCGGCTTCCTCTCCCGGCTTTTCGGCCACAACGGCGCGGACATGTACAACCTGAGCGACCGCCTCAACCGCACGCTCGACAGCAGGAAATGCGTCCTGTTCGTAGACGAATGCCACGAAGCGAGCCTCGAAAGCCTGGAGTGGCTGCGGACCATCACCGACCAGGTCCAGAACCTGACGCTGGTGATGGCCGGACTCCCGGTCTTTGAGCACACGCTGAAAGACCAACTCGAGACCTTCCTGCGCCGTGTCTCGGTGAAAGTCACCATCACCGCGCTGTCCTCCGCCGAGACGCGCGAGCTGGTCAAGCGCCGGATCGAGGACGTCGGTGGCGACGACATCCGGCCTTTCACCGCCGCGTCGCTGGAAACGATCCACCACCGGACCGGCGGCTTCCCGCGGGACGTGCTCAAGGTCTGCAACGATCTCGCCCAGAAAGCCATGCACAAGGGCCTCACCACGATCGACGCAGATTTCCTGAAGGAGGCCGAGATGCCCGCCAAGGCCTCGATCGACGCGCTCGAGAGCCTCCCTGCGCGCCAGAAGCTGATCGTCGACACCCTGGCCAGCCACGGCGATCTCACCCCAACCGAGATCGTGAAGAAGGTCCAGGCAAAGGGAGACTACAAGGACACGGAGAACGCCATCCGCTCGGTGAACAACCTGGTCCGCCGCCTGCTGTCCGACGGCTTCGTGGAGCGGAAGAAGATCGGCAAGGCCTACAAGTACCACCTCGCCCCCCGCTACCGCACGCTCCTGGTCGACGCCTGACCAAGGTGAGACCGGGAAGCGGACATCGCCCGGCCAGCAGCAGAGACCGCGTGCGTGTGCGTGAAAGGCTTTTAAAGTTTGCCGGCTATAATGAAGCATCCCAAAAGGGTGCCTCTATGGAAGAGCGACTCAAGAGCAAGGCGCTGATCGGCAAGGTGCTGGTTTCTGAGGAATCAGGCAAGAAGTTCGGGGTCGTCGGGGACATCGACTACATCATCGATTCCGGCGAGCTCATCAACCTGGTCCTGTCCGAGACGACGCAGCACACGGACAACCTGAACCTGCAGACCGACGAAAAGAACCGGATGCTCGTCCCGTTCTCCGCGGTCAAATCCGTCGGCGACTTTGTCATCGTGTCAGAGAAAGACATCGCGTAAACGCCTGCCGGACAGCAGTTCGTTCCCGCCTAGCGGCAGCGCGATTGTCCGGTCCGGAAGACCTTCCTTTCGACTTCAGATGCGCAAGAGCGCACTCCGCGGCACCTCCATATAAGAAGCTTCGACCATTAGAGACCACCATGGACGAGGTCGAACCGGGCAGCGACCCGATCCCCGGCATCCTGCTGCGG
The DNA here is from genome assembly GCA_016198585.1 of Candidatus Aenigmatarchaeota archaeon. Lineage (GTDB taxonomy): Archaea > Aenigmatarchaeota > Aenigmatarchaeia > QMZP01 > QMZP01 > JACQOD01. Next base: position 20,724 of record JACQII010000005.1, on the reverse strand, counting down.
AAGGTGACCATAGCCGTCGATCTTCCAGAAGGCAACACGCTCCTGAGAGAGGCGTATCGGGGGAACCTGACCCTCGGGATCTACGCGGCCGGGGACCGCTACTACTTCCTGATCACCGACGGGCCGGAGCAGGCAGACCTGAGCTTCCCTCCCCACGAGCCGGACGGGCAGGCAGTATTCGGCGATTTCACTGGCGCTCTCGACCGGCTCACTGCCACGCGGCGATACCTCGACGAGTTCCGGGAATGATAGGAACTGTCTGGCGAACGCATTTATCCTCCCGGCGCCTTGAAGGGAGTATGTACAAGGATCTGCTGGTCGTCGACGAACATGACCGGCCGACCGGCCGCCGGGACTTCTGGACGTGCCATCACCAGGGATTGCGTCACCGCGGTTCCTGCGTGTTCGTCTTCCGCGACGCCTCGCTCTCCGAGGTCCTGCTCCTCCGTCGCAGCGCGCACATCGTCGAGCCCGGCAAGGTCGCGAACGTGGGCGGCCACGTGGACGACGGCGAAGATTACCTTTCGACGGCCAGGAACGAGCTCCGCGAGGAGCTCTTCCACGGACTGCCGTTCCCTGACCTGGCGTTCCAGGAGCTGGGGAAACTCCGCAACGACCGGCCGGACAACCGGGAGTTCGTCACCGTCTTCGCGACCGTCTGGCCAGGCCCGTTCCGCGGCGACCCCCGCGAGGTGGAGGAGGTCCTGGGGTTCGTGCCGCTCGCTGACGTCGAGAAGGACGTCGCCGCGCACCCGGACCGCTACACGATCGACTTCCCGCTGCACCTGGGCTTCCTCCTGGGCTGCCTGCGCCGGCCAGGGTAACCGGCACGGACAGGCGAAAGTTTTTATGTCCCCGGAGAAAGGGGATGGCATGGCGCTCGTCCAATTCGTCGACCACGAGGAGAGGCGGCGGGGACTCCGCTACCTTTTCCGGGCCAGGTTCGGGACCGTCGCGTTGGGCAACCCCACGAATCCGTACTATCTTATGAATGACCTTGCCCTCTACGATCTCGACGAGCAGGGAATCCGTTATCGGCACGTGGAAGAGGCAGAAGTCAAGAAAGTTCTCGGCGAGCGCGCCCAGCTGCTCGACGGTCTCATGCTGCAGCATGCGGAAGACATGTTCGAACTCCCGCCGCCCGGGTATGTGGAGCTGCGGATCATGGTCTCTGAGCCCTATCAAACCCCATTGAGGCGAATTCTCGAAAAGAAGGCAAGAATCATGCACGAATACTCTCTCGAGGAGGCCTCACCGACAAGGGAACCGCATCAGATCGGCAAGTACTTGAGTGTCCATATGCGGAAGGGGGACATTGCAGCCTTCCACCGCCAACTGGAGAGATCGGGCATTCCTGATCATGACCCGAACTTCCGCGTCCTCGTCCGGCGGGATGCGGACCGCAAGCAGCCCTGACGCACCGGCTACCCGGGCAGCGGGGGCCTCTTGACGCGGTAGTGGAGGCGGACCTCGTTCGGCGCGATCGGCTTGGCTTCGATCAGTTCGAGGTCAACGTCGAACCCCTGGCCGGAGAAGAGCGACGTGCCGCGGCCGAAGATGATGGGCTCGACGTCGAGGATGATCTCATCGACCGCGTTTTCCTTGATGAACATCCAGTTCACCTTCCCCCCGCCGGCGACGAGGGCCTCCTTGAACCCCATCTGCCGGAGGAAGAGCAGGATGTCCTGCGGCGGCCGGTTGGTGAAGGTCACGTTCGGCGGGCCGGTCTTCATGGCCCCATTGCGGGTGACGACGAAGATCTTGACGCCTTCCAAGCCGGTCATCTCGTTGTTCTCGACCATGATATCGTAGGTCCGGCCGCCGACGATCATGTTGCCGGTCTGCTTGGCGAGGTTTCGGAACGTGTCCCATGAGACTGAAGAGACAAAGTTGGTGTCATCGGCGTTCTTGGAGACGAAGCCGTTGACGGACATCGCCATGTACAGGGTGACCTTCATAGGACGTGTTGGCGACGAACATATTTAAGTCTTGCACTCTCCGCGAAAAGAATGCCCCGGCGACCGGAACAGGCAGGGAACGCGGTTTCCAACCGGTGCGGCCCTTTATAAAGGAGTCTCACTAACAGGAACCTGTTTCTATGGAACAATTTAGGAAACTGGGCATCCACGAGCACGTCCTCAAGGCCATCGCCGAGGAAAAGTTCGAGAAGCCCAGCGAGATCCAGGAGAAGTCAATCCCGCTCATCCTCGCGGGCAAGGACGTCATCGCCGGCGCGGCGACCGGGTCCGGGAAGACCCTTGCGTTCGGCGCGCGCATCGCCCAGCACTGCGAGCAAGGGAAAGGCATCCAGGCCCTCGTGCTGACCCCTACCAGGGAGCTGGCCGAGCAGGTCGCGGCCGCGCTGCGCAAGTTCGCCCGCCACAAGCCTGCACCGCTCAAAGTGACGTCGATCGTCGGCGGCCTCTCGATCAACCCCCAGATCGACACGCTTCGGACCGCGGACGTGGTCGTGGGGACCCCGGGCCGCATTCTGGACCACCTCGAACGGCGGACCATCCGCCTCGCTGACGTCTCGATCCTGGTCCTGGACGAGGCCGACCGGATGTTCGACATGGGGTTCATCGACGACGTCGAGCGGATCATCAGGGAGGTCCCGACCGAGCGACAGACGCTGCTCTTCTCGGCGACGATCACCGAAGAGGTGACCCGCGTCGCTCAGCACCACATGAAGAATCCGATCGAGGTCGCGGCCGAGAAGCAGGTCGACCCCAAGAAGCTCCACCAGGTCTACTACGATGTCCAGGACAACGAGAAGTTCTCGCTCCTGGTGCATCTTCTCCAGCATGAGCAGGCCGGTCTCGTGATGGTCTTCTGCAACACGCGGTCGAACACCGACTTCGTGGCGAACAACCTGCAGATGAACGGGATCGAGGCCATGGCCATCCACGGCGGCTTCACCCAGGAGAAGCGGAGCCAGACCATGCGCCGGTTCCACTCGGAAAAAGTCACGGTCCTGGTCTGCACCGACGTCGCCGCCCGCGGGCTGGACATCAAGGGCGTCTCCCACGTCTACAACTACGACATCCCCAAGGACAGCAAGGAGTACGTCCACCGCATCGGCCGGACGGCCCGCGCCGGACATGAGGGCAAAGCCATCAACATCCTCGGCGTGCGCGACCGGGAGAACTTCAGCCGGGTCCAGCACGACAACGACCTGGATATCGAGCGGATGCCGAACCCGTCGTTCAAAAGGTCATTCATCCGCTGGAAGCAGGAGCGGCGCTTCGGCGGCCGCGGTGGCGGCGGCAGGGGAGAACGCGGCAGGTCTGGTGGCGGGAGGGGAAGCTTCGGCGGCCGCGGTGGCGGCGGCAGGGGCGGGGGACGTGGCGGCGGTGGCGGAAGCCGCGGTGACCGCTACAGCAGTGAGGGCAGGCAGTACGGGCACTGATATCTCCACGTCTCCCATCGCTATTCTTGCACTTCACGTTTCCAGAAGAATGATTCTAGCCCTTTCGCGCGCCTGCCCAGTTTCCGCTCCACGGCGAATGCGTCGGTCTTGAGGAACTCCCTGGGCACGTTCCTGCGGAACAGCTGCGGATTCTCTTTCTCCTTCACGTACTGACTGCGGTAGAAGGCCTCCCAGATTCCATCATCCGTCGCCTTGAGCTCCTGCAGCAGCGGATCAACGGGCTGGGACTGCTCGAGCCGGGCGAGCACGGTCTCTAGCGGCTGGTCGGACCGGGCGATCTGGCGGTCCCAGCCGATGAAGGTCCCGCGCGCGCTGGCGAGGACGATGGTGTAGCGGGGAAAGCGGTAGAGGAAGTGCCGGACGAGGAGGTCCTCGATCCGGTGGCGCGGGGTGTGCGAGGCGTGGAGGATCCCGTGCGGGTTGATGGCGAGCCGCAGGTAGCAGGTGAGCCGCATGTGCTCGGCCTGGACCTGGCTGCAGAGGTTGTAGAGCTTCCTGGACTCGCGGGTGGCCTGCACGCGGGCCGCTCCCGCGTGCTGGTGGAGGACGGCCTGCGCGAGGTTCTCCTGGAAGTCCGCGTGCCTCCGGGCGGTCCGGACCTGGTGCTCGATCCCCGGCAGGATGACACCGGACTTCTTGCGTTGCTCAGGCATGTTCCTCCCCTCCGAACTGGGCGAGGGTCGCCTGGGCATGGCCGTTGACCTTGAGGAACGGCCGGGCGCGCTTGAGCACGATGCCCATGTGGTGGAGCTGCTCGAAGCTCGTGACTGGCTCCGAGGCGCGCATCTGGAGGAGCCTGGCCGCCGAGACGTGGCCGATCCCCGGGATGCGGAGGAGGTCTTCGCGGCTGGCCTCGTTGATATCGACCGGTCCGTCGAACCGGGCCCGAGCTAGGTGGACCTTGGGATCCCCGAGAGGGAGCATACCGTCCTCGGTGAAGACTCCCTGGAGTTCACGGAGCGGGACTTTGTAGGACCGGAGCAGGAAGTCGGCCCGGTACAGGGAGACTTCCCGCGCGACCGGGACTTGCGGCCGCCCCTGGAGAGGAGTGGAGCAGACCGGGGTGAACGCGGAGTAGTAGGCCTTCTGCAGGCCGACCTCCCGATACTCCCAGTCGGCCATCTTCAGAATTTCCTGGTCCGATTCCCCCGCGCCGCCGACGACGAACTGGGTAGAATGGCCAGCCCGGACGCCCTCGCGGGCCATCCACCGCTGCCTCCGCAGGACATCGATCTTGAGGTCCTTCAGGTCGGAGAGTTCGGCGAGCCGGGACTGGCTGGGGGCTTCGACATTGATGCTCAATCGGTCTGCGACCTCCGCAGCCTGCTTGACCAGCTCCCTGCTCGCCCCAGGCATGACCTTCAAGTGGACGTATCCCCGGTACTTGAATTTCTCTCGGAGCATCCGCACGGAAGAAAGCATCTTCTCCATGGTGAAGTCCGCGTCGCGGATGACCCCAGAGCTGAGGAAGAGGCCTTCGACGTAGTTCTGCACGTAGAGTTTCATGAACGCCCCGGCGAGCTCGCTGTCATTGAACATGGTCTTCTTGATCGAGCAGCCGCTGCGGCTGGGGCAGTATTTGCAGTCGAAGATGCAGGCGTTGCTGTAGAGGACCTTGAAGAGGGAGACGGGTTTCCCGTCCGGCGTCGCGGAATGCGTGATGGAGCAGCCGATCCCGTCACCGATCCGGTCGTCGCTCTTCTCCTGGCGCATCGCCGGGTAGCAGGAGCAGGCGTCGAACTTGCACCCGCTCCCCAGGATCGCGATCTTCTCCGCGGTGTTCATCCCCTTCTCCTGGGGACGCAAGGATATAACCCGGACGGAAGGAGCGTGCCGGCAGGGCCGGAAGTTTGTGGAGAACGAAGCAAAGTTGATCAGATATGAGAACTACCGAAGAGGCGTTATCGTCTATCAGAACAAGAAATCTATCATGTCGGAGGCTTTCTGGTTCCCTTGAAGAACTTTCTTATCCTCAGCTTCTTGATAACAGTTAGCTAGTGCCTGTTTCATCTGAACCATGTCCTTTTTCCAGACAGGTTTCAGGTGCTTAACCCACAACTCTAACTCAAGTTCCGATGTCATTGCATGGTCCTTGCTAACCAATAGTTTTGCAATATTAAGGACTTTCTTTGAAAGATCCCTGTCTACTACTTTAGCAGGTTCACTCCATTGACACTCACCTAAGGAGTCAGTATAGAGGGCAAGTTGTTTGAGATACTCTAGTGTTGAGGCGTGATCGCTATGCTTATCGAAGATTGCACGAAAGTCTTCTAGATGCCTTGCTCCTTGGGAAACAAGGGTTGGTAGAATATAGTGCACATTCTTTTTTGTGTGAGATCTATAGTTTTTCCATTCCTTCCTGATTTGCGAAGAGTCTTTCTCCAAAAGGAGAGCCCTAAGAATAGCGGGTTTACCTGTCTCCTCAATGGCCAAGATCGCAAGAGCACAGGCACGCTCATACCTCTGTGAATCGAACAGAATCTGAGCGTCCCTGAGCAATGAAGACGCATTAGCGATCGCCGCCTGTATTCCTTTGGCGGCCTCTTCGATTGTCAGGTGATCACTGTATTGTTTATGCATATTCTGTTATTCGTCCCTGATGCCGTCGGTGCTGACCGTGAAGATGGTCTCGCTGTCGGGCATGGAGGGGGAGTCGATGAGCTTGGCGATGCGCTTCTCGCCCTTGGAGCGGCGGAGGTAGAGGCGGAAGGTGGCCTGGTGGCCGACGATGTGGCCGCCGATCGGTGCAGTCGGATCGCCGAACAGGACGTCTGGCCGGGCCATCACCTGGTTCGTGACGTAGATGGCGATGTTGTAGACGTCCGCGAGGTGCTGGAGCTGGTGGAGGTGGCGGTTGAGTTTCTGCTGCCGGTTCGCGAGGGTTCCGCGGCCGGTGTAGTCCGACCTGAAGGCCGCGGTCAGCGAGTCGACGATCATGATCTTGACGTTGTTGTTCTTGATGACGTCCTCGGCCTTCTCCGAGAGCACGACCTGGTGGTCGGAATTGTAGGCGCGAGCCGCGTAGATGTTCTCGAGTGTCTTGATTGGATCGAGGCCCAGGCCTTTTGCCATGTCGCGGATACGTTCGGGGCGGAAAGTTTGCTCTGTGTCAATGAACAATGCCTTCCCTGCCATGCCACCTTTCTCTCTGGGAAGCTGGACAGTCACCGCAAGCTGGTGGGCGAGCTGGCTCTTCCCGGAGTTGTGGGAAAGGATGTTGTCAGCCAGGAAGTTGTGGAACTCGGGAACCTCTAGGTCGTAGACCTTGCCATCTGGCGTTGGCGTCCACGTGAGCGACGAAAGCGGGACCATGTCCGTTGGTCGGGCGCTCACGCGCTTGTAGCTTTCGAGACACTTCTCAATCCTCTCCCTCAGCCGCAGCGTGTGCACACCGACCTGGTGGTAGAAAGACGAGATGTCGTGCTGGTTGCTGATGTGGAGCTTGTAGGCCAGGAATTCCTTGCCGTCTCTCTTGGTCGTGTCCTGGCTCATCCAGCTGTGGATACCCAGCTTCGTCAGGAGGACTTGCACCCCTTCCAGCAGCTTCTTGCTGGCGCTTCGGAGGTCAACATCGTGGGCAAAGCTGGCGAGTTGGTACCCTTTCGCGTGCGTCTGACCGTCTTTATTGGTCCATCGGACAATCTTCTCTCGCTCTTTCTCCACATCCACCTTGACGTGACCTTCCCCGTCGTAGAACGCAGCGAGGAAGCTCACGATCACTTCCTTGGGGGAGCGGAAGAATTGTTCGGGGACATATTTCTCCTTGGCTCGTCCATACAGGCCAGCAAATTGCGACAGGAAGGCTCCCACAAAAACCGAATCGATGGACAGTGCAATAATGTCGGGACGTTCGTACCGGATATTCACTTCCTCATGGAAGACTTCGGCAACCCGGTCTCTGAATCGGTCCCGGAGCGCGCTGTTCGTGTTCGTAAAACACACCCTTGAGACACGCAGATGGGGTCGCGTCTTTTCTGTCCACCCTTCGGCAAGGACGTAGCCAATGATCTCAGCTAGTTCGGGGGTGAGCTTCTCGGGAAGAAGAATTCTTTTGGTGTTGGCTGCGAACCTGTTGACGGCGACCTCGGTCTGCAAAGGAACATATTCCTGCGGGAATGCCTGATCATGCACGATTTTCAGGCTGTCCGTCTGGAGGAGCTTGCCTGCCTCCTTCCACCCGTCCTGGGTCATGAGCGGGTGGTTGGGCGTGACAGAAAGGTGCATGCCATTGTGCAGGACCACATCCAGGACAGCGTCACACGCGTACACGTGGAGGTTGGTCGCGGTGGCCTGGAGCAGCGAGTTGCCGGAGACGCTCAAGAGAGGAATGGAGACCGGGTATATTCCGGGTTGCAATCCCCTACCAAATGAACCGATGGGCACCATCTGCCCATTCGCGAGGGTGATCTTCGCGTTTCCGGTCAGGCAGCCGAAGGCGCCAAATGCCTCCGTGATGGCCTGGCTTTCGATCCCGCCGCCGAGCAGGGCGTCGAGGGTCTTGCTGCCGGTAGTGATCTTGCCGATCTTCTCTCGGCGCTTCATGACCTCGGTCGCGGTCTCGAAACCCATGTTCAGCTTCTGGCGCGCGGCCTCGATGATCTTGCTCGCGGTCTCCTCGCCCAGGCCGGCCGCGGTCATCAGCTCCCCCGCTGACGAGGCCGCGATCGACATGAAGTCAGTGTAGCCGACCTCGATCAGCTTCTCCGCGGTCTTCTCCCCGACGCCTGGCAGGTCTTCGATCTTGTCAGCCACCGACATCCCCTTCGATCCAGAACTCGGGATCGCTCAGGTCCATGACCTGGACGCCGAACCGCTTGACGAGCAGATCCATCTTCATGCCAGTCCCTTGGACTGCAGGAATTTAAACCTTCGGAGGGCAGCGTGCCGCGAGGGCCGCTACGCCGACACCGCAGCTCACACGCCGAGCTGCTTCAGGAGGAGGTCGGCTTCCTTGCGCACGTCCACAGCCTGGACGTCGCTGGCCACCAGCTCGAGGTTCTGGGTGAAGTCGTTCTTCTTGATCCGGCCGCGGATGACCAGGTCGCGGCCCAGGATCGGGTATTTGTCGTAGACCGACAAGGGGTCCTTGCCCTTCTTTGCCCGGAGGCCCTTGACGGTGTCGCCGAAGACCTTCTCGGCGAGCTCGCGGAAGAAGACTGCCCGGATGCTGCCGGTCCCGTCGTCGAGGACGCCGGAGAGCACGACCTGGTAGGCCGGCTTGACCTCGCCATGATCCTTGCACTTGGTCACGTCGTCAGCATCGGTCTCGGTCCGGGAACCGCACGTCGGGCAGACCGCATAGAAGGGGTCCTTGCGGAAGACCTGGACCAAGCAGGCGCGGATTTCGGCGATGTCGCCTTCCTTGAGGTCCTGCACGGCCTTGCGCGCCGCCTCGCCGAGCTGTCGGCCCGCGGGTGGGGCGCTGACCTTCGCGCTGCTGGGCTCGAGCTTCCCCCGGCCCAGGCGCAGTTCGGGGGAACCGCGGTTGTCGGCCTTGACCCAACCTCCGGTCACGGCGACGACGTCGCCCTCCTTGAGGCCGAGCTTGGCTACGGCGTCGATTTCCTGGTTCCACAGCGGCATCCGGATGATACCGGTCTCGTCGCCGAGGATCAGGCCGAGCACGCGGCCCTTCTTGCCTTCGCGCTCGAACTCGCGGACCTCGGGCAGGGAGACGATGCGGCCCGTATACTCAACAGATTGCATGCCGGCGACGAGGTTCTTGGCTTTCATCTGGCGGCGCGACTCCTTCAGGAGGGATACCCCCAGTTCACGGGCCACGATGTACGCTGCTCCCTCTTCGGACACCAGGCCGGAGAGCTCGTCCCGCTTCTGCTCGACGAGAGAAGTGATCTCGGCCTTTGGCTTGCCACTCTGGGCGCTCATCACGCCGATCAGGTCGTCCAGCGACTCCATGTGCCCTTATGGGCGCGGAGTTTTAAAAACCCCAAAACGCTCAGAGATCCCCCGGCGCGAGGGGGTGGGGACCTCATACCTCACTGCCGGCCACGAGACCGGTCGAATTCTGCATTTAAACAGCGGAACGGTAGTGTATACAATGAAAAAGTCCCCCGTTATACTCGCATTATCTCTTCTTCTTTGGAGTGGATGCGTATCGAATCAGAATACTGATGCGCCGATTCCTCTTCCCGGAAATCTGCAAGGAGAGGATCTGGATGGTCCCATCGGCTATGTCGGTTGCTCCAACACCGTCCAAACGATTCAGGGATATCATGACTGGGGTGGCACGCGTTTTTGGGAACCCGATCCAGGATACAATGGAGGATCTGTGAATCGGTGGGTGGAGGAACCGGAGTCTACCAATCCGTATTGGGCCGTATTTGATACGCATGTACAGGAATCGCCAGACACGAAGATAGTGTGGTGGGAATTGTGCATCCCGAAGGGGGATTCTCCCACGTATGAGGATGGGATGACCATCATTAACGCGCTTCGCGAACGAATCCCGGGAGTCAGTATCTACATCAATTCGCTTCCCGAATATGCGGATGCGGAGTGTTCCATCACAGGAGTGAGTGGGATAGAGAAGGGTAAAGAGTTGGTTGAGGAACTGGTATCCCAGAACCAGGACGTGCATCCCGGTCCCTTTCTGGGACCCATGACACTCGACGATACGAGTAAGGATGGGTGCCACCTTTCTCCCCATGGAAAAGAAAAACTGGGAGAACAACTGATCCAGTTTTTCAAGTGAGGGTTTTCAAGTGAAAAGAATCCCCTTCCTTGAGGAAATGGGCTGGCGAGTTGGGGAGGCGGATGTCCTCGGGTCGCGAGATTACCGCGACCCGTCGGCTGCCGGGGGGTCGATCCGCTCGCGCTCGACTGTGATGCCCATCCCGAGTGTCACCAGGGAGAACACATACCATTCCTCGTCAGGCGCCCACTCATAGGGGCTGACGTGTTTCTGCAGCGCGTAGGCGTAGAGGTCTCCCACTGTCGGTGGGCTCGGTGTTCTTACCGGAGGGAACAGCGCTGGATCGAAGCAGTCAGAGGTGTCATAGATGTAACAGACGCCCGGCCCGATGACTGCGGAGATGACCCGCTTGTCGGGGTAGGAGCGCTCCAGCGCTGCGTGGTGAACAAGGTCGGCGAGGGACGGTCCCGAGACAGCGCCTCCCTTGTCGGGCGGATGCAGGTGGTAGAAGCGGATGGTATCATCCTCCGCGGCGTCGACCAGGCGGTCGCGGAGCCACTGGTGGGATGTGATGCGGTCCTCCTGCTCATCGTAACCGATGTCCACCCAGCGGCCGTCGGCGTAGAGGAACTTGTCCTCCAGCGCCAGGGGGCCGGCCGCAAGCTGGCGCTCACCCTCCTCCTGCGAGGCACGGTAGACGCTGCCCACGCCAGGGACCATCCGGACCGGGCCCGCTGCCGGGGAGAGGACAGTGCAACCACCCAGGATCGCGGCGAGAAGGGCGGTCCTCATGGCTTTTCCTTGTGGAAGAAGGTATTTATTCCCATCCCCCAACCAAAACCAGGCGGCAGCGTCAGTATGGCGAAAGACAAGATCCTGGTCCTGTCGGTCGACCGCGACGACGACATCGGCGCGAAGGCCGGCATCCGCGGGCCCATCGTGGGGAGAGAGGCGGTCCTCAAGGCAGCCACCGCGTTCGCCATCGCTGACCCGGAAGATTCGGACGCGAACGCGATCTTCCAGGCATTGAAGATGTACGAGGAGGCGAAGAAGCAATACACGGCCGAGGTCGCGGTCCTGACCGGCCACGAGGAGGTCGGGCTGCGGAGCGACAAGATCATCGCCGACCAGCTTGCCAGGATCCTCAAGAAATTCCCGGCGACGGGCGCGATCTTCGTCAGCGACGGCGCCGAGGACGAGCACATCCTGCCGATCGTGCAGTCGCGGGTCCCGATCATCTCGGTCCGCCGGGTCGTGGTCCGCCAGTCCGAGGAACTGGAGTCCGGGTACTACAAGATCAAGGATTTCCTCAAGGAATCCATGGACAACCCCAAGGTCTCCCGCATCGTCTTCGGCATCCCGGCGATCGTGCTGATCCTCCTGTGGATCTTCGGGATCGAGGGCTTCCGGATCGTGCTCGGCCTGCTGGGGGTCTACCTCCTGATCAAGGGGTTCAAGTTCGAGCGCTACCTGATGGCCGCCGCGCTGGAGCTGCAACATACCCTGGCGCACAAGCGGTTCCTGTTCTTCCTGTACATCATGAGCGTGGTCTTCCTGATCCTGGGAGCGTACAATGGGGTTTTGCTGCTGCCGACCGGGCAGGTCGGCCTCTTCGAGGCCATTGCCAGCTTCACCTCAGGCGGGATCTTCCTGTTCTACCTTGCCGCGACCGTGGTCATGCTGGGCAGGAGCATCGCCTACGAGGAGCGGACCAAGAAGAAGATGCTGGCCCTCACGATCTTCGGGTTCTCGATCGCCTGGGTGATCTACAACGCGGCCGAGCTGATCATCAACCCTGACGTCTCCGGGCTGAACTTCTTCCTCTCGATCGTCGGCGGGTTCGCCCTGATCTTCGTCGCCCTCGTGATCGAGATGCGCGCCTGACCAGCCGGGGAGGCGACGGCTGTGCAGAAACACATATGTTATAAAATCCTTTTTGCGCCGGAACCTATTTAAGCACGCGGCTCAAACAATGGACTGTATGGGCAATTCCATCCTCGGCGACCTCTTTCTTCGCGAGAAGCCCGTGCGCATCATCACCGGGATCAAGTCCGCGAAGGGCGGGGTCTACGCCACGATCCTGGCGAAGGAAGCGGACTGCACCTACTCCCACACGATCAAGATCCTGAACGTCTTCCAGAAGCTCGGTATGGTCTCGTTCGAGAAGAAGGGCCGGATCAAGCGCGTGATCCTGACCGACGACGGGTGGGAGATCGCCCAGAACCTCGAGACCGTGGTCAAGAAGTTCACCACCCTCCAAGACGCGGCCGACGACAAAGCCAAGAAGAAGGTCAAGAAGTGAGCGCATGGGCCTGACTGTCGTCCACCTCCTGCTCGCGGCGGCAGCGCTCGCGATCGCGTTCTTCCTCGCGGTCGGCCCGCTCTCGATCTTCCCCCGCTTCACCCTGGCCGGGGTCCCCGGTTCGCCGGTCGGCTCCATCTACCCGGGCGCAGGCGATGGCGGCTGCACCTGGTACGCTCCTGCAGCTGAAGGATACGAGAAGCGGACGCCCGTCGCAGGGAACGAGGAGATCGCCGCCCAGGGCCTGGTCTGCCCGGAGCCGGGCTGCGTGCTCACTGCCGGCGACGCCGAATCGTCCTGCTCGCCGCGGGTGTGACGCCCCAGGAACGGCGCCAAGGCCTGCTCAGTGACTCTTGCCGTCCGGCGGCAGCAGGAGCGCGACCTCGAACGCGGACACGCCCGGGAGCACGACCGCCCCTTCCAACCGGTCAGGATCCATACCCACGCTAACCAGGCGCTGCCGGTAGTAGGACCGCCGGTTCCGCGGGAGGCTGTCCGGGTCCACGACGGTGAGGGTCATGCCACCTTGGGCGAGGAAGAAATCGCTATCGCCTTCGCCGTTCGCATACACCATGACCGGCGAGTGGCGCGACGCCAGGTCGTCCTCGACCGCGCGCCGCATCCACGTCCGGCGCAGGACGTCCCGGCCTTTCCCAGCAGCGTCGTAGCGGCTTGCCTCCTCCTGGACAGCTGCAGGAACAGAGCATCCCCCAACCTCGTACCCCAGGTTTTCGGCCGCGGCGGTGAGCAGATCAACCTCTGGAGGGAGCGGGCCGACCGGCTCGAGCCTCCCCGTCGGATCGTAGGCCATCCCCTGGAGGCGAAAGTGGCGGAACCCCGCCTCGCGGAGCGTTCCCAACAGGGAATCGGCGATGTCCGCGGCTGACGCTCCTTCAGACACTAGGTAGAGGCTCCGCTGCCCGGCGAGATCGTGCGCGAGAGCTGCTATTTCCCGCCGGTCCTCTGCCGAGAGGTACGGTGCAGGAGCGGCGGGCGGCGCGGCGCAGGCCAGCGTGAGGCCAAGGGCAACGGACGTGGCAAGGGAAGCGAGCGGACTGACCATACTTATTATGGGGAGCGTCCAGATAAATCCGACGGGTCCACGGGCGGGTCAGCTGCCGACCGGCTGGAAACGGAGTCGGACGGCGACGGCGCAGATGAGGGTGGAGGGCTGGTCTGCACGGTCGCCGGCGGGGCGACGGCCTGCGCGACCGCGGATGGGGCAGGCGCGGCGTCGGCCATGACCTTTTCCAGGTAGTCCAAGGCCTGGCGCGTCCGGTCGAAGACGTCGTCTTTCCGGACGAGGCGCGAGAATTCCTCGTCGCGGAAGAGGGTGGAACGGACTTTCCTGTTCAGTCCGGTCAGGTAGACCTTGCCTCCCTGCTTCTGCCGCTCCCGGATGAAGATGTTGAGGCGGATCACGGCCGTGCTGTCCATGAAAGGGACGTTCCGCATGCGGATGATGGTGAACGGCCGCCGGATGTGGATGTGTTGGTCGAGCTTCCGCTCGAACACGCTCATCGCCCCGAAGAAGAACGGGCCGTGGATGGTGTAGATGCCGACCTTGTCTTTCAGCAGGGGGCTGTTGTTGACGAGGGCGTTGATGCCCGTGTTCGCGTCGTAGTGCTCCATGGTGCTGATGTCGATGATCCTGGTGAAGCGGGCGAAGAGCAGGAAGATGGCGAGGACCATACCGACCTGGACGGCGAACACCAGGTCGGTCAGGATCGTGAGCGCGAAGGTCAGGAACAGGACGGCGGCGTCGGCCTTGCTGATCCGCATGATGGTCTTGAACTCGTGGATGTTGATCATGCGCATGGAGACCACCATGAGGATCCCGGCGAGGAAGGCCTTCGGGATCAGCTGCGCGTACGGCGCAAAGAAGAGGATCACCAGCAGCAGGATGACGCCGTGGATGATCCCCGCCATGCGGGTCTTGGCGCCCTCGCGGATGTTCACCGCGCTCCGGGCGATCGCCGCGGTCGAGGGGATCGCGCCGAAGAAGGGCATCGCGACGTTCGCGATGCCTTGCGCGACCAGCTCGCGGTCGCTCTTATGCTTGGTGTTGGTCATCCCGTCGCAGACCACGGCGCAGAGCAGGGCCTCGATCGAGCCCAGGAGGGCGATCGTCAGGGCTGCCGGGAGGATGGCCTGGACCAGGTCGACGGTGATGTTGACCATCTGGAAGCTCGGCAGCCCGGAGGGGATGTTCCCGACCTGGGGGACGCTCCAACCGAGGGCGACCACCGCGGCCGTGGAAGCCAGGAGAATGACCATCGATGGCGGGATGTTCTTCACGCCCGGGATCCGCGAGAGTATCCTAGGCAGGACCAGGAGCCCGGCGATAGTCACGAGGGCGATGCCGACGGCGATGTCGTTGGCCGAGCTGACCTCCTGCCCGATCGCGGCGACGGTCTCCCAGATGCGCTCATGGGGCGGGATCGCCAGGCCGAAGAAGTTCGCGATCTGGCCCATGAAGATGATGACGCCGATGCCGGCGGTGAACCCGGAGACGATCGGGAGGGGGATGAACTTCACCATCTTGCCCAGGCGCAGGACGCCGAAGGCGACCTGGAACAGTCCGGCGAAGAGGCCGGCGAGCAGGAGGCCTTCGACCCCGAACTTGCCGACGGTGGAGAGGATGATGACCGTCATCGCGCCCGTCGGGCCGGTGATCGAGAACGACGACCCGCCGAACGTGGAGCCGAGGATGCCGGCGATCACGGCCGTGTAGAGGCCCATGATCGGGCTGACTCCCGAGGCGATGGCGAAGGCGATCGCCAGCGGCAACGCTACCACGGCGGTGATGAAGCCCGCCTTCAGGTCGAAGACGGCCGCATTCCTGAGGTAGCTGCCCACGTCCAGACTGATACCCATACCCTACCCGGTGTCATACTTGGTCGCTGCCGGTATTTAAGTGCCGCATCCCCAAGTATCTTCGTCTCTGGCAGACGGTTTCCCTCTCCGGGCGCCGGAAGATTTTTATGTCTGCTCTCGAAGAAGAGGCATGGTCCATTTCATGGATCAGGGCGAAGAGGATGTGACCCACACGCCGTACCGAGCTACGGAACTGCAGGGGCATCTGGAGATTCCTGCTGCATCCAGCCCTGCTCAGGCCTCCGTGCGCTATGATCGTCCGGGATACCACCTGGTCTTCTCCCCTCGGACGCGGCAGACCAGCTCGGACTATTACAGCTCACTGAGCGATCTGGAGAAGAGCACTCGCCTGTCTCTCGCAGCGGAGGAGCTCTTCCTCCAGAGACAGGTCGAAGCTGCCCTTCGCGAGGGTAGGACCATGCATGATGACGTCTACGCGAGAGAACGCGCGTGGCGGACGACGATATGGACAGGGACGGGGTTGCGAGTCCCTCGCGGCCACAGTCCCATCGCCTATGAGGTCGATGGGAAAGGGACGCACCGATATCGCAGGATCGTTCTGCATGGAGACGAGGAGGTCGGAGAAGTGTCTGTTCCCGAGTCGCACGGATACCCGGTGGCCGCGTGGGATGACGTCTTTGGGATTCCGACAGACGTCATTCCCGTGTCGTGGGAGCAGGCCTTGTCTCCTCTGGGACGGACGACTATCCTCTACTTCACTCCGCGAGACGAGAAGGATGGGGTTTCTGGACAGCTCGATGTTGCCCTCGTGCGGTGGGGGCAGAGTCACCTCTTTGGGCAGAATGAAGATACGGTGTTGATTGGTGTGGACGCCAGACATCCTCGCTCGTATGCAAACCACGACTTCAGCATCCGACCAGTCGCCGGACCGCTTCCACCCATCCTCTGAGCTTGACCGTTTCTGACGGTCGTCATGGGCAGCTGGAACCCATACCAGGAACGCAGCAACATCCTTTATCGCTTTCTTAAACCGGCCGTCAATGGTATATATGGGAGAGCTTGATGACTATTTCGAGGAGCAGTTCGGCTGGTCTGAACTTGAGGATGCCCTGCGGGACAACCCGGAGACGCAGGAGTGGAGGAGAGCCTCGGGGGAGGATCTCGTCCATGCGCTAGAAGCGCTCCAGCGGGACAACTTCTCGAGAGACGCGTGGGAACGGATCATCGAAGTCGGTGAACCTACCCTGGAGCACGTGACGGATAACCCTCACTTTTACTCCTTTGTCGGAGCGGCCTATCTCATGCGAACTGAAGGTCCACAGGGGTCCCTCGGGGCGGTGAGGAAAATATTCCGGAAGTTCTTCTTGAAGCAGGACGCTTCGGGGGATGATCCTGATCCTGACCTGGAGAAGGCGCTCACGTACTTCCAGAGAGCAGTTGATCTGCGACCCGAAGAGCCGCGCCTGTATTATCCGTTAGGACTCGCCCATGAAAAGCGCGGATCTCCAGACCGGGCGATCGCATGCTTTGAGCGGGCGAAGGCTGAAGTCCCCGAGGCGTTATTGCCGCTGGGGAACCTCTACCTCTCCCAGAGGGATCCCCGGGCAATTGCCTGTTTTCAGAGCCTCGCAGAGCAGGACCCCAGCGATCACGAGGCCTTGATCGGCCTGGCAACGGCGTATGGCTGGATGGGCGACACGGACAAGGCCCTCGAAACCCTTGAGCGTGTTCTGCAGACATACCCCGTCTCCTTTTCAGAGTATCGGGGCTTCGGCAGCCTGCAGGAGAGGGAGGAGAAGGACCCTGACGGGCGCTGGGACTATCTCTCGGGGGTCTACTTCTATCTGGGATGGCTCCACCACCAGGCTGGCCGCCCTTCCCAGGCTGCGGACTGTCTCGAAAAGCATGACAAGCTCAACGGGTTCGAAAGACCGTACGCGTACCGCCACACTGGAGAAAACATCGGGCAGCAGCTGAATCAGTTGCAGGATTTGCCCGCCCTTGCGAGGTTCCTCGGCCGACACTACTTCTGGATGCCCCCGTTCTTCTTCGACCTTGCCGAGTGAGCCTTACCATATGAAGCGATGGAGACGGTCCGCTACTTCTCGATCGTCTTGTCGGCGAAGGCCTTCTCGACCCACTCCTTGGTGCGCTCGATGCCGAGATGGGTGTAGATGGTCGTCGTCTCCAGGCGCGCGTGGCCCAGGATGTTCTGGATCACGTTCAGGGGGACGCCCGCGTTCTGGAGGTGGGTCGCGTAGGAGTGGCGCATGGTGTGGGGGTGGATTTCCTGCGCCTTGCGCACCCCCGCACGGACAGCCGCCTCTTTCACGAGGCGCCGGATGTGCCGGTCCGAGAGCAGGCCTTCGGCGCGGCCCGCGAAGAGGGGTCCTGAACGGCCCTGAATAAAGGCGCGCAACTCGTCACCGAACGACCCGGGGATGGGGACGTAGCGGTCCTTCTTTCCCTTGCCCTGGACGACCTTGACCGTCCGGTTGATGACGTCGATGTCCTCGATCTGGAGGTGCTGTGCCTCGCTGTTGCGGAGACCAAGGTAGTACAGGCACTTCAGCAGCATGCAATCCCGCAGGTCGGTGGTCACGCGGAACATTTCCGCGACCTCCAAGGGACTCAGGAACCGGGGCAAGGTGCGCGGCATATACCCTCTCTATGGTCGAGGTGAGACTTAAATCCGGACAGGTGCTGCGGGTTCCACGAGGTCAGAGCGGCCCGGTCAGCGTGGGCAGGAACGTGCCGATCACCGTGGCCAGGAACCAGACGATGAAGGCGATCGCGAAGGCCTTCGTCCACCCCATCTCGTAGAGGCTGCCCAGAGCGATGAGCCAGACGACCCCGCCGACCAGCGCTGCGAGGATCCCGGTGCCCAGGAAGAAATACGCCCCAGCATAGATGACCGACCCGACGAGGGCAGCGCCGAGGGCCGTGCCGACTCCTTCCTTCTGCCGGAGGGCCTTGGTGACGACGTAGATCAGAATCCCGGACACGAGCAGGCTCAGCACGAACTGCACCAGGACCGCAATCACCGTGACCATCGATCAACAGCCTCCTTGCGTTGTCGTTGGTCTATGGACATAAATAGGTTTCATCGGTGTCTTCCAGCGTCCGGCATGACCTTCCCTGCGGCGGCCGCCGAGCTAGGCTCCCCAGACCTGGCGGGCGAGGTCGGCAAAGGAGATCTTCTGATACGTGATGGCGGCAGGATCGTGGACGATGATAGCCGGAAAGTCCAGAAGGATATTCTTTTGGACGAGCCCGGTCAGGAAGTAGCTTTAGAGCTTCTCCTCTGACTGCGCCACTGTTCGCGTCACCGTTCTGTACACGGCAAGTCAGAGGTTCCCGGTCATCGCCCGAGCCTGATCTGCATGTCCGGAAAGACCTATTTCCGGACATTGGGCTGGAAATCGGTATGTATCGCCACTCTCGGGGATGTGGTTTTTGGGCGGTCTCGGGGAACGGGGTGGTTTGTGAGGGGAGGGGTGGGGTCCAGGAGGGAAAACACCTCCAAAAGTGCGGGTTGGCTCGGGAGGCGGGCAGGGAAAGTCCGGATTTAAAGCTCACTCCCCAGGGGAGGGCATGGAACGACAGGTGTGGGAGACGTGGGAGCGGGCGACCCAGGCTATCTGGCCACTCTTTGCCCTGGACGCGTACTTCCCGGTCCTGGCCGGGGCCCGGGAGGCGGCGGCGATCACCACCCCAGCCCTGGGAGTCGGGGAGCTTCCGGAAGACTACGGGCAGGCTTGTCGGGCGTTCGAGGAGGAGAGCATCTACGCCGAGGTCAAGGGGCTGGAGGGGAAAGTGAGAGTTGGGTATGCGCTCCAGCCCACGTTGGGGAGCGGCACCCTCTACGGCCGCTTCTATTTCTCCCAGGAGGCAGATCCCGGGAAAGTGAGGGCAGCGTTCCGCCAAGCGACCCAGGACATCCGCCAGGGCCGGAGGAGTGAGGCGTATCTCGAGGGGATCCGCCTGGATGGGGAGCTCCTCGGCCTTCCCGAGTGCTGCGTCGAGACGTTCGTGGCGTCGGAGCGGACGGCCATGGAGCAGATGGCAGACCAGGGCGCCCTGGGGAAGGGCACCAGCGGGCCTGAGGTGCAGGCCATCCTCCAGGAACCGCAGACACGGCCACGCCGGCAACTGGAGGCGCTGCTCGGCATGCCGTCAGGGAGGGTGGGTGAGAATACGGCGCGCTCTCGGGACCTGCCCGAGGACGTCGTCTCGTCCTACTTTACCATGGACCTGTTCCCCTGCGCGCCCGGCTGTGCGCGCGCAGCCACGCACGGGAAGGAGATCCGCGCAGGGCTTGAGAGGTACGATGCGGTGACCGGGATGATGTACCGGAACCTGCTCCTGCACATGAACGCGTATTTCCTCTGGACCAGGGAGCATGCCGCGCATGCCGCGGTGAACAGCGCGATCGCGGAGAACGTCCTGCAGTCCAGGCCGTGGTAATGTCCGCTTCGAAGGCTCACCTTCCCTCCCGCGGCGAAAGTGAGAGGTAGCCGGCTTCCGGATGTCCGATCGCATGTCTCACTCTGGAGTCAGTCTTCGATTTCCAGGGATCCCCGGAACCAGAGGGAGAGGGTGATGAACTGGAAGACCCCGCCGCAGGCGAGGATCAAGGCGGCCCAGAAGAACAGGTCGGTCAGGGTGACAAGGATGTGGATGCCGAGGACGACCATGGAGAGGGTCTGGAAGAGCTTGATGCCCAGCCAGAGGGAGGTGAACGACCGCTCGGTGGATTGGAGCACGACGCCGAGGAAGATGAAGAAGAGGGCGAAGCCCACGGTGAGCTGGGCGACCTGGACAGAGCGGATGACGAAGGAGATGCAGAAGAGGCTGGCCCCCGTCGCCAGGCTTTCCTTCCAGACCGGGGAGAACGGGACATGGTCGATCATATACCCTTATTCTCCGAGGAAGCTCATATGTCCGTTCCCACGTCTCACTTGGCCGGCGGGTTGGCGCTCTCGTCCAGGAGGTAGGGGCGGAAGACTCCCTCCGAGCCGCCGAAGCTGACGTCGACCTCGGCGGGCAGGTGGACCATGCTCCGCCGGTCTTCCGCCAGGATGTCAATGTAGACGATCCGGTCGCCTTCCTTGATCAGCGGGGAATAGTAGCAGCTCTCTGGGGTGCCGTAGCGCCACCGTACCCAGACCTGCCCATTGGGTTCGAGGCTGGCTTCCCGCTCCAGCCACCATCTCCCCATCTGGATGCGTTCACTCGTTTTGCTAGCCTGGATCATGAGACAGGCTGGGAAATCATCTTTAAATGCCCGCTCTTCGCCTCGCATACGTGTATGGCCTATTGATGCCTGTTTTCGAGGGATGTCCGCTTCCACCTCTCACTCTCCCCTGGAATGCGGAACCCCGGGAAAGACAAAAACATATACCATATAACATCCTTTATAAACCATACTGTCATTTATATTTTTCATAGATAGTGTATTTTTACATATATAGCAAAGTACATATATAAGAATAAACTCTT
>JACQII010000004.1 GCA_016198585.1 Candidatus Aenigmatarchaeota archaeon | reverse complement strand
TACGTGTTTAGCTGCCAAACACATGCTACCGGTTTCCAAAAAGGGGAAAAATGAAATCCCTTTCTCGAGTGGCTTACACTTCGTATGACAGAGTTCCGCCCATCACCAGCGCAGCAAGATCACGGGTGTCGTCGGCGTTCGTGCCAGCGACGACCAGTGCTTTCCTGCCCGAGCCGAAGGCGTTGCTCACTTCCTTGATCAGTCCCGTAGTCAGCGACCATGCCTCACACGTCGGGATACCGTTCGCCGCGTCTGCAGCGAGGGTTGCCACGAGCGTGTTCGCGCACGGCCCTCCGACAAGGATCAGATCGCTTGCCAACGTCGTTGTGCTGACTTCGTTGTCGAGCTTGGCGACGGGGGAAGTGATCACGACCGCAGCATTCACCGTGGTTCCTGAAGCTCCACCAATGGATGCGGTTGCATCCGCTGACCCCGCGCCCACGATCGCGTAGACCTGGTCGTCAGGGTAGTAGAGCGTCAAGGTATCCTGACCCGAGGTTGTCCGGACTGCGTAGATCCCGTAGAGATCGACGTAGTCGGTGATCGTTGAGTCAGTTCCTCTCGACTGAGAGTCCTCGGTTGCGGTGAAGATAGGTGCCGCCGGAATCGCCACGTTGTTGGAGCCCGATGTCTCGGTTGTTGCGGTGACTAACACAGCGTATCGGTCACCGGTGTCGTCCTTCTCCTCGAAGATAACAAAACCAGGTTGAGTTATTCCGCCGTTTGTTTGATCGGCAGAACCGACAATGGTGATGTTAAAGCTCGAGTTACCGACGCCCGGCATAGCTGACACGTTGTACTTCAGGCCACCTGTTGATGTCTTACCGAGGGTGAAGGCGTACGATTGACCAACACCACCTGCCGTAAGGTTGAGATGGGTGACACAGGGAGTAGTAGTGCATGCACTTGACTCCCCGTCCTCGTCCGTGATGGCCGTGAGGTTAATGAGGTAACCACCGGTTGTGTTGCTGATAAGGGAGATGTTGACAGCTCCTGTGGGAAGCTGTATTTTGGTATTTGACCCTGTGGTTGCATTTACGATAGTCTCATTTACCGTGACCAAGGCGAGTCTCTCACCGTTCTTACCCTTAAGGGTCGGCCAGATGGTGGTGGAATCACCGACGGTGTTGAAACCGGCGTTGTCACCCCAACTGAAGCTGACGGTTGTGTTCGCAATTCCATCGAAGAGGGCCTTGTAGGCCTGTCCGTCGATGTAGATGGTTTTCTTACCGAGATCGCTCGAAGCTAGCTCGTACTTCACGCTGTCGCCACTAAAGACGTCCTTCAAGGTGAAACTCAGCGAGTCAGAGGATACGCTAGTCAGCTGCATCAAATGTGGGAAGTCTCCAGCATCCAGAACCACGTACTGGTCCTGTGAAACGTTGGCGAGCTCCTTCACCTGAATGGTGTTGCCATTACTGTCTGCGAGGCTGAAAGTTGTACCGGTTGACGACGCTTTGTATCCCCACGTGATGGTGCCGCTCTTGCCGTTGAAATCGGTCCAGGTTGATTGGAGGAGATTGTCTCCAGAACCCACGACCTTGAGGGTGTTTCGGGTTGAAGCGGTCAAGTCTTCAGAGACTCCTGGGAAGAACAGCGCGAGTTTTGAGAGACCCGGGAGCTTGTACCAGTTGCCTGCCTTAAGGTTGTCTGTCACACTCGAGGCCGACGCACCGAAGTAGATGTCCATTGTGGATATCTTGTCCCCGCCAGATTGCGTAAAGACAACGTAGGTACCGTCAATGCTGTCTTCGTTAGTACCGACTTTTATCTTCGAGGCGTTCTGGAAGATGACTTTCTCTGCGCCGACGAGTAGCTTTGCACCACTGGATTCCTGGTTGTTGGCGAAGTGGAAGACGTCATCCACGTAAACATCAACGCCGTTGATGTTCGTGGTCGCTCCCTTCGTCGCCGACTTCGACACCCCGTTGACCGCCACGACTGCGGTGGTGGAGTCGGATGTTCCGATCACCTTCACCGTGTACGTGCTCGATCCTACTGTGATGTCGACATCCCCGTCCGAGACTAGCACATCCTTGCTGGCTGCGGCCTTGGTGGCCTCCAGCTTGGGTGTACCGACTGAGACAGAGTTAGCCAGTACAGTGTATGTTTCTCCTGCAATGTTAAGCGTCTTGCCGACGAGAGCCGAAAAGCCCGAGTCCTTCTTGAAGTTCAGGCGGTAGTTGGCGAAGTAATCGGTCTTTGTTGGTGATGTGGGGAAACGACCGAAAGTGTACATTCCGTCGTCAGAGGACGAGCTGCTCGGCCGCTCGAACTGCAGCGTGTACGACGCTGAGCTCGTGCTGCTCGGGGTGAGGAACAAGAACTGATCGTATTTAATGGTGGTGGAGTTCTTGTCAATCACCTGATCGCTCGCCAAGAAGGTGGGAAGTTCGGCTGATGTCATCGTTGATCGGAGACCGCTCTTACCGAGGGAGTTGTCAAGGAAAATCTGGGTGTTTGTCGTCCCGACTTCCTTTCCTTCACCCGAGATAGAGAACGACTTCGCGCTTCCTGCGACGGCGACCGGGGTCGTGGCGTACCCTGCAACGTGAGCTGCAAGGTCTGCCGCGGCGACCACGTCCTTCGGGTACTCGGTTGCGCTACCAGCTGACGACCCGATGACGACCATCGGTGAGGTCAGGGTACCGTCCGTGTTCGAGACGTAGTCTCCGATGCCAGCGCCGAAAGCGACTGCTCCGAGTGTGGCTCCTGCTGTGATGGCGGCTAATGAACCTGCCATGAGTTTTTTGATATTCATTTATACCCTCCTATGTTATATCATGGCCCCCCCGTGGAGGGACATGCCTCCCGCAGACCCCAGGCGAACCCCGGGACCCCGGAAGGAGTATAGTCTATTTCTCCCTACTGGATATATATATCTTGCGTGAAACAGTTTCTGTGAGGGGTGGCATAAGGAAAAGAAGCCTTCTTACCGATAAAAAGCGTTATTATCTTCCTCTTAATTGTTCTAAGAGTGGAAAAAGGCCTTTTATATCAGTAAAACGGGATAAAACAGAGATTTCCATCGGAAGTCCTTAAAACGGCCGCTGGTCCCGCCGGAGGCGGAGGGCGCCGGGGAGGCCCCGGCAGAGGGCCACGAGGCGGGATGAGAAGGCGTCCATCTCCTCCTCCGCGAGCTTGGCCACCTGGTCGGCCTCGATCAGCGGGGCAGGGAAGCCGTAGCCCTTGTGCTGACCGGAAACCGAGAGGAGGAGGCCTGCAAGGCGCGCGAGGGGGATGGTCTTCGGGAGGTAGTCCACCCGGAGCGGCCGGTCATCCCGGGCCGTCCGGAGGAAGAAGGTCTCCACCTCTGGCCAGGCCATGGGAGGGGTCCGCTCCCCCTGATCGAGGAGGAAGGAGAGGAAGCTGGTGTCTCGGGCCGTCGCCGGGACAGGGACTCCCTGGCCGCGCAGGAAGTCGCAGAAGACCGCGCTCCTGCTGTCCTCCACGATGCCGGCCAGCCCGATGCCGTGGCGGACGGCGAGACCGTAGAGGGTCGTATAGTTGCGGATGACCTCCTGGTAGAGGGCCTCCATGCGGGGAGAAGGCCGGTCCAGGGGGTGGGGAGCGAGGAGGCCGTCCATGAGCAGGACCGTGGGTCTCAGGGCTTCCAAGGCTGCTATTGCGGTGCCGGTCTCCTCCCGCAGCCGGCGCAGGGAGGCAAAGGACTGCCACTCCCCCTCGGAAAGGCCTTCTGGCACTTCAGGCTGCGGCGGGGGGAAGCGGGAGGGGTAATAGCGCACCTGCGCGACGCCGCCATCGCGGTAGTGGAACGATGCAGCCGCAGCGCGCACGAGCAGGCAGTCCATCCCGTGCAGGGAGCGCTTCACGAGGCCGCCATCGACCCCCGCGACCGTGACGTCATGGAGCGGGACCGGTTCCACCCGGACGGCTAGGCGCTTTGCTGCAGCGGCAGCCTCCCGCTGCTGAGCGTCTGTCGCCGCGAGGCGCTGGGCAATCGAGCGGACCGTGTCCACCAGCTGGTCCATGAGCTAGGGTAGGAAGGAGGCATTATAAAGCCGACCTCCACGAGTGGCGGATTGTTTCACGGCCGGCATCTTTAAAAGTTTTACGGACAAAGGAAAGGCATGAAACAATCCCTGCTGCTCGGGATCGTTCTCCTTCTCGTGCTGGCCGCACCGGCCCGCGCCCAGTTCCAGTACTATGGGATCGAGGACACGATCAACGACGACCTGTCGGTCAGGAACGTGATCACGATCAAGTTCCAGGAGCCGGTCCCCCACCTGGACTACCGCCTGAACTTCGCCATCGACAACCTCGAGGCGAAGAGCACCTTCCCTTCGGCTGACTGCGCGGTCGCGGAGGGGGATACGATCTCCTGCGACTTCGTCGGGATGACGGAAGAACTCAACCAGCTGACCCTCTCCTTCACCACGACCGACGTCGTCAAGGAGGAGGACGGGAAGTTCCTCTTCACGGTCGACTATGGGTTCCCGGCGACCGACCAGGCGTTCGTGCTGATCCGGCTTCCTGAAACGGCGATCCTGTCCGAGGATGTCGCGAACAACTCCTACTTCCCGCAGGACGGGGGGATCCTCTCTGACGGCAGGCGGATCATGGTCTTCTGGGAGCGGCAGAACGTCAGCCAGCAGAACCTGCAGTTCTCCGTCTCCTATGTCCTGCCGATCCTGGCTGACGTTCCGGGCGTCCTGATCGCGACCGTCGCAGGGATCGTCATCATCGTGATGGTCGGCCTCCTGGTGATGGCCCGGAAGAAGCGGCCCGCTCCTGACATGACCACGGTCCTGAATCCGGACGAGAAGGCCATTGTCGACATCCTCCAGCGCGAGGGAGGGAAGGCCCTCCAGAAGGTCCTGGTCCGGGACACGAACTTCTCCAAGGCCAAGGTCTCCCGGCTGATCAAGGACATGAAGAGCCGGCGCATCGTTGACATTGAACCTGTCTCCGGCCGGGAGAACCGGATCCTCTTCATCCTCGGGAAGAAGGAGAAGCAGCCTGAGAAGCCTGCCGAGTCGGCAGAGAAACCCGGACCTGACACTCCACCAGCCTAGGTCGGCTTTTTCTGCCCTGAAACCAAGGAATGCCCATGCGCACGCCCTCGAAGAAGCCCCAGTGGCAGAAGGATATCGCCCGCGAGCGGGTCGAGATCCTGTTCTCGCTCGCCGACCGGACCTTCCCTGCCCGACCGGACCGGGCCCACCGCTACGTGCAGCTGGCACGGAAGATCGCCATGCGCTACACGGTCCGGATCAGCCCCGAGCTGAGGAGACGGTTCTGCCGGGCCTGCTCCCACTACCTGCGACCGGGCGTGAACGTCCGGTTCAGGACGAGCGCGGCCCAGCGGGCCGTCCTCGTGACCTGCCTGGATTGCGGCCACGTCAGCCGGCTGCCCTACCGTCGGGAATCCGGCCTCTAGGCACTACAATCGCGGTGCGTCAAACATTTATTAACCCTTCAGGGAAGTAGGAGGGTATGGCATCCGTGAAGGACGTCGAAGCGCAGACGCTCATCATCAAGGCAGCCGAAGCGCTCCAGGCGATGGAGGCGATGCAGCAGCCGCGCTGGTCGCTCTTCGTGAAGACCGGCCACGCCAAGGAGACCGCGCCCCAGCAGGTGAACTGGTGGTGGATCCGGGGAGCGGCGCTCCTGCGGACGATCGCCCTGGAGCAGCGGCAAGGCGTCTCGAGGCTGCGGCGCCGGTACTCGAGCCGGAAGAACAACGGCCACCAGCCCGAACACCGGGCGCTGGCGTCAGGCAAGATCATCCGTGTCCTGCTGCGGCAGCTGGAGGCCGCGGGCATGGTCAAGACTGAGAAAGGGAAAGGCAGGGTCATCACGCCCGCAGGCCAGAAATTCCTGGACAGCGTCGCGAAATCCCTGAAGTGAGTATGGACACGGGCCCGCATTTTGAAGTCAAGAAGCTGGAGCTGGCTGAGCAGGGCCAGCGGAACATTGAGCTCGCCGAGATGGAGATGGGCGCGCTCATGAAGATCCGGGAGCGGTTCGCGCGCGAGCAGCCCCTGAAGGGCGTGCGCGTGGGGATGGCGCTCCACCTCACCAAGGAGACCGCGGTCCTGGTCCGGACGCTGCGTGCTGGTGGGGCTGACGTGGCGATCACCGGCTGCAACCCGCTCTCGGCCCAGGACGACGTCTGTGCCGCCCTGGCAAAGGAGGGCGTCAAGGTCTGGGGCTACAAGGGCGAGACCAAGGAGGACTACTACCGCTACCTGAACCAGGTCATCGCCTTCCGGCCGCAGATCACGATCGACGACGGCTGCGACCTCGTGACCGAGATCCACACCAAGCACCCTGACCTGCTGCGCGACCTGTGGGGCGGCTGCGAGGAGACCACGACCGGCGTGGTCAGGCTCAAGGCCATGGAACAGGAGCAGGCCCTCCGGTACCCGATCGTCGCGGTCAACGACAACCGGACCAAGCACCTCATGGACAACTTCTATGGAACGGGCCAGTCCACCCTCGACGGCATCATGCGCGCGTCCAACATCCTCTTCGCCGGGAAGACCGTCGTCGTCGCCGGCTACGGCAGCTGCGGGAAGGGCGTCGCCCTCCGCGCGCGGGGCATGGGCTCCCAGGTCATCGTCACCGAGGTTGATCCGTTCCGTGCTCTCCAGGCGGTGATGGACGGCCACCGCGTGATGCCCATGACTGAGGCTGCCCGGATCGGCGACATCTTCATCACCGTGACCGGGAACAAGGGCATCCTCCGCAAGGAGCACTTCCAGGCCATGAAGTCCGGGGCTATTCTGGCGAACTCGGGCCACTTCGATGTCGAGATCGACCTCAAGGCCCTCGCCACTGCAGGTAAGAAGCGGCAGGTGCGGCCGTCGCTCGACGAGTACGACCTGCAGGGGAAGAAGCTCTTCGTCGCCGGAGAGGGCCGACTCGTGAATCTCGCCGCGGCCGAAGGGCATCCGTCGCTGGTGATGTCCATGTCCTTCTGCGGACAAGCGCTCGCGGTCGAATACCTGGTCACGCACCGGGCGTCGCTCCAGCCGTCGGTCATCAGCCTCCCGAGTTCAATCGATGACGCGATCTCCCGCCTCCAGTTGGAGGCGATGGGCCTGAACATTGACGGACTGACCGCGGAACAGGATGCGTATGCGCACGCCTGGAAGGAGGGGACATGAACGGCCACCTGAACCCGGAATCCTACGCCCAGCAGCTCAAGCAGGCCGAGGCCATGAAGGCCCAGCTGCTGGGCCAGATCCTGGACAAGCATGCCCTGGAACGGCTGGGACGGGTGCGCGTTGCCGACCCGGGGACGGCCGCCCAGGTCGAGCTCTACCTGGTCCAGCTCTTCCAGCAGGGCAAGCTCCGGGAGCGCGTGACCGACGCCAAGCTGCGCGAGGTGCTTATAATCTTGACGGAGAAAAAGGAGATCACGATCAGAAGGAAGTGACCATGTCGAGGAACAAGCCATCCGGACGGAAGAATCGGCTCGTCGCCATAGCGAAGCGTCGTTCAGCCCCGCGGTGGGCGGACATCCGGGCGTTCGGCCTGAAGCGGGCGCGCACGCGGCGGATCCGCGTCCGAACCACGTCATGGAGGAGAGACCACTTGAAGGTGTAACCATGGCCGACCGTGTCTATACGATTCCGCTGCGCGCATCGTGGGTTGTCCACCCGCGGATCTCTCGGGTCAACCGCAGCGTCAACGTCATCCGGGCCTACCTCGAGCGGCACGCGAAGGTGGACGAGGTGAAGCTCTCCGCCGGGATCAACGAGTACCTCTGGATCTCCGGGGCGAAGAAGCCCCCGGGAGCGATCAAGGTGGTCGTCTCGGTGAAGGAGGGCATCGCCCATGCGCGGCTGCCCGAAGAGAAGGTCGCGCTGCCGGAGAAGAAGGGGAAGACCGAGAAGGCTGCCAAGGACGAGGCGAAGGCGCCGGCAGCTGCCATGGCTCCTGCAACGACTGCCGCACCGGTGAAACCCGCGACGACGACCGAGAAGAAGCCGGCGACCTCGACACCCCCGAAACCTGAGAAAGGTAAGAAACTCACGCCCGAGGAAGAGGCAGCCCAGCTCTGGAAAGAGACGGAGCAGAAAGTCGCCGAGAAGGGCGAGCAAAAGAGTTAAACCTTCGGATCACAGTCTCTCGTATGAGCATGTTCAGACGGCAGCTTGCCGAGCGGCTGCGGACCCTGCCTTTCGAATTGGTGCCGCTCCTGCCGGCTGGGTTCCAGCGCGTGGGCACCCTGGTCCTGCTACGGCTCGATCCGCAGCTGGCTGCCTACGAGCGGGAGATCGGGCTGGCCATCCGCGAGTTGCTCAGTGCGACTGGTGTGTT
Organism: Candidatus Aenigmatarchaeota archaeon; assembly: GCA_016198585.1. Taxonomy (GTDB): domain Archaea; phylum Aenigmatarchaeota; class Aenigmatarchaeia; order QMZP01; family QMZP01; genus JACQOD01. Next base: position 17,848 of record JACQII010000004.1, on the reverse strand, counting down.
CGTGCGCGAGGGCGTGATCGGCGAACTGCGAACGCCTGCGGTCCGCCGCATCGCCGGTTACGAGGACGTCACCGTCCACAAGGAGAACGGCTGCCTCTTCAAGATCGACGTCACGAAAGTCCTGTTTGCGAAGGGCAACGCCGCGGAGCGCGGCCGGATCATCGCCGACCCGGGCGAGCAGGTTGTAGATATGTTCGCGGGCATCGGTTACTTCTCCCTGGGCATCGCGAAGCGGACACCCTCCTGCAGGGTCACGGCCATCGAGAAGAACCCCGATGCGGCCGCGCTGCTGCGCGAGAACGTTGAACTAAACGGCCTGGACAACGTGACCGTCATCGAGGGCGACTGCCGCGAGGTCCAGGCAGCGGGCGACCGGGTGGTCATGGGCTACTTCCCGGGAACTGAGGCCTACCTGCCGGCCGCGTTTGGGTTCCTCCACCGGACAGGGACGATCCACTACCACAACCGCTACGCGCAGCAGGACCTTTGGCGGAAGCCGCTCGGCGAGCTGCAAGCTACTGGAGTGGCGTGCGGCTTCCAGATCGAGGTCCTGGACAAGCGCGTGGTGAAGTCCCTCTCCCCCTCCAAGGTCCACGTCGTGGTCGATGCGCGGGCGCGCAAGCTCTAACCTTATAATGCCCTGCCCCAAGCTATGGTCATGGATGAGCGGAAGCTGCTGGCGCTGCTCTTCGAGGCAGGCGTCCTCACGCGGACGCTCCGGAGCGGGCCATACCAGGTCGGCGTGACCACCCAGGAAACGGTGGCCGCCCACGGATACCGGCAGACGCTGCTCGCGTATTTCCTTGCGCAGGCTGAAGATGCGGATGTGGGGACGGTGCTCACGATGTGCCTGGCGCACGACCTGCCTGAAGCCCGGACCGGCGACCTGACCTTCATCCACAAGAAGTACGTCTCTCTTCGGCAGGGCGAACAGGCCATCCTCCGGGAGCAGCTCCGCAACCTGGACGGCGCGAAGGATCTGGAGGCAGCGTTCAGGGCCTACCAGAAACAGGCCAGCCTGGAGGCCCACGTCGTGCGGGACGCCGATCTCTTAGAGGCGTTAGTCGAAGCTGCGGAACAGTCCAGATTGGGAGCGACGGTCATGAAGCGCTGGTTCCTCGACAAGAGGAAAGAACTTCATACGCCGACGGCGAAGCGGCTCTTCGACCGGCTCCAGAAGGACGATGTGCTCTGGTGGCGCGAGTAGCTCATGCCCGCGCGTACCGGCGGAGGTCGGCGTTCTTTGGCTGCTCCCCAGAGAAGGAGGAGACACGGACGCCCACGCGGCGGACCGGCTCCGGGTATGCGGCCAGATAATCGGTGAGCAGCTGGCGCGCGCTGTCCAGAAGCGGCTGCTTGGCGCCGGTGGGAGCAGGCAAGGTCACGCTGCGGGTGCGGTCCTGGCCGTGGGCGATCATGAGGATGGAAACGGTCCGGAACGTCACGCCTTCTTTCTGCACGCGCGCGTGCAGTTCAGCCGCGAGGCGGGAGAGGGTCTCCCATACTGTCTGCACGTCAGCGCTGTCCTTCTTCAGGGTTCCGATCTTGCTGAGCTGCTGCTTCACGACTTCCGTGACCGGGTCGTCGTCCTTGCCGTGCGCGTGATCGTGGAGGAGTTGGCCCTTCCGCTCGCCGAACGCCTGAACGAGCAGGTCTGGGGAGGAGCGGGCCAGGTCGCGGATGGTCTTGAGGCCGCGCTGCTCGAGGATGGCCAGGGTCTTGGGGCCGACACCGAAGAGCTTGCTGACTGGTTGGTCGGCGAACACCCGGTCGAAGTCCATCACCACGGTCAGGCCGTCTGGCTTCTGCAGGCGGCAGGCCATCTTCGCCACGAGCTTGTTCGGGCCGATGCCAACGGTGCAGGTCAGCCCTTCCTTCTCCTGAACAGCCTGCTTGACCCTCCGCGCCAGTCGCTCGGCCCGCGCGACCGACCGGATCGAGGAAACGTCGAGGTAGGCTTCGTCGATGCTGCGCTGCTCGAAGCGGTCTCCGTGCTCTCGCAGGACTGCCATCACCCGGTCCGACACCTGCCGGTAGTGGTCGCGGTCCGCGGGGAGGAAGACCGTCTCCGGGGTGGCCCGGGCCTTCGCCGTCCTGATCGGCAGCCCGGCTCGGATGCCGAGGGCGCGGGCGGGGTAGTTCGCTGTAGCAACGGCTCCTGAATCCGGCGTCCGCCCCGAGTACATGCAGACCACGACTGGCTTGCCCCGGATCTCGGGCCGGCGCAGCTCCTCCACCGCGGCGTAGAAGGAGTCGAGGTCGATGTGCAGGATGATGCGCATGGAATTTCCTGCGTTTGCGGGAATAAATGTTCCCCGGGATGGAAGGTGCCGGGTGTGCCGCTATCGTCTCCTGAACACGAGCAGGTAGATGCCGCCAGTGTCGACCGGCTTCTCCTTCTCTTCCGCGAGGAGCTTCCGCTCCCCTGGCGACCAGGGCCGGAACTGGCCCCACTGTGGGGTCCAGCCGCGGAAGAGGGAGTCGGCATGCTCGAGCGCGAAGCCGCTGAACAGGGCCGCGACTTTTTGGAGGGTGAAGAGCCGCAGCCGCAAGCGGCTTCCTGCCACGCGCAGGGTCTTCCCCGGGAGACCAGCGTGGTCCCAGACCGACGCGACCGACAGCAACAGCCGACCGCCCGGCCGCAGCACGCGCCAACATTCCTTCGCCAGCAGCTGGGGATCGGCCATGTTGAGGACGGTGAAGAAGCAGAGGACGCTGCGGAAGCTGGCGTCGGCGAACGGCAGCTGCTCACTGCCTTGAACAAGAGCGGCTTTCCCGCGGGCACGGGCCAGCATCCTCCCTGACACGTCGAGACCGACCATGCCCGACTGCAAGTGGACGCCGGTCCCGCAGCCCAGGTCGAGCGTCGGTCCGCGGCCGTAGCGCTTCACGAGCGCACGCTCCCGCTCGCGGAGGAGACGCGTCGCAGGGGACGCGTGCCGCACGTCGTATACTGCGGCCGTGGCATCGTAGAAGCTGCGGGGGTCCATGGTTGTTTTTAAGCAGAGGATTAAAAATCCTCATGATCGACCAATCCCTCAAGAACCGCGTCATGGATGAGCGCATGAAGAAGTACGAGGCGATGGGCTACCGCTTCGTGGGGCCGAACAAGCATTCTGCGATCAAGGTGTGTCAGTGGTGCAAAGCCTCGCTGCGCGAGACGGGCAGCTGCTACAAGCAGAAGTTCTACGGCATCGGCTCGAACCAGTGTCTGCAGATGACCCCGACCTTCTTCACTTGTTCAGAAAACTGTTCATTCTGCTGGCGCCCACTGCGGTACGCTCTTCCGCAGAAAGACCAGCAGTGGGATTCGCCGAAAGAGATCATGGACGATGCCATCGCGGCCCACCGGGAGATCCTGCAGGGGTTCAAGGGCAACCCCCACACCCCGATCCTGAAGTTCCAGCAGGCCCAGGACCCCAAGCACGTCGCGATCTCGCTCTCCGGCGAGCCGACCCTCTACCCGATGATCGGCGACCTCATCGACGACATCCACGGCCGGGGCATGACCGCCTTCCTCGTCACGAACGGGACGCATCCCGACCGCCTGCAGCAGCTGCTTGACGACGACCAGCAACCGACCCAGATGTACGTCACGCTCGCCGCTCCAGATCGCGAGACACTGGTGAAGACTGCGCTGCCGATGTACGACGATGCGTGGGACCGGCTGCAGCGCTCGCTCTCGCTGCTGAACCGATTTAAGCGCAGCGTCATCCGGCTGACGCTGGTCAAGGGCCTGAACTTCGTGAATCCGCAGGGATATGCTCAGCTGGCGGAGCGCGCGCAATGCGATTTTCTCGAGGTGAAAGCGTTCATGGCGGTCGGCGGGGCGCGCGACCGGCTGGCGTACGCGGACATGCCGCTGTTCCCGGAGATCCAGGCGTTCGCACGCGAGATCGAGAAGTCTTCAAGTTACCGGATCGTGGACGAGAAGGCTGACTCCCGGGTGGTGCTGATGACCAACCAGTCATCGTCGCCGCCGTCGATCCATTTCTCAGAATAGCCGCTCAGCTGAAGGCGAAGGCGGGGTTGGCCACGGGCAGGCCGCCGCTCGCGGTGATGATGGCGATTACGAAGAAGGCGGCGATCGCCATCGCCACTACCGCGACAATGATGCAGGGGATCAACAGGGTGAGGAAGGCGTTGACCTTCGAGGTGTCGTGGAGCTCGGACATCCCGACGATCGTCAGGATGATCTCCCAGATGCCTGCGACGACCAGGATGAGGGTGACCAGGGCGATGTGGAAGAGTCCGATCCAGAAGACCAGGTAGAAGGGAATCGAAGCGTAGGCCAGCGCGTTGAAGGTCCGCCAGACGCCGGTCTTGCCGCCCAGGTGGGGGGCGAAGAGGTGGACTAGGCCGGCGGCGATGAAGATGCCGACGATGCCGAGTATGAACACGAAGACTCCTCCCCACAAGATCGAGGCCGTTGTTGTGGGTGGCATTCCCGGATACAGGGCAGCGAACGGGTTGCCCGCGACGAACTGGACCGCGGTCATCAGCACGGTGCCGATGGCGAGCGCGACCACGTACAGCGTGAATGCCGGCCGGATCGTCTTCTCGTTCTTGACCGCCTTGAAGAATGCTCGCGGTGGCGGGGAGAAGAGCATCCTGATCTTCTGCATCATCGACAGCGCTGCCATGTCGCTTTCTTGGACTGGGGCCTTATAACCTTGCCTTGCCTCGCGCTGGCGCTGGACCCGAACTGCGCGGCTGCTCCATGCGCTTCCCGCGCGCCTGGGGGACGATGCGCAGCTTCGCGCGGGTGAAGCGGGCGGGGAACCGGCGGCCGGTGAGCTCGTAGAGGACGATGCCGAGGGCGGCGACTTCAGAGTGCGGCTGGCTGCCGACGGCGAGGTTCCAGTCCGCGCGCTGATAGATTTCGGGCGGGACCTTTTCCCCACCGACGATCACCAGCAGGCTGCGGGCACGCCGGAGCTGCGCGAGCTTCCCCTGGAAGGGCAGGCCGTAGGCGGTGAGGTGGACGACCTTTCCGTGGAACGTGCGCAGGAACGGTCCCGGAGCCTCGAGGTAGCGGACGCGGAAATGGCCGCCCCACGCGGCCGCAGCCTTCTCCAGGGACTGCTCCATCCCCAGGTCGTGCTCGCCGGTGTAGTACATCTCCTTCGCGCCGAGCGCTCGCGCCGTGAGGCCACAGTGGGTCGTGATCCGCTGGTCCCGGAAGATGCGGTGGCCCAGGCGGAGGATGGTGATGGCCATGAAGAGAGTGGCCGCGGCGGATTAAATCCTTTGGCCAGTGCGTCCGCGGCCATTCATCGGTGGCCGCGGCTGTAGCAACGATCAGAGACTGACGTGCAGGATCGCGACCGCCTTCTTGCCCGTGGCCGCGAAAGCGTTGAAGATGTCGATGGCGTTCTCGGTCCGGTCCACGAAGAGCTTGGCCTTGGCCCGCTTGAGGGCTGCGGTGAACGGGGGAAGGAGCTTGACCGTCCCCTCGAAGCCAGTCCCGATAACGACCGCCTCGGTCCCGGGCTTCAGCACGCGCTTGGCCAGCCGCTGGTCCAGCAGGTGGGTCTTCTCGAGCAGCGCAGGCCGGCCTTCCCACCAGACCACCAGGTCGGAGTAGTAGGTCTTGCCGTTGACGGTGACTTCGCCGTACTGCGCGCGGTCGATCCCCATGCTCTCTCTTGGCGACGCAGGTTTAAAATCGGCCTCTCTCTTGCCTGCATATAACATTGTTATGTTCCTGGCTCGGCGGATGGTGACGCCAACCTTTAAATGTTGCCAGCCCCTACATATGGTATGGCGCAGCGCAAAGGGATGTCCTTCACCCTCCAAATCATCGTCACGGTGGTCGTCATCCTGGTGGTGGCGTTCTTGCTCCTGACCATCTTCTCCGGCGGCATCGAGCAGGCCCAGCAACAAATCGCGGTGTGGTTCGGCTGGGCCAACCAACCCGTCAATTTCCCCACGGACACCACCGGCCTTTCAGGCGCCTGCACCGGAACCTGCGTAGCCGGTTCCTGCCCCGCAGGTAAGACAGCCCTGCTGGGAACGTGCCCGACCGGGCAAGTCTGCTGCAGTTCATAGCACCGTTTTCGTGATCTGACCGGGTGAGGCCGGGATATAAGAACAGGCAGCGACAAGTATATCCACTAGGCCGGGGGTATGGAACAGAAACTCATGGGGATGATCACGTCCTCTTCTTCGTGGGAGCAGGTCATTTACGAGGTGATCGCGTGGGAAGGCCTCGATCCGTGGGACATCGACATCAAGAAGCTCGCGGGCGGGTTCGTGAAGTACCTGAACAAGATGGAGACCATGGACTTCAAGATCCCGGCCAAGTACGTCATGATCGCCTCGACCTTGTTGCGGATGAAGAGCGACCATCTCCCGCTGCTGGACTACTTCAACCCTGAAGATGGCGAGGTCGAGCAGCCGATCGGAGCAGGGGAGGTTGACCCAGAGAACCTCGAACTGAATTTGCTCACCATCCCGCCGCGGCGGCTGCCGACGCGCCGGATCGTGGTGACTGAGCTCGTGGCTGCGCTCCAGAAGGCGCTGCGCACCTCGCACCGGCGCGCCCTCCGAACCGAAGAAGCGATCAAGTCGATCAAGCTCAAGGAAGACGAGATCGGCAAGCGGATCTCTGTGCTCTACGACCGGATCAACCTGATCCTCCGCCGGGCCAAGAAGGAAGAGGTCACCTTCTCGTCCCTGGTCCCGACCTGGGAACGGAAGGAGGTCGCCCACACCTTCGTGCCGCTGGTGTTCCTCGACCACGACAAGAAGGTGAGCTGCCGGCAGGAGGAGATGTTCGAGGAGATCTATGTCCGGCGGGGCGAGTCGCCTGTAGAGCCTGCTCCGGTCAAGGAGGCGAAGACGCGTGGACCACAAAAGCGTCATTGAGGCTGCCCTGTTCATGAGCCAGAAGCCGCTGGACCTCCATGAACTGGCGAAGATCACCGGCCTCAGCTCGCTGGGCTTCCTGAAAGAAGCGCTCGAAGGGCTGCAGAAGGAGTATGCCAAGCACGGTATCCAGGTGACTTGCCAGGACGGCCGCTGGCACATGCAGGTCCGGCCCGAACTGCTGCCGCAGGTCGCGTCCCTGACGCCATACCAGGACATGCCCGAAGGGCCGAAGCGCACGCTCGCCTTGGTCGTCTACAAGGAGCCGGTCAAGCAGTCCGACATCATCCACATCCAGGGCAACAAGGCCTACGCCTACGTCAAGCATTTGAAGAAGATCGGCCTGATCAAGGCTGAGCAGGAGGGCCACACCAACATTCTCACGACGACGAAGGGCCTGGAGACCTATTTCGGCATGGGCAAGGATGCGATCAAGAAGCAACTCGCCGTCGTCAAGAGTCCTGATCCGGCGCCGGCTCCCCAGGCGAAGCCCGCAGACAGCGATGCAGAAGCTGAGGACGCAGAAGGCGCGTAATCTTCTACCGATAGTCCGAAGCCTCGAGGCCATATCTGAGGAATGACCGCTCTTTGCAGCTGCCATACCGCGGCCGCTCCTCGGTGAGGGATCCGCAGCGGCGCGGGACCAGGTCTGCGGGCTCCAGGGCGGCGATGGGAGGGGAGACAAAAGCAGGGTCTGCAGCGGTCTCTGCCGGGAACAGCAGCACCAGGCCAAGGGCATAGCCGAGCCGTCTCATGCTGGTACGTATTTAGGCTTTCCGGCTAATAAACGCCATGCAGCACAAGAATGCCGCGGACCGGCCGTCGCTGTTCTGGGCCGACCAAGTCGCCGCCGAAGTCGTGGAGAAGTGGCAGGCCAAGGAGTACGTCACCGAGATGGGCCTCGGCGCCTCGGGCATCCCGCACGTGGGCTCTGCCGGCGACGGGGTCCGGTCGTACGTGGTCTCCCTCGCCATCCGCGAACTCGGGAAGAAGAGCCGCTTCATCGCCTACTCCGACGACCGTGACGGCCTGCGGAAAGTGCCGTCCGGGTTTCCGGCCAGCCTGGAACGGGAGATCGGGAAACCCGTCTCCCTCATCCCGGACCCGTTCGGCTGCCACGCCTCGTTCGCGCTGCACATCTCCTCGCTGCTGATGGACGCCTTCGACCGGATCGGCGTGCGCTTCGAGCTCCACCGCGGCCACGAGGAGTACGAGCGCGGCGGGCTGGACAAGGAGATCATCGAGATCCTCACCCGCGCGAAAGAGGCCGGGGAGATCATCAAGCGCACCACCGGCTCGGAGAAGTACCTGGACCGGCTGCCGTTCCTGCCGATCTGCGCCACCTGTGGCCGGGTCTACACCACCCGGGCGCACACCTTCCTGCCGAAGGAGAAGAAGGTCCTCTATAGCTGCGACCAGGAGTTCGTCGGCAAGTCCGGCGGGCGCGAGATCCGGATCACCGGTTGCGGCGCCCAGGGAGAGGCGGGCATCCGCGACGGCAAGCTCGCCTGGAAGGTGGAATTTGCCGCGCGCTGGCACGCGCTGAACGTGCACTACGAGGCCTACGGCAAGGACATCCTGGATAGTGTCCGCTGCAACGACGCGGTCTCCCAGGAACTGCTCGGCCGCGCGCCGCCTGTGCATTCGTTCTACGAGCTCTTCACCGAGCGCGGTGGCGAGAAGATCTCCAAGAGCAAGGGCAACGTCTTCACGCCGCAGAAATGGCTGTCGTACGCGAGCCCGGAGAGCCTGCGACTGCTGTTCCTGAAGCGGCTCGGCACGACCCGGATCGTGGACGTGGAGGCGATCCCAGCGTACATGGACGAGGTCGACAGCCTCGCCGACGTCGCCTTCGGCAAGACCAGGATCGGCAACGACAAGGAGCTGGCCCACCGGAAACGGCTCTTCGCGTATGTGCACTTCCTCTCCCCGCCCGCGAAGCCCGGGCTGACCGTGCCGTACGGGAAGCTGGTGAACATCGTGCGCGCGACGGCCGGGAACCAGTTGCTGCTCCGGGACGTGCTCGCCCAGGCCGGGCTCGCGGCCGACCGAACCCAGCAGGAGGAGCTCGAGCGCCGGATCGGCTATGCGACCCAGTGGGCCGCCATCGACAAGACGCCGCCGGCAACCATGGCGCTCTCCACCCGCGAGAAGCGGGCGCTCTCCCGCCTCGCGCACGTGCTACGGACCGAGCACTCTCCTGAGGAACTGCAGAACGCGGTCTTCACGATCGCCAAGGACGAGGGCATGCAGCCGCGGGAGTTCTTCACGCTGCTCTACCGGATCCTGCTGGGCGTGGACCGGGGACCGAAGGCCGGCCACCTCATCGCCGCCCTCGGCCAGGACGCCGCGCGGGAAGCGATCATGAAGCGGCTCTAAAAAGGAAGTGGGGCCGCTGAGATTCGAACTCAGGTCTCTGGTCGGCAGTTTTTCGTCACCGATCGCCAGCAGTCTGTACCACCCGGTCATCGCCTATGGCTCCGGAGCTTGGTTCCCCAAGCTGGAATCCTAGACCAAGCTAGACTACGGCCCCGTGTACCTGATTATAGGGGAGAGCTTTTAAAGGTGGTCGTCCAGAGGAGCGCTCCCGGAGGGAGTCGAACCCCCGACCCACGGCTTAGAAGTCCGTTGCTCTATCCAGCTGAGCTACGGGAGCGTGCGTATGATAATGGTTAGGGTGCTTAAAAAATGACTGGAGACTGAATTCACAGGAGAAGGACGGCTCCCGCGAAGAGGGGGATGAGCAGGTTGTCGTCGAGTATGCCGCGCTGCCTCCACGTCCTGCAGGCAGGGAGGCCAGGGAGCAGCTCAGCCGCAGTCGCGGCGACGGCCGGCAGGAGGAACGTCGCTGGGAAGAAGATGAAGGCCACCGCGGCGGCGGAGACGAAGAAGGCAGCCGTGCCTTCCACGGTCTTGTCGCCGACGAGCCGGTGCCGGCCGAGGCGGATGCCGACCAGCGTCGAAAGGGAGTCGCTCACCGCGAGGATGAGAGTCGCGGTGGTGGCGACCGGAACCGGGAAGAGCAGGAAGGCCAGGCCGCAGGCGGCGTAGAACCAGAACGCTCCTTGCAGGGGGACGCCCGGCCGCTCGACGTGGGTGACGACGCGGCGGACCTGCTGCTCGACCGTGGCGAGGAAGCGCGCGAAGCGGTTGCGCTCGTGGCGGAGGTGGAGCGAGTACAGCAGGAACGTCAGCGCGATGAGGAAGAACAGCAGCGACGCCGCCAGGGGATGCATCAGCTGCGCGAGGAGGATGAACAGCGCCCCGGAGAGGTGGATCAGCTGGCGGGAGACCTCGTGCATGGAAGGCTTTTGCCGTGCGGACAGAAAAAGCCGCCCGGTCAGCAGCCGGCCGCAGGCCGCCAACGCCTGCTCCCGGTTTCCCGCGGCAGGCACGCGGCCGGCACCGGAATGAGCGTTTATATAGGGGGAGCGCCTAAGTAGATGGTATGAGAAAGGGTATCACGCCCATCATCGCGACCGTGATCCTCCTCCTGATTGCCGTGGCAATCGCGGGGGCAGGGTACACCTGGATCTCGGGGTACTGGAGTGGCCTCACGTCGAACGCCATCCAGATCACCGACATCAGCTGCAACGCCACAGCCGTAACCATCCGGTTCAGCAACTACGGAACTGACCCAATTTCCGCCAGTGCAGCAGGGATTCCGGTTGAGAGGACCGTGATTGGCGGCGTAGGAACAGCAGCCATTACCTACGGTCCGGACTTTGTCGGCACTGCCCTCGATGTAGTCAACCCCGGCGCGAGCGGAAGGATCTACGACACCGACGCCAACACCGCTGACGCAGGAGTAACCTTCAAGTACTTCATTGAGGTCGGCGGCCGGATCACCACGACCCAGGTCACGTGTTAAGTTTTTTTCTTCTTCTTTTCTTTTTCATGCGGTAGCGGCAGCTTTCTGCCTTTTGGCCGGCGAGCGACTCCGGACACAGAAGCTCTCTCCGCGACCACCAAGGCCGGCAGATGGCCTTAGACGACGAAGCCGGCCTTGGTGATGAAGAGGAAGACGCCGATGCCGATGAAGGTCATGATGAGGGAGTGTTTGGACCCGGCGATGATCGAGCTCTCACCCAGCTGGCCGGCGATGAGGCCGGTGAAGATGCCTTCGATGACCACGACGAGGAAGAAGAGGGAGACGTAGTAGTTCGTGATCCCGGGAGCGATGCCCAGGAAGCCGCCGACTAGGTTGAAGAGGTTGCAGGGGAAGAGGGCCAGGCCCTCGCAGGGGTCGGAGAAGCCGATGCCCACGTTCCCGGCTTGGAGGCCCTCGGGCTGGGTCTGGATCATCGGGACCATCACCAGGATGATCATGACCGAGATGCCCACGAACATGAAGAAAACCCCGTACATGATCATCACATGCTGCTTCACCATCGAGGCGCGCTCGGCTTCGGCTTCCTTGAGCATGACCATGTCGCGGGAGATCGACTGCAGGGTCGAGGCGATGTCCCCGCCCGATTTGTACGACTCCTTGATGATCGTGACCGCTTCCTTGATCAGCTTGGACTGCCGCAACCGGTGCTGGAAGATCTCCAGCACGCGGATGAAGGGAATGCCCCAGGAGAGCTTGTTGTGCATGAGCATGATCTCTTCCGAGAGCTTCCCGTAGTTGGCCCGCGTCGCCAGCTTGATCGACTCCGGGAACGACATCCCTGACCGCCGGGAATCGGCCAGGTCGCGGATGAACGCCGGGAACTGGCCCTCCAGGCTGCGGACCCAGGCGTAGGTCGTGTACTTGTAGATGAAGAAGGGGAGGACGGCGATGATGGCGCCGATCAGGGTCATGTTGCCCAGGACGCCCACGTCGCCCGAGAGGGCGCCGATGACTACCACGATCACGGCCAGGATGATCGAGAGGACCACCGTCTTCTGTTTCTTTTCAAGAGAGAGCAGGGACATATCACTCCGTGGGCGACGACGACTTCAGCAGCAGGATGAACCCCAGGGAGACCAGGGGGATGAAGAAGAACACGATGAACGTCTGGACCATCAGGGTGTTCCCGCCCACGAGGGGGGAGACTATGGCTATCAGGACGATGAAGAATATGCTGCCGACGACGATCAGGGTGATGTAGATCTCGGTGTAGAGCGCGATCGACCTGGCGTAGTCGTTCAGGGCCCGCCGGTACTGGGACATGGCCGTCCTGGTTTTGCCGCGCAGGTAGGCTTCGAGGTTGCCGCCGGAGGAGATGACCGAGATCATCCCCCAGAGCAGCTCGGAGAACGTCCTCGAAGGCGTGCGCGCGGCTGCGCGCTGGATGGCGGTGTTAATGTCCATCCCGAGGGTGTTCACGCTGGTGTAGATCTTGGTGGCCTCGTCGCCGATCGCCCCGCCGCGCAGGGAGAGCATGCGGAAGATGTTCACTGGGTGCGAGCCTGAACTGGCCGTCGTAGCCATGTAGAAGACCGCGAACGGGAGGGACTTGTCGATCCTGGTCCGCAGGCTCTTGGCCCGGAGCGAGGGGTAAGAATACAGGAGCACGAAGCTGCCGCCGCCGATCCCGAATGAGAGGATGACGGCCAGGGTGTAGGAGTAGGCAAATTCAGGCAGGAAGAGGACGAACCCCACGACGAGCACCATGGCCGAGACCGCGAAGGCCAGGAACGAGGAGAAGACCGTCACGGCCAGGTATTCGTGGACCGTGTAGGGGAGGGAGGCATGGCGGAGGTTCTCCTTCAGGGAGTCGAAGTAGTCGAGGTAGGAGAGCAAGAAGCGCCCGAAGACGCGGAGGGATACTTCCTTCAGCATAGCATACTATTTGGCGCAAGCACATAAATCCCCGCGCGGGCGCGTACGGGGGCCTCAAGCGGCTAGTGCTCCTGCATCATCGCCATCACCCGGTCGGGGTCGGCGTAGTAGAGGGAGATGATACCGGCGACTTCCCGGTAGTCGTAGATCTCCTTCTCCAGCATCCAGTCGAGGATCTGCTTGCGGCGGACCAGCTCCTCCTTCACCGTGTCCTCGGTCAGGCCGAGCCGGAAGGCGATCTTGCGGAGGACCACGGACTTCTCCCGGATCTCGAACGCGTCGGTGATGGGCTTCCACTCGAAGACCTTGACTGTTTCGGGCCGGTCCTTCTCGATCCCGGTGACCTCCATGATGTTGTCCGCGCGCCGGACATACGAGTTCCGGAGGCGGGAAAGCGTCAGGAAGACGATGATGTCGATGTTCTCGATCAGGCTGGGCGGCAGGGAGATCGGCGGGGTGATCAGGCGGTCGATCAGCTGGGGGAAGCTGGCGGCGTGGATCGTCGCGAGCGAGGAGTGGCCGGTGGCCATCTGCTGGAACAGCACGAAAGCTTCTTCTCCGCGGACCTCCCCGACGATGATGTAGTCCGGCCGCTGGCGGAGCGAGGTCTTCAGCAGGTCGAAGAGGGTGACCTCCCCGATCTTGCCCTTGATGGCGAGCGGGCTGCGGGCCACGTGAGGGATCCAGTGCGGCAGCGGCAATCGCAGCTCAGGCGTGTCTTCGATCGAGACCACTTTGAGGGCAGGCCGGATGAAGAGGGAGAGCGCGTTCAGGAGCGAGGTCTTCCCGGTCGCCGTCCCGCCCGAGACGAGGATGGACTTCCCGTTCTCGACCGCCATCCAGAGGTAGGCGAGCTGGATCGCGTCCAGGGTGTGGTACTTCATCATGTGGGTCGGCGTCAGCGGCTTCTCGGTGAACTTCCGGATCGTGAAGTTGCTGCCCTTCCGGGCGATGTCCGTTCCCAGGGTAGCTTGCACGCGGCTGCCGTCGGGGAGGGCGGCATCAAGCAAGGGCTCGGCGATCGAGATGCTCTTGTTCGACCGCTGGGCGATGACCTCGACGAAGGAGTTCAGCTCGTCCGCGGTGTCGAAGACGATGTTGGTCTTGAGCGAGCCGAACTTGGGGTCCCGGTGGAAGATGTAGATGGGGATGCCGATACCGTCGCAGGAGATGTCCTCGATGCTCGGGTCGAGCATCAGGATGTTGATCTTGCCGAGCCCGAGGAAGTCGCGCTCCATGTAGTACGCCAGGGTCGCCCGCTTCTCCGGGGTGATGTCGGGGATGACGCTGCAGGACTTCTGGATCTCTTCCCGGAGGACCAGCTTCGCCTTGATCTCCCCGAGCCGGCTGAAGTCGATATCCAGCCGCTCTTCCAGGTCGCGCTTGATCAGGTCGATGTTCCGCCGGTCCTCAGGCGTCAGCGGCGGTTCCCACACCAGGTACTGGAGTTGGCCGCCGGTCCAGCGGACGTTCACGTACGCTGCAACGGGCTCGCCGGCCTTCGGGCTGGTCGGGATCATGGGGTAGGAGAAGTTGACCGTCATGAGTGAGTCTTCGTCGTCGAGCTTCAGGGGCTTGCCCGTGAGCGGGACGGTCGTGGTGATCTCGATGCCTTCGATCGCGTCTTTCTTCCGTGCGGGCTCTTCCGGCGAGGGCGGATACGGGTAGGGTGGCGAGGGAATCTGGATGCCCGGGGCATAGATGCTGACGTTCGCGGCGCGGAGTCTCTCCTCCTCCTGGCGCCTGCGGGCAAGGATGCCGAGGCGCATCCGGCGGACGATCTGGGCGGCTTGCATATTAGCTGAGTATAACTTGGTTGCCGTCCTTTTTAACGATGATGCGGCCGTTGACGCTCGTGACCGTGCCGGAGAGCTGGAAGGTCTGGTTGAGGGTCGCGAGCGTGGACCGGGATTGGGCGCCGGTGAGCAGGTTCTCCACGACCAGCCCCTGGCTCGAGAGGGTCACCTGGTAGACGGCGTTCCCGACCGTCCGGGGGACCGGGATTTCCAGGGTCGCGGTCGTGGAGCCGCTGGTCAGCGCGGCCTCGACGATGTGGGCAGCGACCCACTCCGTTGCCTGGTCGAGCTGGTTGGTCTCCCCGACGCCCAGGAAGTAGCCTTGGTAGATGGTGAAGATCGAGACGCAGATCACCAGGATGGCCACGCCGATGGTGAAGAGCATGACCTGCTCGAAGACGAGGGACTGGCCCTTCAACCGCTTCCGGCCAGGCTGGCGGGGCGCGCTCATATGATGTCCACGACCACGTCCGAGTAGGTGGTGGTCTTGCCGGCGACAGTCTGGGGGACGTTCTGCCCGAACCGCCAGGAGATCTTGCTCGTCCCCTGCTCCTCGGTCGCCTCGGCGAGGAGGCGGACCAGGTAGGCGTTGGGGAAGTCCTCCAGCTCACGGAACTTGAGCGTGAACGTAGCCTTGAAAGCGGTCCCGAAGGGGTCGGTCCGGACCGTGACGATCGTCGGCGAGGCCTCCCCGAAGGTCCCGACCTCGTTGACCACGTCGGTGAAGGTCGCGTCGCCGAGGTAGACCTCGGTCGCGTTCAGCGTCAACGGCTGGGAGAGGATGACCTCGTAGAGGATCAGGTTGCTGTCCGGGTCGCCCGCGGCATAGGGAACGAGCCGGAGGGCGCCAAAGGGTGGGGTGAGCGTGCCCTCGCCACCGGCCGCGTTGGCGGTGTCGATGATGCGGTCACGGAGGTCGAGGATGAAGCTGGTGGCGGTCTGGAACTGAGAAGCAGAGGTCTGCTTGTTGATGATCGGCACCCCCCAGAAGTACGCGGCCCCCACCAGGGCGATGACCACCCCAGAAATCATGATCACGGTCACGACCTCGGTCTGCCCTCTCATGGGCTAGTATTGGCGCAGAATCCTTAAAAGGGTCGCCTCCGACCTGCGGTGGCTTATGAGCAGAAGACGCTGAGGTGCTGGATGGTCGAGATGGTCCCGAGGTCGACGCTGTGGTAACCGGAGAAATCGCCGCTGCCGCTGCCGCCGTTCTCCGTGCAGGCGCCTACGGTGCACTGGACCTCCACGGCTTTGCCCGACTTCCCAACCGGGATCGAGGCGAAGGTGGGCGTGATGGGGTTGCCATCAATTTCGAGCAGGCTGAAGTCTGCCTGCTCAAGGGGAGCGTTGTAGCCGGTGTTGACCACGTAGACAATGATCTTGTCGCTGACGCAGTAGGCCCCGCCGGCGGGGATCACGAAAGACTTGGAGATGTTGGAGAAGAAGATGCCCTGCAGGAAGGACCAGGCCGCGCCGGCGAGGGCGACGGTGATCAGCAGGAGGATGACGGTCGCGATGATGGGCGTGATGCCTTTTCTCATGGTGTAGTATAGGAATCGGGGCCTTATTAAGGTGGCGGCGACGGGCTACTGCCGGTGCAGGTGCTGGGACACCCTCTCGCTGGGATGGTGAAGGAAGCTTGGCTGATCTTACGATAGTGGGCTTAGGTGCCACAAGCCTCTTTGACCGAATCGCAGAAGATGATGGGCACTCGTGCCAGATCACGATCGATGGTCGTTACCAATACACCGACATAATCGGTGTAGTACAAATACGGATTTTTCCCAGACGTCTCGAAATTCAGGGACGGGGATGAATGATCGATGATCGAGGGGTACGTTTTTCGCGATTCCGTTGGTTCATTCGGCGTCCCTTTGCACGGTCCTGTCGTCAGGGGCACTTCCCACAACAGTTGCCTGGCGGTCCAGTTGATCAGGTCGTCGGATAGAGAAAAGTAGAATCCGCACTTGTCAGGGTTTGGTCCGCCGTTGTTCTGGCTGCTCACCAAGAGGTATTTCCCCAAGTATTCGTTCCACGTGAGGGAATGCATCATGTTCTGAATCTCGTTCTTCGCGACGTTGGCGCACGGCCCCCCATTCTTCCCTTCGTATGGGCTCCCCATTCGGATGGAGTAGTGGGATCCGTTCCAGAACCTCCAGGAGGACGCATTGGATAGATCATTCGTGCGTGCGATGCATGTCCCATGCCACTGATTCGTGGAAGGACTGGCCTGGATGGCCTGGGACAGCATATAGTAATGACTCCCCCGTTTGATGATGTTACTCGTCATCGGCATCCCCATGACCGGGGCTATGGTATTGTTCGGTATGCTGGGCGGCGGATTGTCATATATCGGATCCCCGGGCCATTTCATGTGAGAGGCCCCCACAATGAGCGAGTCCTTATTTGTCTGCCAATCCGTTTTTTTCTTGAACATGTTGGTGGAAATCGGAGAAGCGGGGGTAGCCGATGCGTAGGTCAATGAGAAGTAGTTGCACGGGTTTCCGGGTATGGTTTTGTACACCGTACACGGGTGGAGGGTCGAGAGGTTGCTGTCCTTGTTTGGATCGTGGAATTCGTTGTGCACGATCATATGGATGATGTTGGTATTGGGTTCGTAGTATGTCGAGCTGATCCATTCCTTATGAGCGAAAGATTCTGGAGGAACGGGCAACTCCGCGTCGGTGAGCAAGTTTTTGTCCAGAGTGGAATTGAGCACGATCGTGCAGTTTGGGTAGAGCGAATCGAAAGTGCTCCCGATCATCATCCTGCTATTGGTATGGGTTCGTGTGATGAGTATGCTGTTTCCCACTCTCATGGCTCTCGCCGGCATGTCGGGGATGTCCGGGTCCGGGTCCGTATCAGGGACGCATTTTTGGTTGTCATGGTCGAATACCACTTCCGGGATTCCAATGATGGCGGAAATGTTTCCGTTCGGATTTCCTCCGTTCGTGGTGACGTCGGTTGCGGGTGATAGCATGCAGGGCAATCCTGGGTTGCAGGCCATCAGGTAGAATGTGTATGTCTTTTTTGCTTCCGGCATGAAATCCTCGAATGAATCGCTCGAACTGATCCCGGATGGGATATGTGTATATGTGAGGTCTTCCCCCCCAGTCGTCGAAAACGTCGTCTCGTCCAATGGGGGAATCGTTCCCTGCTTCCACCCCTTGATGATGATTATGGATCCGGGTTGCAATCCCTCAACGTTGTAGGTGAATTGGATTCCTGCTGGATTTAGACTGGGGGTGGCGGAGAAGGACGCTATGTTAAGACTGATGGGGGAGCTGACCCCTCCTGCTGGGCAGAAGACGCTCACCTGGTAGGTCGAGGAGACGGTCGCGAGGTCGACGAGGTGGTAGCCGGCGACGCTGCCGTCGGTGGTGGCGCAGGTGCCTGCCACGCAGAGGTAGTC
>JACQII010000002.1 GCA_016198585.1 Candidatus Aenigmatarchaeota archaeon | reverse complement strand
CCTTCTCCAGGTCGGTTGGTTCGGTTGGGGCCGGGGTCGTGCTCATCGCATCCTCTCACTTGGCGATCGTCAGTCCATGGTCCGGGGCTTCCCGATGGATTCTATCTCCTGTTCCTTCATCTCTTTCCACATGGCCGACAGGTAGGCGCTGATCGTCATGCGGTAGTGCTTCCCCAGTGGCACGCCCTCGTCGCGAAGCAGGATCTCCGTCTGCGCCTGGATGCGGTCCATGCCGGCGGCGTCGATTCGTAACATCGTCGGATACTCAGGATTGGTTGCGGATTTCTCTCGCTGCTTTTTGCGCATGGTCCTCTCCTCTTCAGTCGACTATCACCGATACATTGCCACCGAAGAGAAGCAACCCTTGTGCCAATCCATAACTCCAATGAAATCAACCACTTCCGCAATCTTCGCCTCATGGCCCGCGAACCTGGCTATACAGCCCACGGGGCAAAGAAATACAGGAAACCCATGGAAATCAAGCACTTATACCAGTGCGTACCGAAATTCGCACCTGAGAAATGCATTTCTCAGGCCGGTGGATACCTCTTGCCGGGATGGATTTGAGCGGTCCATCAAACAGGCCACGCAAGACCATTCCTCCTAGCAGAATGAGCAGCATCGTGCCGCATACAACCGCCCCACGCGCCGTGCAGTCTATGGTGAGGCCCAGTTCGCCTTCATGCTGATAGATCCATGCCCGAAGGAGATACGCCAAGCCGAAGAGAAAACCGACCCACCCGCTGGCAAGGAGCACCATCCCTGCCCGCCGCATCACGCCACCGGCCCTGTCGCTGCCTTCCTTGGCGGAGTAGGAGGAGGCTTTTTGCGGCAATCGCAGACCTCGATCACGGTGCCGTCTGCGAGCTTCTTCTCACTGACCTTGGGGCACGCCGCCGGGCACCCGAAGGACAGATGCAGTCTCATCGCCAGAACAAAGGCGAGAAAGGACAGGATGCGCCCCATGAGGAACCTCCTTGCTTTCAGGCTCTTATCTCACAGGGCCCGATCTGGACGCAAGATAGTCATATGGAACCTGGATCCATCCGAGTTCACGTACAGCGATCGTGTCCTTCCGGTGGACGTGCGCAAGCGGGTCGAGGGCGCCCCGAGCCACTCCAGAGGCTCGCCGAGTGGTCCGGCTGAACGTGGGCCGCTGGCTGATCAGAGCGAGGGCTGTGCGACCGGGGCCGCCGCAGTCATCGCTGGAAATGGCCTGCGCACCGCCGGGCGATCTGCGATCGGAGGGGGTTCGGGCGCGACGGGATCGCGGCAACGGACTTCGCGAGCCTCCCTTTTCGCGAGCGT
The DNA here is from genome assembly GCA_016198585.1 of Candidatus Aenigmatarchaeota archaeon. Lineage (GTDB taxonomy): Archaea > Aenigmatarchaeota > Aenigmatarchaeia > QMZP01 > QMZP01 > JACQOD01. The sequence continues at coordinate 19,340 of JACQII010000002.1, read as the reverse complement.
CTCGCGGTAGTTCCACGGCAGCCAGGCGGCGGGACACTCGGCGACAGCCTTGGCGTGATGCAGGAGCGCCGTCAAGTAGGCGAACGGATTTTCGCCATGGAGCTCCGCGGTGTGGATGAGCGTCATGTAGACATCGCCCACGTTCGCGCCCCGCTGGCTCTTGTAGAAGAGCGAGTTGTTCCGGTGGCGGATCGCCATCTTCAGCGCGCGCTCGCAGATATTGTTGTCGAGCGGCGCGCCGGCCACGTGCAGGAAGCGGGTGAACTTGTCCCAGCGCTTGAGCAGGTAGTTCATCGCCTGGCCGAGGCCCGAATTCGGCTCGATCCGTTTCTCGGCGAGCTGCGTGGTCATCCACGCCCGGAGCTGTTCCATCACGGGCCCGCTGAAGCGCTGGTGCACCCGCAGCCTTGGCTCGGGCAAAAGCCCGAAACGCCGGCACAGGTGATCGACCCGGTACACCTTCCGGAGCAGCCTCAGCATGCGCTCGCACTCGGTCGGGAAGTTTTCGACCTCGTCTACGACATGGCGGCGGCCATGCGCGAGGCAGTTGGCCTCGACGACGGCGTGGCCTTTGGGTACGTTGCGATCGAGCGCGTCGCTCATCAAGAGCGGCGCGGCCCGACCGGTCGCGCGCTTCTTGAGCAGATCGGTCAGGTTCTCGCCCGCATGCTTGCGACCGGTGAAGAAGAGCGCGATCGGCTTGTCCCCGACGACCGACACGATGGCCGTCGTGAAGAGGCCGGTCCGCTCGGCGTCGGGCAGCTCCCCCTTGGCCAATAGGGCGGCGCGCCGCTTCCCCATGAACGCGAGGATCCGTGCATAGCTGTCGTCGTTGTGGACCACCTCGCCCTGCGCGGCCTGCCGGGAAAGCTCGTCGAAGACGGGCCGCACCTCGCCGACCCCCTGGCTGACAACGTCCCATTGCGTCGAGGCGGGCACCGGCGTTTGGAGATTGCGCTCCAGGTGATCGAGCCGGTTGAGCGGCAGGCCCGCGCGGTAGCGCAAGAGCGCCATCATGGCGACCGCCGTCTCATCGTACTTGGGCCCCTTTGCCGCTTCGGGTGCGGCTGCCACAAAGATGTGACCACAACCGCTGCAGCGCAGGCGCTGGCAGTTCCAGCAAACCGCCGCGAGCGGCGGCTGCCCGACGATGCGCAGGATCCGGGCTGGCTCCTTGAGCTCATACAGCCGACCACGACCACACCGCGGGCACTTCTCCCCCGCGCGCAGGCTCGCGTGCAAGACCGGAAGGCACGGGGCGTCGGGATAGGCCGAGGCGGGCACCCGACCGTGGCCCTTGGCCTTGGGCGGCTCCTTCGTCGGCCTCGGTCCCTTGTCCGTGGACTCCGGCGCGACCGCGCTGTCCTCCGCCGACTCGGCGACTTGGGAGGGGACCCGTTCGACCGGGGGCGTGTCGCTCGGGGAGCTTGTGCCCGCACAAAGCACGGTGGCCGTCTTCTCGCTGGGTCTCATGCCCAGGAACCGACGCAGGCGCGCCGCCGTCGTGCGCTGCTCCCGCAGTTGCTCGGTGACCTGGTAGTACGACTCGATGATGCCGCGGATAATCTCTTGCTCCTCGTCGACAAGGACCGTCCGTGTCTTCCCAAGGATCTGCTCGACACGCTCCCGCGGAACCTCGCCCGCCCCGGGGACCTGGGCCCTCCTCATTTGATCACCCACCGGACCCGCGACCGCAGTTCGGCCACGGTCACGCCCGGCTTTTTGGCCAGCTCCATGAGCTCCAGATACTGCTCGGCGATGCCCACGAGCACGGCTCGCTCCTCGGGGTCAAGCTCCGCGGCTTCGAGCCGCGCAAGCACCTTTTGCACTGCCTCGCGGGAGGGAAATCGGGGGGGCGTCTGCGGCACGCTCCGTAGACGATCACATCCCGGTCGCGCGCGCAAGTTTTTGGCCCCTCGGCGCGCTACGCCGAAACAGCCGGCACCACCTTTCTCCACTGCGGCGCGGCCCGCGTCGCCTCCGGGTCGCCGCCGCACAAAAGCACCTGGAGCTGGTGCGAAAGCAGCTCCCGCTGCGCCGTCCCGTCCCGTCCGGGCCAGTACCGGAAGCACCCCACAGAGAGGCGCTTCTGGCACAGCCAGAAGCCCTGTCCATCGTAGCAAAGGATCTTGATCGCGGTGGCGCGCCGGTTCCGGAACACAAAGACCGCGCCCGAAAACGGGTCGGCTGCGAGCGCCTGGCGGCAGATCCGGCACAGCCCGTCGATCCCTTTGCGGAAGTCGGCCGGCTCGACGGCAACCAGGATTCGCATCTGCGGGCTGATCTGCATCATGGCTCGCCCCGGCTGCACAGCGTCCGCAAAAGCCCCACCAGATCCACCGCGCTCGCCATCTCGATCCGCATGCGGTCGCCGTGCCGACCCGTTACCTCGATCACGGTCTTTTTCCCCCCATCGAGCGGGTCCATCGCCAGTTCGACAAAGGAGGGACCCCCGGTGCCCTCGCCTCGACCCCCCCTCCGGGCACGCTCCCTCTGGCCCACCCGGATCACCTCGGCGGGCATCCTGCCCTCGGCCCGCTCGCCGCCCTCCGCCCGCAGGACCCGGTCCCTCAGCAGGTTATAGTTGAAACGCAGCGCTTGCGCCGTCGCCCAGATCCCCTCGACCCGCGCCAAAAGGACCGCACCGTTCCACAGCTCCTCCGGAATCCGTGCTCCCCGGCCGCCCCCCTGCTTTCGCCACGCCTCCACACGCTGGCGCAGCCCCTTCAGCTCCGTCGATGCCACTTTTCTCATGAGCCTGACCTCCTTTCGCTCACGAGCGTAGCGATCCGATCAGGCTAGTTCACGCACACTTGCCGGAAGGACACCAGCGATCAGCAAATAAGATAGCGACGGTGGACGTTGGCCCGTGGCCGCGTAGACTGCGGACTCAACGCTGACGATGAGATCGTGTGAAGTCTTGTTGTGCTCGTCCTGATGGCAGAGGGAGCAACTTCGGGCCGCCGATACGAATCCTCGATGCTTCCGTTGATAGACGTAGAATGCCAGCCTGCGAAACCAGCATCGACTGTAGCCAGGATCAGACCGGAGAGAGCAACTGGAACAAAGGCCAGCCTTCTTGTGTTCTTTGAGCAAATGTTCGCTGCGCATGGAAGTCATTCAGACGCAAGAGGATCTGCTTCCAGATAGACATCGTACACACCGAACTCGTCGGTGAACTCGAATTCCAGCACGTTGTCTGCGATTTTCGCTTCGGTGAATTCGTGCTCCGATTCCATGTAGCGCCGCAGGGCTTCCTCGCGCGGGATGTCGAGGTAAGCACGCTTGAGGCCGATGAGGCCAACGACAACGAGGCGATGCGTGGGTTTCGCTTCTTGGATAGCGTGCTCGACGGGAGGAGCGGCGGCCGGGCGAAACAAGCAGATCTCCTGATCGCGTCTGACCCATCGCACATCGTCTCCGTACTCCGCCCGCAATTCTGAGAGCCGGTTCCACGCCGCATCCCATTGCTCCGCGTCGATGAGCACGTCCACCTCGCATGCGTAGCGGTCCAGCACTTCCTCATGGGCGAAGGTATCGCGCAGGGCTTCCATTCGGTGTTGGTGCGCTGCGAGGGCGCGGGACTGCTGACGGTCCCGATCGCGCAGCCGTTGTACCTCGGACTGCACAGACTCCGGGGTCTCATTTGCCCCAGCGATCTGTATTCCTGCGTCATCCGGCGCGGCGATGAATCCGCAATCATTGCAACGAACAGCGGGTGATGGTTGGACGTCATCCGTGACGCCTGGATTGCGATGTTTTCCTCTCATCCAATACAACAGTTTTCCGTCGCCGATCCCGAGATCAAACTCGGCCGCTTCGACGGCCCGGTCGGAGACGAAGTAGCCGAATCCATCGGACGGGCAAACGATGTCCTTCTGGTTGTGATGGCAGCGGGGGCAATCGAAACTCTGGCTCATGGGCTGATCCTTCCGGCAGCATTGCGGCGCACGCATTCCGTGCAGATCCATGACGTTTTCCGTCGGCCCAAGCGCTGAATCACGATCCGACTGATCGGCAGAAAGACAATACCTACGGAGGCGCCGATCATTGCCGCCGCTAGTATCCCAACTTCGCCTTGGGGAATGATAAGAGCCGCTATGATGGCAATTTGAAGCAGCATCATTGCGAATACCAACGCCAGTTGTCGCCAGGGAAAGGCTGGCCTGCCGCAGCGACGGCAGATGTCGAACTCTTTATGCTGGCTCATTTGTCTCTCCATCCCATCTCAGTATTTCCTACGGACGACGCCTGAGGTTCCCGCGTTCTGCTGCGCTGTCGATGGCACGAATCAGATCCTGCAACTCCACCCAGGCAGGAGAGCCCAAGACGAAAACATCCATTGCGGCATACCACGCCTTGGCGGCTTCGGTGAGTTGAGGAGAAGAGAGCAGCGGTCTGCCATCTGGGCCCTTCTGCTTGCTGGTCTCCTTCCGGATCATAATCCAGCGTCGGTAAAATTCGGCAGCTAGGACTGGGGATGGTTCTGGCACTGGCTTGGTCTCGCTGGCCTCACCGCCTTCCTTCGCTGCCTTCCGTTCGCCGGTCGTTGCAGGCATTAGGCGGATCCATGCATCGCCATACCGGAGACGTCCGGTCTCATGGAGCGTGGCGAGTTGGTCGCTTTCGAGGAAGATGGTGGTCGGTCGGACAAGGTGCGGCCATGTGCTTGCCGATAGGGCCGTTGGTTTCTCAATCTCATTCAAGCAAACTGGCCCCTTCTGGCCGGGCCGGTAGCAGGCCACAATGCGCGGGACCTCGTTCGGCGCTACCACGATGCCGATCAGATGGTTCTCGCGCTGGCCGTTGTGATCGTTGATCAGATCCAGGCTGGCATAGCCAAGCCCCACGGCATTCCGATCGCGAATCACGTCTTGCCGTCCCTTGCTCTCCATGGCCTTTAACAAATAGGCAATGGTTACTTTCAGATCGCACATTGCGAACTCATCTGTGTCAGCGCCCATGATCATTCCGGCAATGTAGTCGCCCACATCCATCGGGTCTATGCCCTCGCGGATCCGGCTGCGTGCCTCCTCGATGACGTAGGCCAACTTCGGGTGATATCCAGGCGGCAGGGTGAGGAGGAGTCCACCCTTTTCGTGCGCCGGGGGGCTGCTGCGCGGTAGGCCAGATGGATCTGTCGGGGCAGTATGTTCGTACCGTGCGATGGTTTCACGCGCTTCGCTCAAAGCGGCGTCGACCTCGCCCAGTTTGAGGGGGCCCGACGTCGCGAGCTGCTGTCGCAGTCGGCGAGCATCTTTGGTCTCGAACGCCCGCAGTCTCTTCAAGATCTCGCGGTGTCGAGCTTCACCCTCCGGGGTTGAATGTTGGGCGGCGATGGCGCGTAATTCCTCGTAGAGGTGATCGATCAGTTGGCTGGGCGGCGGTCTCTTCACTACGGGGCGCGCGAGCTGCTCAATGCGTTGCCGCTGGGTGTCGTGCTGCTGGGAACCGCTCCTCTCGTGGGATGAGGGGGTCTGCGCGGCCTCACCGCATTCTCTGCTGACGGCAGCCCGGACTTCCTTGATCTCGCCCTCTAGGCACACTCCAGCATCGGCGCAACGACCAGGGTTCTGTGCGTACTTCTCCGCGATGTCCTTCGCGACTTGAATCGGAATGCGCTTAGTGGCCATCGGTATCCTCCTTATCAGCGGGTGGCGCTCCCTTGGGGGGATCTGCGCCGGGGGTGGCGTCAGCGGGAGCATTGCCTCTGGCTGCGAGCGGTCCCCAGAAGTGCAGGATGCTGGCCACGTCAGCGGCAACGCCCGTCAACTCGATCTCACCCGTGCGCCGCATCCCCAAGAACTGCTCTCGACTCACGCCGGGCCAGCGTTTCTGGATCACAGCGTCGGCGATGGCCAACGCGCGGTTCGGATCGATGATGCCCTTCACTTCGCGGACTCTCCTGTGCTTACCCATCGGCTCCCTCCTTCCCGTGCTCAGGGGTAGCGTGCACGCCCCCGGCCTCAGCGAGAAGAGAGTGCGCCTCTTGCCGGAAATGGCCAATGTATCCCGTTGGCCCTGCCGGGTGCTCGGCTATTGCGCGTACGAACGCAATCAGCTTCTCGGGTTGCACCCCATGTACATGACCCGCCACTGCGCCACACAGCGCCTCAATCTCAGCCTGCAAGGCATTGCTCATCTGCGGCCACCATTGGTGCTTCTTCTGCCACGCCACCCGCTCGACGATGGGTCGGATAGCTGATAGAAGGGAGCACCCATCCGTTGCGAAAGTCGGGGCCTCACCACTCTGCTGGATCGGAGTCGTGATCTTCGTCGGGGTCTGGATCGTGGCATTCGCATTCACACGGCTCGATGTCACCGGGCTGGTAGGCTGGATCCGTGAGTTGTCCGGGCCGAGGTCCATAGCGATACTCGGCGCAATCTCGTGCATCAAGACGTGGTCAGGCACATCCAGGCATGGCGGGGCCTCCTTTTGCTGGCTAGGGGGTGGGGGCTCGGGGTTGTCGCGCCAGATCTCCTCTACGATTTCCAGCAGGCTCGGAGCGGTTGGATCGAAGGGGCGCTCTGGCTGAGGCTTGGATTCCTCGGCGACGTTCATTGCATGCACGATCTCGGCTGCCAGCCCTCTCGTATCCATCAAGCCAACTAGCTCACCGTCTCGGTACAGCGTCCGGCCTACGGTGCGGCCTACTCGCCAGCGCGGGGTCATCTCCTCTTGTACTCTCGTCGGTGGCGCGGGCCTTGCCATCGGGCAGTCTTCATCGTGTGGACCTTTGCCAAAAGGGATAGTGCAGGTGCATCGCCCGCATTTGCTCGGCCACGCGGGCCAGCACGCCTTTGCGTCCTTATGGGTGCGCACCCACCCGCAGTCAGGACAACCGGGGCACTTCGCCGTCGGCGCGGGCGTCTCGGGTTGTCTCTCAGAGGGTGCGCTGCCGATGTTGATCTTCGACGGCTCAAGTGCGCGCTTGATAGTCAGGGTGAGGGCCGTTGCGCAGGCTCGCAGCCACTGCCTACCGTCGAGGTGCTCGTGTTCGGACTTGCTCTCCCACTCGGCAGAGAGTGCTTTCAGGATATCGAGCAGACGGTTGTACTTCATGCCCACGTCGAGCAGTGCCTGGCGTGCGGCAAACAGATCCGTCTGCGGGTAGGTCGGTGATGGCCGTCCAGGGGGTTGTGCACCGCCGCCGTCTTCGTCCTCTGCGTCGGTTGCCTCTCGGAAGGCCAGCGAATCCCGCGCGTCCACCCGATCCAGTAGGCGTTGCAGCGCACTCGTGGTGACTCGAATGCCAGCGTTGCTGATCAGTCTCTCGATTCCTTGGCGCAGTTCCTCGGCCTCGGCGCCATGGGTGAAGTTGTGCTCATGGCAAAACCGCTGATAGACAAGGCACTTCGTCGTCGGTATCGGAGGCTGTAGGGGTACGGCTGCGGCGAGCACCGATTCCAGCTTGGCGGTCAGGTACGTCCCGCTGTCCGCATCTCCACAGAGGTACTTCTGCCAGAGGCAAGCCACCTCCTGTATGCCTCTGGTGAGCGCGTCGATGCGCTGTCCTTGCTCCTCGGCCTGCTGATTGGCGGTGTCCCTTTCAGCCTGGCACTGCTTGCACCCGTCCGCGTTTCTCTTAGCAAGGATCTCTACCTCGTGCCTGAGCACATCAACGGTGCGCAGGGCTTCTGCGAGTTCGGCCTTCGGCCCGGCGCACCCTCTGCACTCTTCAGAGGGCTGCGAGAGTTCGGTTCGCAGGGCATCGAGTCTGTTCTGATGCTCGCCGGGTGGCACGACCAGCAAGCAGGATGCGGCAGCCCGCCTCAGGTTCTCGTACTGCCGATCCCGTTCTTGCTCTGCCGCAAGGGCTCGCTCTGTCATGGCTTCGATGGCGGTACTCATTGTCCTGACTCCTTCTCTATGCGCTCCCACGCGGCCATCTCCTCAGCGAAGCTCATCAGCAGGCACGATCCAGATGGCGCTGCATCTAGCTTGCGATACGCTGCCAGTCCTGCTTCGAGGTGATCGATCCGCCGCAGGAGATCTGCCCTATCCCGGTGCGACGTAGGCATGACTTGGCCCCGTTCCTCAGCCCATTTGTGCCGCTCGCGGATCTCGGCTACGTCTTCTCGGGTGGGTGGCTTCTCGGGGGTCATGGTTTCCTCGCTGCGTTGGGGTTCTGGCGCTCTAGCAGCCTCTCGCTCACCGTCCGCAGGCCATCCTCTGTCTCCACCACATAGCGGGCCATCTTGCAGCGGTCTGCGCTCTTGGCTGCGACCCACCCCGTAGATCCCACCCGCCCCATCTCCCAATCAAGCAGAGACTTGCCGGCCTCGATGTGCGTCACCACCTTGCCCTTGTGCTCAGGCCCTGCTTCTGCGTCGGGATAGGTGCGCCACTTCACCTGCTGTCCATTTGCTATCCGGCTCATGATTTGCCCTCCGCAATCTCAGTGAGACGCTGACGGAAGTTCCTGACCAGCAGATCCAGCGCCTTCTTTTCGGCTGTCTTGTGGCCCATCCCGCAATGCTCCATGGTCCAGCGCAGGGCCTCGATCTCTCGGGCGAAGCGCAGACGGAGCACGGCGTGATCGTCCTCCTTTGTCGTGCGTAGCATCCACGAGGCACACGCCCTCACGCTGGCCCAGATCTGGACGGGTGGCATCCCCTTCGGCTCCATGGATTCTGAGACGAGGAAGTCCGCCGCTTCGCGTCCCCATCTCTCCCAACAACTCAGGGTCTCGTCGCTCACAACCACCTCCGCTCTCGACGCACAGCACTTGCGCTACCGGCCTTCTGCTTGTCCACCACGAAGGAACCGCCGCAAGGACCATCCTCGATGATCGGCGCGTCGTACTCGCTACGCTGTCCGTAGAGGGCATCCCGCATTCCGGCATTGCAGCCAGAGCATCCCAGGCAAGGACGCAGCCTCTCGCCAATGCGAAAGAACATCTTGGTGGCCTCCCAGGTTCCACTCGTCGGAAGCCGGGGATCGGACCAGGGCAGGCCAGACCACCTCTCCGCAAACCGCCGGGCTACGCGCTTCTTGGCGCCTGCGGACATCCCGACGAGGTTTCTGGGATCGGGTCTTTGCAGATCGTGCTTAACCATGGTCGGATTCCTATCCGTGATATTTCCCCACTCCGCCGCCTGGCAGCCGGAGAGCATCCACGATCGCTGCCCGTTGCCTCGAAGATACTGTTTGCCGCAAGCGCCGCCATCCGATCGGGCGCAAGCGTGGTGCCTCCTTGTAGTCCCATTCGTCCACGCTGCTCTTGGGGCGCACCCGGCCTGCACGCCGATAGAGTCCGTCTTCCACCCACCCGCACATCCGCTCCTCTCGGATCTCGCGGTAGTTCCCATTCGTGGTAACTCCGTAATTGTCCGTGTGCCGTCGCTTCGGTCCAGCCATGACCCAATGGCAGAACTCATGCAGGAGTCCCTCAACGTCATCCTCGGGCACTCCGATCCAGTCTTCACCCGCAGACCACTCATCGTCTAAGAGTTCAAGATCTCGCCCTGTCCGTTTGATCACGATCAGGGCCAGTGCTTCAAAGGCTGGGGTCATGGACTCACCGATTATCCGCCGGTCGCAACTCCGCGATCCGCTTCTTTGCGATGTCCTCTAGGAAGGAGATGTCCTTGGCCAGTTCCTTCCGCTTTCGGACCTCGGCCATCAGGAGATTAACGCGCTTCTCGGTTTTTGCCTTGCCGATGGCATCGGCGGCTACGCCCTTGGGATTGCTCGGGAGCCTCACCGGATCTGCGGGTTTCTGGCTTTCGGGCGTTTCTTGATCCTGTGTCTGCGGGCGGGACGTGGAAGACTGGCTCTCATCACGCGGCGGGACCGGACTTGGTTGCGAAGCGGGAACAGGGTGTGCCGGGACTGGCGGACTCATTTGCCCTTCAGCCCCCCGTCCATCATCGTCTTCTCCTTCGGAGGCCAAGCCAACCGTGCTCTGAAATCCATATCGTCTCGCAAAGGTGATCGCCGAGCAGATGGCCCAGGGATTGTCCTGCTGGGCCATGAGGGTGAGTTTGGAGGAGACCCACTCACCGCTCTCATGAGCGAGCAGGGTCCGGACGTGGACCTGCCTGCCACTCGTGGTCGGAAACTGCATGATCGCCAAGCCGTTTGCTGTGAGCGCACTCCGGCAGGCATCGAAGCTGGAAGCCAGGTCTGCGTACTTCTTGCCGACGTCCTCATTGATGGAATTCTTCGGAGCGTTTTTGATGTTGGATTGTGCCTTGGCCAGCGCACCAAAGAGTTTCGCAAGGGTGGGGCTTGTCTCGATGTCGCTGATCTTGATGCAGGAATCTGCCGTGGATGGGGTCGGGGGCTGTGTTGTCAACATGGGCCGTGCTCCTCGTGAGGGTTGGCAGTTAGGTCTATCGCGTCCACCGCCGTTCGCGCACGTCAGCGATCAGCACATCGCAGGCATCATCCATGCCATAGGTGCAGGCGGCGCCCAGACCGTAAATGTGGTACATCATGCGCACGTCCGCCTTCTTGGTCTTCGGATCGCCGCCGCACTCCAGCGGCATGAACAGCGTCGATCCGTCTCCGTTCTCCGGCGAGCACTCCATCTTCGCCCATTCTTCCTGCTCTGCCTTCGATGGCTGCGCCTGTTCTGCCGAGTGTGGTGCCATTTGACGTGCCACCAGGGCACCTAGGCCACCTGCCAGGACCGAGACGATAATCTGGACTAAAATCCACTGGGTCCAGGTCGGAATCATGACACTTGCCCTTCCCTTGGGAGGGTCCGCTGCTTCAGATCCTGATCCGTCGCCATGAACGGCGCACCGGGGGTTTTCTTCAGGGTCTCGTGGTGTACCTGCACGAGTTTCGCCAGGTCCCTGATCAGCACACAGGCGTGGTTCAGATCCCTGCGCAGGATGCGATACCACCACAGATCAAGAGCGCCGATTAGCAAGAGCGCGAGCAGGTAGATCGTGAGTTTCCAGTCCATGGTCATTCTTCTTTCAGCAGCGGTAACCGGGTTTGCCTGGATGCTGCCCAGGATTGTGGATGTTATTCAGCATCGGCTGGTTCTCGTACTGCTTGTCGATGACGTGCTCGAAGTGATCCCCGAGTTTTGCCGCGATGAGCGAGACGGCATTCTCTCCCCCGACGGCAAGAGCGCCCCGAATCCAGGCGCATACCTCGCTGGCCGTCTTTTCATTCGCCTTCACGAGATCCATGTGCTTCTGGATGCTCTGCACCTGATCAGGGGTGAAGGCTTGCAGGTGGTCATGACCCGTAAGCTCAATGAATCCTTGTAGCCAGTAGCAGAAGTCTCTCTCGGTCATAGCGTCTCCTTGGTGACTTTGCGGAGCGTAAAGTTCAGTCGCCCTCTATCTCGTAGCGGATTCCCGATCGTCGGATAGATCTGTTTGATCCCATGGAACGCCCGTCGAGAAGGGCCGCTCTGAATCACTAAGTCGCCGCTCCGTAGTAGGTACTTCCGAGTCGGGTTCTTCCGATCCATCCCTCCTAGCAGAAAGAGTGCGTCTGCTCCCACGGAAAGAGAAAGGATCGGAGCGTCGAGATCTTCTTCGGTCCGGTCCTGATGCTGCCCGAGCGATTCCCCTTCGGCGTAGTGGTTGATCAGGCAATTCTCAATGCGCATCGGGGGCAGTTCGCACCGCGCGAGCGCCCGCTTGCCGATGTCCAGGATGATCTCGGGGATCGGCGGGAAGGGCATTTCGGTGACCGGATGCCTGTCGACGTAACGGAAACCGCGCTCGTCGGACCACCACCCCAATGGGCCCGCGTTTGTGAGCGTCAACTTGAAGTCGATGACCTTGCCTCCGATCGTCATTCGCGGACGCAGGAGCGGAGCCTCCAAGCAGATGCTGCGGGCTGCATCAAGGAGGGCATGGATCTCATTCACTGAAAGGAAGCCAGGGATATGATGAAAACCATCCGCCCTCGTCTCCTCCTTTGATGCCTTCGCGCTCATGAGCATGCCCTATCTTCGGGCAGCGCCGTTCTCTCTGCCCACAGATCCCGCGCCAGCACCCGCACCACCTCCGGGCTATAGACCTCTGCCAGGGGCCGCTTGAGTTTCTTGCCGCTCGGCCATCCGAGGATCGCGGTCTCTCCCTCGATCGCAACGAGGGTGGCATCCTTTGGGGCCGCAGGATGTGCGGCTGCCATGCCGACCACCTTGTCGCTGGTCTGAGCTACGGGGATGGCATCCCGGAGAGCTTTCTCATAGGCGTTCTCGAATTGACATTCATCGCAGCAGTAAAAGGTGCGTTTCCGATAGGGCGCGATCGGGTCGCCGCACCAGCGGCAGAGGCGTTGCTTACCCATGGATCAGTTCCTTCTCGATGCGTTTGAGCGTCAGTACCCAGCACCATGGATTGCTGGAGTAGGGCGCTCGCTTGCCGTTGATTTGATCCCAGCCATCGACAAATGCCCGACGCAGCGTCGGGCATTCACTCACGCAGAGGCCACCGGGAAAGTCGTGCTCTGGGCATCCGATGCCCTCCTTGCGAATGTCGTAGAATGGGATGTCCTGCAAGTGCTCGATTCTGAGACTGACGATCTCCGACGTAATGCGACTCGCCCACCTGGGCATAAAGATCGGCGAGCGCCAGCGCCATTCCCGCGTCGCAATCTCATCCCTCCATGGGCCATCGTCTGCCCGGTAGAGGATGCGGCTGTCGAGCGGCTCCTCGGCTGGAATGGGGCCGGTCCATTCTGATGTCGTCTCAGGATCTGGGTAGTTCGACTGCACGTCGAGCAGTGCCCACGTCTCGCGCGTCCATAGCCTCGATTCCTGCGGGATGATCGTCCACAGTTTCCGACCGTTCCCATGATCTGCTAGGTGCGTTTCTCCTTCGGCATGGGGGCAGACAAAATGGAACTCGCCGGGCCGAAGTCCGAGCCGTTCTCCGTCGGGCAGAACTGCGGACACTGCGCCATGCTGATTCAATACAGCCGGATAGATGCCTCTCTTGGCTGCGCGCCCGAGTCCAGCCCGCATGAGCACGAATTCAGACGAGACTGGACGCGGCAGGCGGACCCTGAGATCGCGGACTAGGCGCCTAGTTTGCGTTTTCTTGCGAGCCAGCAAGGCACGAATCATAGACCCAGAGAAGATAATGGGGCGATCTGTCATGACCCCACCTCGATCGCCAGAACCGTCACATTGTCGCCGGCCTTACGATGCTCTAGGCTCTCTCGCATGATCTGCGGTGCTAGGTCTTCGATCGGGACCATCTCACACAGTTCCGCCAGTTTCTCCTTGTCGAGCACCATCCCGTCTGTGCAGAGGATGTAGAGATCGCCTGGGCAGACCCGCATCAAGTCGACTTGCGGACGCAGTACGTCCATATGGTAGTGACCCCCGAGTGCCTGATCGAGGCCCCAACTATCGCCGTGCCGTTCACTGATTCGCGTTACGATTCCTGCCTCGCAGTGGTACGCCATCGAATCACCGACGTGCATCAGGTAGACCTCTGGCCCGACGAACCACAGGGCGGTCAGGGTCGTGCCTGGACCGCGTTGCGCATAGCAACTCATCTTGTGGCGCGTATCCCCGCGGCAGGATGGGCACGGCCACTGCGACCGGCTGAGAGAGACGATCGCCTTATCCGCAGCATCAAGGACCAAGCGCAGACTTTCCAGACATGCCACGCCGGGCAGATCGCCGATGGCGGCATGGAGCGTATCGACTGCCATCTGCGCAGCCTCGTCTCCTCGCGGATGGCCACCGATGCCATCCGCCACCGCGAACAGGCCGAGTTTCTCATCGATGAGGTAACAGTCTTCCTGTCGCTCCCGGTGTCCGATGTCCTGCGCAACGGAGTATTTCACGGTCCCCTCCTTCCTCGCCGATTCTCCCGGTCCAGCCGAATGAGCGTCGAGAGGATCAGCACCGCCATCACCGTTCCATAAAGTCCTTCGATCACGATTTCCTCTTTGCGACTCGCTCACATTCCGTCTCAATCGCGAGCGTACTTCTCTCGGCTATGTCGGCAGCCTCTGCGATGGCCATCAGCAGGCGAGTGAAATTACCAGACGGATGCATCCCCGGCAGAAGCGTCTCCAGGGTCTTCAGGCCATCGCGGATCTCGAAGGTCCCTCGACGGATGAGGGCCATACTGACTCGCAGGTCTGCCCGCTGATGGGAGGCTTTTGTAGTGATGCCGCTCATGACCTTCTCCTTGCCCGCTCAAGCTTTCCGCACAGCCTCCGCACCTCAGATACCGGCACCCGGTCCGCTACTTCTTTCAGTGCCGACAGGAGTACGTACGCGGTCAGATCCTCTCCCGTGCGAGCATCGATGATCGCGAGTCCGGGATCTCGTGCGGCCAGGCGCAGGATCTCGGGAAAGTTCGTGTAGCGTCCGGTGCGCGGATCGTAGCAACGGCGGTTGCAGTACTTGCGCAAGACGTGCGGCCCGTTGGGGTCGATGGGGAATAGGGGAGGACGACCGAGGGTCATTTGGTGACCACTGCCTCTGTGATACGAGCGAGCATCTTGCGCGCATCAACGGCATAGTCTTCACGTAATCCCCTGAGGAGTTCGGTCTGTTCCTTGAGTGCCTTAAGGATTTTTTCGTCCATGGTCAGTTTCCTCCAGTTTCTGCCTGCCCTTGTCGGTGAGGTCATACATCCGCAGACTGAACGGCTCGGGCAACCCGACCCCCTGCGGCGCCATCCAGGACTTGATGGACTTCTCGTTCTCCATCCTGCGCAAGCGCTCGTAGAGGGTGCCCTTGTACAAGCGTCCCTTGCTGCGCTCAACCAACTCCAGCCAGGAAGATGGCCCGTGCTCCTTTAGCAGAGTAAGCACCATGAGATCGAGTGCCTCCCTCCGCTGCTTGACGAAGTTGAGCAAGAAACCCAGGGCATACATCGAGCCAAAGCCAGTAAAGACGCCAAGAATAAAAGTGCCCACGGTCACTCTCCCTTCGGCTTCTCTAGTTCGGCCATCAGCAGATCGGCGGCACGAACTGCATTCTCCGCCATTCTCGTGGTGGCGTCACGGACTCCCTGCGCGAGCAATCCCACCATGGCCAATGCCGCGAACTGTTCGCGCTTTGTGAGCATGCGCTCCCTGAACAACTTCTCAAACTCATGCACTTCCTCTCGGATGCCTTCCAGTCCTTCGTATGTACTCATGGCTTCTGTCCTCCCTCGGTGGCGTCCTCGGCGGGTACGATCCGCACCGAGTAGGCGTCATGGTTCAGGTTGATCGAGGCTCCGCGCTGCGTCCTCTCCGCACTGCGCTCGCTCATTGGTCCCATGCGCTTCTCGATATGCCGATCCTTGTCGCGCACGATCTCGACGTAGAACTGCTTGGTGCTCATCCATCTTCTCCTTTCAGCAAACAGACATCACACCGCCCGTCTCTCACCGCAAGCCGACAGCCGCATCCGCACGCCTGCCCTGGCAGGATCTCCACGGCTGCTCTCATCTGCTGCACGACTGGGCGCAGATGCACGACCATCCGCCCTGCTATCAGTGCTTCCTGGACCCGTTCCACGTGCATCACCGCTCGTGCCAGCACCAGATCGCAGAGCAGAACCTCATGCTGCGGATCGGGCGGCGGACGCACAGGATGCAGCGAGGGGCTGGTGTATCGGCGAGTCGCGCGTCTCATGCGGCCCGATCGCAGGTCTTGTTGTAGATGCTGCGCCTGGAAATCCCGAGTGCTTCCGCCGCCTGCGCCTTGCCGCCGTGGACCTCGACGGCACCCTCTACGGCCAGCCGCTCGATCTCCTCCATCGAGAACAGCGGCAGGACCCGACGCAAGAGACGCGACAGAAGTACGCGCACGGCGGCATCGAGCGCCAGGCCGCGCGCATGTCGCAGTTCGCTCTCGGCCTCTTCGGCTGCACGGAGAAGTTCGAAGGTCCGATCGGCGATGTCGTGGAGGTCCTGGATCTTCATGATCGCCCTCCCTCCTTGCCGCCCTTCTGAATCTCAAAGAGCTTCTCCAATCCATTCTGAAACGTTTTGGACAGACGCTGGTTCCCATGCCGTTCCGCCGCAGCGATGATCTCCCGCCAGAGGACGAGTGCCCCTGCCAATGGATAGGGCACCACCCCGAACTCCTCCAAGAAGATCGCCACCTCAGCGCAGGCGCCTTCTCTGTCTAGTGCCCGGTAGCCTGCGAGCACGTCCCCTGCGGTCGGTTCCCTCTTCTCGCCACCGACTTCGATCTCGGCAGGCGTAAAGGACACCAGGCGCTCCATCTGCCGGAACAGGCCGTCGTAGCGCAGGGCAATCCCTTCGCGTCCGAAGTGTCCATGTACGCCAGATAGAGCACGAAAGCAGACAGTCAGGAACTTGAAAGCATCATGGGCGGACAGAATCTCGATCTGC
Source organism: Candidatus Aenigmatarchaeota archaeon (assembly GCA_016198585.1). Classification (GTDB taxonomy): domain Archaea; phylum Aenigmatarchaeota; class Aenigmatarchaeia; order QMZP01; family QMZP01; genus JACQOD01. The sequence goes on along the minus strand of JACQII010000002.1, from coordinate 3,047 downwards.
ATCTATCTTCTCCAGGGCGCTCCGGACCGCCGAAATCGACGCCGTGCGCAGGTAATAAATGGGCAGTTCGTACGCCGCCGCCAGTTTCACCGCATACTCCCGGATGGGGTGCGAACAGAGGGGCACCACGACCAAGACCACAGAAAGACCCATCGGCGGTATACCAGCAGGGATTCGATTCTCGTAGTAGAGAAGGTCGATGTCAAGACTTTTTGCGCAGGCGCGATACAAATCTTCATTGCGCCCCAATCCGCCGACGAGAAGCACGGTCCGTACGGTCTTGTTTCCATTTTTCTTTGGCAACATGCGCGTCTCACTGCTCACAGACTTTCGTTTCCGTGACTGTCTTCACGCCGCCCTCAATGTGAATCGAAGCCTCCGTGATGGTACATTTCTTGGTGGGCGGCGGGCGCTTGTTGATGACATCCACATCGACGCTGACCTCTTTGTCCCTGGCCGAGACATGGATGGATGCCTTGACCTCTTCAGGCCGGGTGCATCCCTCCTCATCCGCACCGAGGCTAGAGAGCAACACAAGGCTGAGTATCGGGATCGAGCGATAGTTGACCATGATTCGTTCTCCTGACTTTCTGATAGGTGCAGGTCCCGTCCTTGCGCCAGCGACGGATGGTACTTCCTTCGCGCAGCTTCTGGCATTGGTCTTCAGATACCGTCTCATGGACCCATTGCCCATTCCCCCTGCGCGGACTTCGGTATCGGAACTCGACGCAGCGGAGCGTGCCAGTTTTCTCGTCATTCAGCCACTGTCCGGATGGCGGAGGAGCGCAGCCGAGAAGCCACGCAAATAGAAGAACGGATCTTGCGAGGATCACTTCTCATCCTCGATCTCATAGTGTCCCTGTCGGACATCCAGGCCCAGCGTGCGTGCCACCTTTTTGATCCGGTCCATTGTCTCTCTTGCGCGCTTCTCAGTTCTTTCTGTCTCACTGACGCCCTTTCCCCAGTCCTGACCGCAGGAGACGGACAGTTCGATCAGTTGCCCCGACACAAGGGCACCTGCAACGACAGCGATCCACCGCGGCGGCGACTGGTCATCATCCTGATGGCTCCGCGTGAGCCGCACGATCCGACCCTGGACCTGGCCAGCGTTCTTGCGCAACTCGGCCAGGAACTCGTCGACGACGCTAAATTTGACCTTGACCCTGCTCATGAACGTCATGGATCAATCCATTCATCTCGAAAAACTCCTGCTCCCCAGCGGAGAATACGAAATCGTCATCGCAGTCCTTGCATCTCAGAACGCGGTCTTCAAACTTGGACTCGGGCATCTTGCTCTCCAGTCATTCTCTTGGCGGACCGTCCCAGAGCTGTGCCGCTCCAGGGGTTCTGGATTCGGTGCGGTAAGATGGCTGAGCGCCCAACGCAGAGCCTGCAATTCACCCTCATCTTTTCTTGGCCCCGATGTCAGCGCTTCCTCACGCCGCAAGAGCGCTCCCAGGTGTCGGTGCCTTGCGGTGGGCGGACTCTTATGCTGGCTCATCGGTATCGGTGTCTCCTCTCAGGGGTACGCCTCAGGGGCAGTCTGCCCCGGCCTTGTCCTCTCAGCCTGCCCTGCTTCGGCCCTGCTGGCTCAGTTCCCGGCTCACAGCGGCAGACTCACAGCCAGCAACCCGGCACTCCTTGCCGATGCAGTTGTGGTTCATGTCCTCAGCGGGGCGGGGAGGCGGAACCGAGGGGGCATGCTTGCCGGTGTGTCTATGGGTCAGGATGCACTGCTGACCGGCGATCCGTGGTAGAATCCGCTTCCTCCATTTCCAGCAACTCCTGGAGCAATGCAACAGGCGACGGGCGGGCGCGGTCGAAGGCGAGGACGCGGTCGAGGGCGAAGGCGAGGACGCGGGCGAGGACGCGGGCGCGGGCGCGGTCGAGGGCGCGGGCGCGGTCGCGGTCGAGGGCGCGGTCGAGGGCGCGGTTGAGGTCGAGGGCGAAGGCGCGGGCGAAGGCGCGGTTGAGGTCGAGGGCGAAGGCGCGGGCGAAGGCGCGGTTGAGGTCGAAGGCGCGGGCGAAGGCGCGGGCGAGGTCGAGGGCGCGGTCGAAGGCGCACTTACTCGCCGCTGCGCGGCTCGTTCCGTTCGTGATCGCCGCCAGTGCCCGGAGGGCGATGACATGCCCTCGCAGTTGATCGGCCAACTCAGTATCATGCGGCGCGAGGCTCGCCGCAAGCACCTCAAGGAGAGTCGGCATAGCCTCGCGGATCGACCAGTCCAGCAGCCGATAGAGTCTCCGCGTCTCCAGTTCTTCACTCCCCCGCGAGCCGGGGAGCAAGGGTAAAAGTGCGACGCATTCCTGCCGCCAGTCCTCGCGGGCGTCCTGAATTTGTATGCCTAGGTCTCTGCACAGAGGGGAAGTGCAGGGTGGGCAGGCGTCGGTTTTGGGGTCATAGTCCGCGGCCAGCACAGTGTCCCCCGCAGCAAGGGCCACATCTCGCAGCATGCGCCTTTCCTCCTGAATCAGGCAGGCGTCGCCTGCCTCTCCTGTCCCAATGCCGGATCGCAGTGTGACTCCTGCGAGATACTCGGGGGTCATGCTCGCACGGGCTAACGCGATTAACTCAGTTCGGGTCATCGTCTTCTCCTTATGCACTTCGCATCATTCACCGGCTCCGGCACGCCGTCCCCAATGGGCCACAGCCACTCCCCAGTGGGTACGGCCCTACGCGGCCCCCAGTTTGCGCAGGGCTTCCTTGCCTACTTCCTCGACGGCTTCCTTTTGTGCCTCCGACTGCCGCCGCCAGTCCTCCTCTCTCCTACACGATCACCATGTTCCCCAACGGGCCGCTGACCGGATCGCAGGGCTGCACCCCGTAGCGAGACGTGGGAGACAGGGCCTTGCGCCGTCGGGCCTCAGTAAGCGCGGCCTCCCTCGTCCTTGGCACGGGGCCGATGTCATCGCACTCGTCCAGGGTCCAGCCGTCCTCAGCCTCTCGCAGGATCGCATAGTCGGTATCGGTATGGCTCATAATCTTGCTCCTCTCACGCCCTCAAGCCCCGTCCTGTTCGGTACGGGGCCGGGGGGCTGGATGGGGG
>JACQII010000003.1 GCA_016198585.1 Candidatus Aenigmatarchaeota archaeon | reverse complement strand
ATTTTTCGGAAATTTATAATTTTAAGATAGTCCGAAAAACATCGCTTAATCGCATACGTTAGGCGCAATTCGGGTCGCAGTAAGTTTGCAGCAGGCTTCTCCCTCGAGATCGCGGTAAGCGCGCTCACTCTGCACTGGCCTGGCCTTTCTGCACCTGGTCGTTGACATACCTGCTGATCGCAGCGTTGATACGATCTACGCGGAGTTCCGCCTCCGCCGGCGTGCATGCAAAGAGGTCAGCAACAAACCGATACTGCCGCTCGTGCTCCTCGTCACGGAACGCAGGATCATCTTGCATGACTACTGGCCCGGCCTCGGGATGATCGCGGACCAGCGCCCGGTCGGTCCCGACCAGGTAGTCCAGAGCAGCAGAACCGGCCCCGTTGACCGCACCGAGGAAGACGAGGTCCTCTGCGCTGATGTAGCCGGCGGCCATGGCCCCGATAGAGGGGTGCCCCATCTTCTGCATGGTGTCCACGTACCGCCGGGCATGGTCCCGGATCTCGTCGGCAACTTCAGGATGAATCATAGGAAACTCTAGGAACTCTCGGCTACTTCTGCAGCAGCTTGAAGGCGTGGGTCCAGTGGTTGTTGAGGAAGCCATAGCGGATCCAGAGCATGGCCAGGGCCTCGAGCAGGTAGGCTTGGTCAATCCCGCCGAGGTCGTGGACCGTCCACCCCCACCCGGCGGCCAGGTCCCTGACAGTGGTCTTGGCCTGGTCGTCGTTGCCCGCGATGAAGAGGTCGGGCGTCCCTTCCTGCAGACGGGGGTTGGCCATGTACGGTGCAGGGACGGTGTTGAAGGCCTTCACCACCTGCGACTCGGGCAGCAGCTGCTGGACCTTCGCTCCCAGGGAGGCGGGATAGCCCACCGCGAGGGTCGGGGGCAGTCCTTCTTTCTGGAACAGGAGTGGGTTGGTGACGTCGATCACGACCTTGCCCACGAAGTGGTCGTTCCCGGCCAGCAGGAGGACGTCCTCGGCGGCTGAGCCTTTGCAGCAGAGGACCAGGAGGTTGCCAAACGCCGCGGCTTCGGCGAAGCTCCCCGCCGATGCCCGGGATCCGGCCTGCTGGACCCAGCCTGCGAGCTTGCCCGCGTCCCTGGTGCCAATCATGACCGCATGGCCTGCCTGCAGGAAGCCTGCCGCGAGGGACTGCCCGACGGCGCCTGATCCGAGGATGCCGACCTTCATCATGAGGAGGCTATAGGTTTCGGATTTTTAAAGGAAGGCGGCGGGGAAGCCGAAAAACCCCAGGAAACCGGCACAAAGAGCCCCGATCACGAGGCCCACGTCTTTATAAACCCGACCCCGTTAATATCACGAACTCCGCGGGATCCCTGCGGCAGTTTGAATAGGAGGAAAGACAATGCGCGACTTCAATCGTGGCAGTGGCGGCGGTGGCGGTGGCGGATTCCGAAGGGAATTCAAGCCCCGCGAAATGCACAAAGCCACTTGCTCGGAGTGCGGGAACGAGTGCGAAGTTCCCTTCAAGCCGACCGAAGGACGGCCGGTGTTTTGCAAGGATTGCTTTGCAAAGAAGAAGACTTACTAAGTAGTCTCTTTTCGTGAGCAAGCACTACAGAAAACAGTTATTTTATCTTTTTCCTTTATTGTCCCTTTTTAGGCGTCGACCCCAAGGAGACCTATGGACAGCCATGCCTCGGTCGGCGCGGTCATCCGCAGGGGAGGGAAGATCCTCCTGATCGACCGGGCCATCCCCCCATTCGGGCTCGCGGCCCCGGCCGGGCACGTCGACCCCGGAGAGACGCCCGAGCAGGCCGTCCGCCGCGAAGTCCGGGAGGAGACCGGTCTGGTCGTAACGAAGCTGCGGAAGCTCACCGAAGCCTCAGTAGCGTGGAACTGGTGCAGCCAGGGAGTCACGGGCCATGACTGGCACATCTACGCCTGCCGCGCCATGGGCAAGGTGCAGGTCAACGAGGAATCCCGGTCCGCGGGCTGGTACCCGATCAAGGACCTCCCCCGGCTGAAGCTCGAACCGGTCTGGGCCCATTGGTTCACACAGCTCGGGCTGCTCAAGACAGGAGAAAGGGAGTCGCAGTCAAGGAAGCCGTGAGGAACGAGGAGCGGAGCAGCTCCCTTAGCTCCCTTCTTTGTTGGCTTTCTTGGGGAGAACATCAAGCCACTTCGCCGGCCGCGCCTTGACGCCGATGGCTTCCAGCCGCTGGCGGAGCTTCCCCAGCGCGACGTGGATGTCCTGGATGTTCCGGGCGCCGGTGCAGATGATCTTGCCCGACCCGAACACCAGGAACGCGACGCGGGGCTCGGAAATCCTGCAGACCAGGCCAGGGAACTGCTCTGGCTCATATTCCACGTTCTCGAGCGAGAAGGAGATCTCCTCGAGGTTGAGCTTCTGGTTCTTCGCCACTTCGATCTGGGTGGAGGCGACTATGTTCTCGACCGTGATCGTGAACTTGGTCGGCATGCGGATGCCCAGCTTCCGGATGTCGCCGACCACCTTGACCATGGCCTCCTTGGCCTTGTCAATGCTCTTAGCACCGGTGCAGACGATCTTGCCGGAGGAGAAAATCAGGGTCGCCGCGCGCGGGTCTTTCACCCGGTAGACCACGCCAGGGAACGATTCCGGGGCATATTCAGCGTCCTCGAGCTTGTTGGAAATCTCGAGGAGGGGGACCTTCTTGCCGAGGGAGGTGAAGGCGACGACGTTCTCGACCTTGACCTGGAACTCTGACGCTGCGCTGCCCATTTATCCTTGTATAGTGCTTCGCACATATATATACCTCGAGAACCCCGCGGCGGATGCTGCCGCCGGTCTCCGTCGCAGGAAAGCGCGCAGGCTGCCCGCCCAGGGGAAGGCCGCCGCGGACTGTTCTGAGGTCACGGTTCGGGGACGGGGAGGGTCTTGCGGAGGATGCGGCCGGCCTCGCGGATGAACTTGCGCACGTACTCCCGGTGGGCCAGGATGTCCTGTTTCTGGAGGTCGAGCACCTTGCCCTCCTTGACCAGCTTCTGCATCTTCTCCAGCTCCTGGTAGACCTTGAGGTACGCTTCAGGAACGAGGCCGGGCTTCACGAGGTGGGTCTCGAACGCTCCCAGGAGCGAGCCGGACTTGGGCGGCTTCTTCTGGAGCCCCTGGAGCAGGGTCAGGGTCGTCTCCGCCATCACGGCATGGGATTTCTCGATGATGTTCTCCCGCTTGAGGACCTCAATCCGCACGATGACCTTCTGCATCTTGTCGACGAAGGCCTTGGCCTTCACGATCCACTCGTCCAGGACCTGGCCGGAGATGGACTTCACGCGCTTGTGCTCGACCTCCTTGCGGATCTCGATGATGTCCTCCAGGTCCTTGACGAACTTCTCGTCCAGGAACTTCATCTTGACCAGGCTGCGCCGCATCTCTGCTGCGGCTTCGGAGGGCCGGGGCGGGATCTTGCCCAGGAACATGAGCACGGCCTGGGCAGATTCAAGCATGGCGTAGTAGCAGTCCTCCACCACCATGTACATCTTGGCGTTCTCGACCCGGGTGATCCGCTTGGGGGCCCGGTCGATGAACTTCTCGACCGCCTCCTTGGAGGGCCGGATCTCGCCCATCTGGAGCAGCCGCTTGATGGGCAGGAAGATGTCCTTGTCGTAGACCGGGACGCCCTCCCGGATGAAGTTGAAGATGATCGGGTGGCCTTCCCGGACAAGCCGCCAGAACTCGGTCAGCAGGTAGGGCTGCTGCATCGAGAGCTGCTTGGACGTCGCCCGCGCGATCGCGTCGAGGTCATCCTCGATCTGGTCACGGACATGGGGGGTAATCCGCTGGCGGGTGTCGTCGATGATCACGAAGATGTCGATGTCCGATTCGCCCCGGAAGCTCCCGCGGGCGGTGGAGCCGAAGAGCACGATGCTGCGGATCACCGGGCCGTGCTTCTTGATGGCTTCCTCGGTGAACTTCTTGAGGATCTCGATGCGCTTCTTCTTGCCGATGCCCTTCTCCTTCGGGCCTTCGGTGTACTCGATGCCCTTGGACGCCGGAGGGGTGGGGTAATCGTCCATCTCCTGGGTGGGCTTGTCCTCATGCAGCCCGGCCGGCTTCTCGTCGTGCAGGCCGCGCCGCCGGTCTCCGTTCCCCCCACCCTGGTCTGTCCCCATGGGGATATTTGGGACCTGGTATTTAAAAGCGGCCTCACATGGCCTGCGCATGGCGATCCCTTGCGGCCACGTGTTTTTTATGTCACGGGTCCAGGTCTCCTCATGGACAGCTACGGGACGCGGGAACCGCTGGTCACGCACACCATCGACCCGCACCTCGGGGAAGTCCAGCTGGCCATCACGCTCTTCGAATACACCCAAACGCCGCGGGACTTCTGGGAGCGCGTCGGGGAGGGCGGGAGTGTCTCCGGCCGGGCGCTCGTCGACGGCGGGTCGGTCTACATCGGCGCCTGTGACCAAACCTTCTACTGCCTCGATGCGGCGACGGGGGAAGAGCGCTGGCGCTTCCCGACCAACGGGGTCATCATGGAAGGGGCAGCCGCTGGAGAGACTATGGTCTTCATCGGGTCGGCGGACGGCAACCTTTACGCCCTGGACCGCGCGACCGGCCAGGAGCGCTGGCGGTTCCATACGGACGGCATCATCCCGCAAAAGCCTCTCGTCCACCAGGGCAGGGTCTACGTCGGCTCGACGGACCGGCACCTCTACTGCCTGGACGAACGGACGGGAAAACTGCACTGGCGCTTTGCCGTCCGCGAGGGCAGCGTCCTCGAGCCGCTCATCGTCGGCGATCGGATCTTTTTCTGCGCGAAGGACCGGGCCTGCTACTGCGCGACCCTCGACGGCACGCTGGTCTGGACGTTCACGGCCAAGGGGAACGTCTACGGTGGTCCGCTCCCGTACGCGAATGGGCGGCTCTTCCTGGGGTCCTGGGACCACCAGGTGTACTGCCTTGACGCATCCACAGGCCGGGTGGCCTGGTCCTACAAGACTGGCGGCCCGACCACCATCCCCACGGTCCGGGACGGGAAGGTTTACGTCGGCTCCTGGGACGACCGACTCTACTGCCTGGACGAGAAGACGGGCAAGGCGCTCTGGTCCGTGCCGCTCACTGGCCACCCGTCCTTCCAGACACCGGTCGTCCGGGACACGGTCGTCGTGGGAACCTATGACCACGCCGTGATGGGCCTTGATGCACGGACAGGGAAGCGGCTCTGGCGGTACCCGACCCGCGGCATGGTGATGCAGTTGGTCGCCACGGACGACCGCATCTACGCCGGCTGCTGGGACTGCCACCTCTACTGCCTGGACACTGAGGGGAGACTGGTGTGGAAGTTCAAGACGTCCCTCTCCTCGCCTTCCATGATCACCCCACCGGAGACCGCGCCAGTGAAGGGCTTGAGCATGAGCATCGCGGCAGCGGAGAGCGAGGTCAAGGGAGATCCGTACCGGGTGAACCTCCCGGAGGGGGACCTCCGTGAGAGTATCTACAACGTCCGCAATGACTACAGCACGAGATCGCCCTACGCGACCAGGAAGCGCTGACCACCTTTTATAGAAAGACGTGCATATGCATCATATGCAGACCCTCAAATTCCGCATCGTGATCGAGCAGGACGAAGACGGCATCTACATCGCGGAATGCCCTTCCCTCCCGGGTTGCGTATCACAAGGCAAGACCCGGGAAGAGGGTGTCCGCAACATCACGGATGCCATCCGCGGCTACATCCAGAGCCTCAAGAAGCACGACGAGCCCATCCCTCCTCCGATTTCTGAAGACGTCGTTGAAGTGCATGCCTAAGTTGCCTGTCGTCTCCAGCCAGGAATTGCTGAAGGTGTGTGCGAAACTGGGGTATGTGCCTGATCACCAGACCGGCAGTCACGTCATCCTGTGGCAGAAGGACCCGCCACACCGCAGGCTCACGGTTCCGAACCACAAAGAGCTAGCGAAAGGCCACCCTGAAGGCTATTCCCCGGCAGGCCGGCATCACGCCAGACCAGCTACGCGACCTTTTGTAGCCCCGCGGCGGCCCTTTTTAAGAAATCACCGCCAATAGCATACTGACCGCTATGCCGCTGCGCGTGGGAACCAGCTCAGGGATCTACTACGCCGCCCGCGATCCCGAACTCATCAACGCCATCCGCAAGGTGGGCTATACGCTGACCCGCGGCGTTGCCACCATGGAAATCGCCGCTGACGTGGCCCACGAGGTGAACTTCACCCAAGGCCAGGAGATCCGCCACATCGCCAAGAAGCAAGGCGTGCAGCTGAACCTGCACGGCGACCTCCAGGTCCCGTTCGAGATCCCCGAGCGGGGGGAGTGGCGGGACGCCCAGGACCGGATGAAGAAGTCGCTCCAGTCCGCGGTCTTCCTGGGAGCCCACTACTGCAACTTCCACGCCTGCCTCAACATGTGGCTCGAGCTGATCACCTACGCCGGGCGCAAGCTCTCGGCCTCGTTCGTCGACAGCGAAGGCCAGTTCATCAGCGAGATCCTCTACAAGAACCAGGCGACGCGGGAGTGGTTCATCACCGAGAAGGCCGACAACTACACCCACGACATCCTGAACCGGGACGAGAACATCGAAGTCAGCACCCGGATCAGCGTCGAGACCGACCGGTGGCGGAAGGAGGAGACCGACCGCCGGGTCCGGGCGGCCCTGCGGCCGCTCCGCGAACGGATCGGGCGGACCCTCCATGACGAGGCGGTCGCGCGGCTCATCGCCCGGGACGAGGAGGCGGCGATCGTCTACCGGAACCCGGAGATCCTCAACAATCCGGGACTGCACCCGGCAGACCGGGCCCGCCTCGAGCGGGCGCGGGCGCGGCTGCAGCACGTGAACGGCGACCCGGATGAGTTCATCGAGAACCAGGTGGAGGCCTTCCTCGTCAGGGGGCTGCCCGCCAAGACCGGCGACAAGGAGATCGACGTCACGCTCCAGCGCGTCTACGACCAGCTCCGGGAAGACACCTCGACCGAGAGCTCCAAGCTCCGCGACCGGGTCCTCGACGACTACCTGCGCGAGAAGCTGTCCAACCCGGACGCGAAGAAGCGCCGGTGGTACAGCGAGGAGCTCCGCCAGGTGCTCGGCCTCGTGGACGGCTACCAGATCATGTCCCACTACCTCTTCTACACCCAGGACCCGATTTGGGTGGCGATGGTCCACGAGTACCGGGACGTCCTGAAGAAGTACGGATACAATTTCTCCCATCCGACCGCTGACGCGAAGTGGCTGGACGAGGCCTGGCGGAAGGCCGAGACGTGGAACGACCGGGAATACAAGGAGTTCTTCTACGCCGCCGTCGCGGCAAAGTACCTTGAAGGCCACTTGAAGACGGCCTTCAACTGGCTCTACGGCGACTTCATCAAGAAGGACCTGCCCCGGCTGGCGACGAGCAAGGAAGAGCTGCATGAATTGACCGAGGTGACCAAGCGCCTCATCATCGGGTTCGAGAACCCGGACGCCCGGGAGACGTCACATGCCGGCCTCTACTTCCTCTTCCGGTACAAGCAGATCTACGCCGCGGTGAAGACCATCCGCCGGACGCTGAAGACGGACAAGGTGATGATGGTCCTCGACCACGAGCACGTCGCCACGCAGGGGATTGATGCCTTGATCGAATCACGGGACTACGTCCTGAAGACGCCGGACTTCGGGAAGCTCACCATTTCATGCCACGCCAACCACCCGAACCCGCTCCAGCCGCATGCGCCGCTGGAGCTGGGCGATGTCGTCCTCTACGAGCTGCTCTACAACCTGCGCGTCACGGGCTTCGGCCAGGGAGACCAGCCCGGCTACATGGTCTTCGAGCGCGGCGGCGGGCAGGACCCGTTCCAGCACTCGATCGAGACCCTCCGGTTGATGGCACAGTTCCTCGGGACGAACCCGCCGACGCCGGTCGACAAGCTTCCCCTGGAGTTCTTCGGGATGAAAGGCCTCACGGCCGGGGACATCAACCGGCAGATGCAGATCGTCCGCGACCACGCCTTTGAGCCGATGAAGGACCTGCTCGAGATCCCCGAGGAAGAATGGACGATGCTCTCCCAGACCGCGATCAAGAAGGGGAAGCGGCCGGAGGTCTGGAAGAAGGCCGAGTTCCGCTGAGCACTTTCTTCCCCAGAAAGCGCCCAAAGAATGTCAGAACAGCCGGGCAAGCGTCCCGTTCCTCTTCGCCCGCCGGAAGGCCCAGGCGTAGAACGGCAGGGAGCCGGCCAGGTAGGCGAGCACGGCGACCAGGGCCGTGGCCAGCACTGGGCCGGCGACAACGCCGGCTGTCACGAGCGACCGCACACCCTCGAACACGAAGGTGAACGGCATGACCATCGCGACCGCCTGCAGGAAGCCGGGGAGGATGGCAACCGGATAGAGCGGCGCCGAGAGGAGGATGAAGATCTGGTCGGCCGTCCAGGCCAGGAACGAGTACTCGCGACCGAGCACCAGGATGAGGCCGGCAACGATGACCGAGAGCGCGATGGAGCCGAGCAGGCTGATGGCAGCGAGGGTGATGACCAGGCCGGGCTGCTGGACGATGATGGTCAACCCGAAGCCCAGCGAGACCAGCAGCATGATCGCCATCACGCCCGAGGCCGTGATCGTGGACGTGAGGATCCGCGCGAAGAGGTATTCAAACGGGCTGAAGCCCGAGGCCATCACCTGGTGGAAGCTGCCCGACCACTGGTCCTCATTCATCTGCATGTTGGTCGTGGACTGGGCGAGGTAGGTGAACGACCAGTACATGTTGACCGCGAGGACCATCAGCCCGGCCTCGGGGGAGAAGTTCCGCGAGAAGAGCGCGAACAGCCCCCAGATGATGACCGTGGTGACCGGGAAGTAGAAGAACTCGGTGAAGCGCCACTTCGACCGGGCGAGGATGCGGGCGTCGCGGAACATCAGCGCCCGAATCTTGTAGCCTCTCATGGTTTCCCTCCCGCGACCTTCACGAAGTAGTCCTCCAGGGTCGGCTTCCGCGTCTGCACGTCAACGACCTGGTAGCCCTTCCGGTGCAGCAGCGAGAGCAGCGGGCTCAGGTCTTCCTCTGACCGGAGCCGGACCGAGAGCACGTTGCCCGTGACGCGGAACCCGTGGCGCGTCAGGAACGCCCGGTCCAGGACTCGGCGCACGCTGAACACGGCCTCGTAGCTCCCGAAGTGCTTGGCCGTGACCTTCCGGACCGTGCCCGTGTCCACGATCTGGCCCTGGTTGATGAAGGCGATCCGGTCGGCCAGTTGCTCGACCTCGTGCATGTAGTGGCTCGTCAGCAGGATCGTGGTCTTGAACGCCCTGTTCACGCGGGCGACCTCAGCCCGGACCCGCTGAGCGATCGATGGATCTAGCCCCAGGGTCGGCTCGTCCAGGAGCAGGACCCGCGGGCGGTTGAGCATCGCCTTGGCGAAGACGAGCCGCATCCGCTCGCCGGTGGACAGCGCGACGAACCGCCGATGCCGGACCCGCTCGAGCCCGAAGAAGCGCATCAGTTCAGGTATCCGCTCTTCCCGGACTGCTGTGGGGAGGTGGTAGGCCCGGGCGTAGAACTGGAGCACGTCCTCGGGCCGGAGGACCCAGTGGAAGTGCGCGTCGCCCGAGACGAAGTTCACTTGCTCGAGGATCCGGTCGCTGTGGACCACGTCCTCGCCCAGGATGCGGACCGTCCCCTGGTCAGGGAGCAGGAGGCGGATCATGATGTTCAGCAGCGTCGTCTTGCCTGCCCCGTTCGGTCCCAGGAGTCCGAAGATCTCACCCTCCCGGACGTGCAGGTCGACGTCCTTGAGCGCCCAGACCGGTGTCCTCCGGTCGCGGAAGGCCTTCGAGACCCCCGCGACGTCGATCGCGTGCATACCTCTTGTTGCCGCTCGTGCCTTAAAACCTGCCCGGGGCCCAACCGCTGGGGTCCTGCCTGCTGGCAGACCGCAACCAGTGGTGGCCGCCAGGCCGCCTCCAACCTTAAATAGGAGTTCGGTGTAAGGAGATGCTGGGGTGAGGGGCATGGGGTTGCTGGACCGGTACGCGTGGCGGAGGATTAACCGAGCCGTGCGGGAGGCCGGTTCCCGCTACGACACCATGCGCGATCACATCGAGCGCGAGTATGTTGACCTTTTCATGGCGAACACGGCTGCCCCACCTGAGGAGCGAGCGTCATTCCTCGAGACCTGCAGGGCGAACATGGCCGATACGCGGACCCGCCTGATGCGGCGGGCGCTCTACACGTCCACGGACGTGGTCTCGGCCGCGGCGCTCGCCGACGGCCTGCGGCGCGCCCTGGAGGAAGTGGAGAGCTGGACGCCTGCCTACCGGGATGAGATCCGGGAGCGCCGGCTCAAGGAAGCGAACGCCCTGCCCGCTGCCCTCGTTGCGTAGGTCGGGCAGGCAGCAGACCAGGGATACGATTTGGTCATTTTTTGAACATGATCTCGACGACGTCGCCGTCCTGAAGGACGGTGTCCTTGCCCACCGGCATCCGCGTCTTCACGTTGACGGCCTTGATGAAGTTGTCGCCGAAGTCTGTGTGCAGCCGGTAGGCAAAATCCAGGGCCGTTGCCTGCGGCGGCATGAGGAAGCAGTCCGGAAGCACGCGACCGTCGCGGTCCTCGAGCTTGTTCACTCCGCCCGGGTAGATGGCCTTGTACTTGAGGAGCCCGAAGACCGCCGCGTTCAGGACCGGCTGCACGCCGGTCGAGCCCCACGTCTGCAGGAGCGATCGGATGACTTCGAGGGCCTGCTCCTGCGGCCCGCTGACCGGGCCGGCGAGCTCGAAGCTGCCGTCGCCCGGCAGGTAGCGGATGAGGCCCTTCTTCCGGGCCTGCTTCAAGGCCAGTTCAGCGTCAGCCGAGCAGGGGATGATCATCGACCCCGGGAAGGCCTCCTTGAGGCGCTGGACGTTCTTCTCCGCTCCCGGGACGTCGACCTTGTTGGCCGCGATCAGCATCGGCTTCGACCGGACGCGCAGCTCCCGCGCCAGTTTCAGCAGTCCCTGGTCGCCCCACGCGGTCAGCGGCTGGCCGGCCAGGCCCTGGGAAGCCAGGGCCTGTTTCACCATTTCCTCGTCCACCTTGAGGCCGGAGAGCTGGCCGGCGATCGCCTTCAGCGGGTCTTTCTTCTCCATCTGGACCTGCCGGGAGAAGCGGTCCCAGCCGCGCTTGATGATCTCCAGGTACCAGTAGTCCAGCTCCTCCTCGAGGAACGTCACGTCCTTCACCGGGTCGTAGCTCAGCGGCTCCACTGCCTTCCCGTGGGCGTCGACCGAACCTGAGGCGTCGACGATGTGGATGAGTGCATCCGCTTGGTTCAGGTCGTTCATGAACTGGAGCCCCATGCCCTCACCCCTGTGGGCGCCGGGAACGAGCCCGGCGACGTCGATCATGTCCACCGGCACGAAACGCTGGTGTTGCTCGCACGAACCGTAGCGGGGGTTGCACTGGACCTTGAAAAAGGTGTCGACGCAGGGTATGCGGACGAAGCCGACAGCATGGTTGGGCTTGATCGTGGTGAAGGGGTAGTTGGCGATCTCCACCTCGGTCATCGTGCAGGCTTTGAAGAAGGTGCTTTTCCCCGCAGAGGGTTTCCCGACGACGCCGATGATCATGTGCATCATTGGCCACGCTTATTAAAAAGCAACGCCAATCCAGGTGCATGAGACCCGTCTTCGCCTTGCTCGTCCTGGAAAGCGCGCTCCTGGTCGGGCTCTCCCTGCTCCCGGCTGTCCCCTCGACCGGTGTGCCCGTGGGCAGGCCGGGAGATGCCGAGCACGTCGCGCTCTACGCGGTCTATGGCGTGCTCCTGGTCGGCGCGTTCAAGAAGCGCTGGCCAGTGCTCCTCGTGGCCGGGACCGATTTCGGCCTCTTCACCGAGGCTCTTCAGGTCGTGAGCAGGGGATTCGACCCGCTGGACGTCGTGATCAACGCCGCGGGCGTAGCATTGGGGATTGCCCTGGTGTACGCAGCCCCCGTCGGCAGGAAGCGCCTCTCCCGCCTTCGCAAGAAGCCTGGAGCGTCATGAACCCGCCAGAACGCGTCACCGTCATCGTGTCGCCGCGCGCCCGTGAATCTGAGATCGTCTCGTACGACCCTGCCACGAGAACGTACCGGGTCAGGCTCGCGGCCCCTCCGGAGAAGGGGAAGGCGAAAAGGGAGCTGCTGCGGCTCTTCCGAACGGCACTAGGCCGGGAGGCGCGCATCGTGGGCGGCGCCAGCTCACGGAAGAAGGTCGTGGAGCTGCTGCCGTAGCCCGGTAGCACCCTCATGCGCGCCTCGGGGCATACACATTTTAAGCGAAGGTTGCAAGAGAAGCATGGATGTCGCATGCCTCCTCGCGACTGGAGGCATGCACGGTGAAAAAAAGGAGGAAAAAACATGACGTACGTCGATGGGTTTGTCATACCCATCAAGAAAGAAAATGTGTCCGCCTACCTACGGATGGCCAAATGGGGGGCGAGGATGTGGAAAAAACATGGCGCGCTGGATTATTATGAGACGGTCGGTGACGATTTGCGCGTCAAGAAGGGCATAGGACAGGGGTTTAGGAAGCTCGCCAAACTCAAGCCCGGAGAAACCGTGGTGTTCTCCTTCATCGTCTACAAGTCCCGCAAACACCGGGATGAAGTGAACAAGAAGGTCATGAGCGACCCCTCCATGAAAGACATGGAGAAGATGATGAAGGACATGGGTCAGATCATGGACATGAAACGCTTCGCGTATGGCGGATTCAAGACCATCGTTGAATGGTAGCGTATGCGGGGGACGCGTCCCCTGCATACGTCTTCTTCAATTCCGCGACACCGATCTTTTCATGCGGAGCATGGCTCCCATTGTCGCACACCCCCTCGCGCCTGGGGGGGGGTCTGCAAGAGCTGCACTGCTATCTGTTTTCCCTGGAGACCAAGAGGATGCGAGCTTTTGCCTGCGCGCTCTTCCCTGCCCTCGCGGAAGGCGCTAGAACAGCCCGAGCCGCTTCTTCGTGAGCTGGAGGTAGAACTCGGTCTGCGTCTTCAGGGCGAAGGCCGTCGAGATCGAGCCGCCGACTAGGAAGATCGACCCGAGGAGGTAGAGGGCGCGCGCGTCGGCAGCCAGCGCGAACAGGACCCCACCGAGCATCGACCCGGCCTCCGCGGCCAGGGCCGGCGGCATCGAGGCGGCGACGATCCCCAGGAGCGGCACGATGTAGAGTAACGCGATCGCGCCCGAGCCGAGCGAGACCGCGAGCCAGGCGCGGAAGACCGCGGAGTGCAGGAGGAAGAAGGCCATGATGGTGAGGGTCACCCACGCCCCCAGGGAGGTGAATGCCGCCACCGCGGACGCGCCGAGGACCAGCGTGGTGAGGGCGAAGAAGTACAGCGAGAGGATGCCAAAGAACGCAGCGAGGATGATCCACGCCACGAAGAGGCCAGAATCGGTCCGCACGCGGCTCAGGTGCCGCTTGAACAAGCGGTAGGACTCGCCCAGCGCCCGCGAGGCCGGGACCTTCCGGATGACCACGGCCTGCAGCACGAAGTAGAGGCTGATCGAGAGGATGGCTGACAGGGCGGTCCCGAAGAGCGGGACCGAGGCGACCACGAACACCAGCGCGATCACGGCCACCATGGCCAGCAGCTGGTGCGGGTAGCGCTCCCAGGAAACCCGCCAGCTCTGGCGGAACTCCTTCCCCTTGGCCGCCTGGTGGATCACCGCGCCCGTGACCCAGAGGCGGGCAAGGAACCACGCGACGGCCAGGAGCGCGAGCAGGCCCAGGGAGGCGAAGCCAGCCACCGGAGCAGCTGCAGGGGTGAGCAGGGTGCGCAGCAGCGGCCAGAGCAGGTCGGGAGAGGCCAGCGAGCCTACGGCGAGGGTGAAGAAGGCCAGGTCGACGATGAAGACGGGCAGCCAGCGCCGGGGATCGACCGCGAAGCATATCCCTTTCCCGAGAGCGTCGCCGTACCGCATAGTTATTGTTCTTTCCCGGCCCTTATATACCTGCGGGCCATCCGCGGCGCGTAGGAGAGCGCGGCCACCAGGGTCACGGCCGCAGCCCAGAAGAGGATCGTGCCGGTGACCACGCCTGCGAGGCTCACCAGGCCGCCGAGGATCGCGAACAGGATGGTGGCGAGGACCGAGGTCTGGCCGTTCGGGATCAGGGCGTCGATGAAGATCACGATGCCAGCCGCGAGGAGGATCAGCTGGAACCCTCCCAGCGGAGCCAGGAGGCCGCTCCCCACGAGACCGCCTGCCACGAGGCCTTGCAGCGCGGCGTGCCACTGGATGAGCGGGCTCTCGGTCGTCATCCGAACGCCACTCCCCGCTCCGGCACGCTCGTGACGTCGAGGTTGTAGTGCTTCTTGATCTCGTTCCGGAAGTTGTAGATCAGGCCCTGGCACTCGGTGATGTACGCCTGGCGCGCCTTGTTGTAGAAGAGGTAGGAGTAGAGCAGCCAGGCCGACTTCAGCAGGATCGACGGCGCGGAAAATTCAGTGTAGAGGTCGCCGTAGAGCTGCAGGGTGAACTTCCCCATGTTCGTGGTCTTGGATACCTCGCCCTGGACTTTGATGGTGATCTTCGCGAGAGAGATGCCGCTCATCTTCTTCTTGACCCACCAGAGCGAGTAGAAGGTGATCGGGTCCCCGGAGATGTCCCAGTTCAGCCGGTCGTTGTTCGTCGAGGAGGTCGAGATGTGGAAGAAGGGCTTGAGGCTGTCGGTGATCTTCTTGAACACGCCCCACGGGTCCGGACCCGAGTAGGTGAGGTAGGCGTACCGTTCGGGCGTCAGGCAGTCGTCCTCAATGCTCAGGGTTCCCACTGTGACCACCCGCTGCCGGCGCTACTTCTTTGAGCCGGTTGAAATATTCGACGAACTTGCGCTGGTAAATGACCATGGCGTGCCTGCACTCTTCCGCGTAGTCTTCGCGCTTCTTGTGGTAGAAGAGCCGGTGCCAGAACGTCCGGAGCATCTCGTAGATCAGCGACCGCTGCCAGACCGTGTCCTGCGGATATTCGCTGCGCAGCAGGCCCTTGACCGCCATGGTGAGGCTGCCCGACTTCAGGTCGCCCTGGGCCTTGAACTTGAACGAGATGTAGAAGTAGCTGAACACGTCCATGTCCTTGTGGAGCCACCAGACCACGTCATACTTGTCACCGTGCTCGGTCTTGGAGATCTTGACCTGGGTCTCCTGGACGTCGGAATCGGTCACGTTGAAGACGGACTTGATCATCTCGTAGGCGACCTTGTACATCCGCTGCACATGCGGGCCTTCCAGCTTGATCGTCATGGTCGACGGCTCTTCCTCGAAGCAGTTGTCTTCCAGGACCAGCTTGGCGCGGGCAAAAACCATGGCATCACGTGCTGTATACTTAGGTCGCAGGCCTTAAAATGCCTTCACGGGCCTGCCAAGACCAGGTGAGCTCCGGGAACCCGGCGTAAGCGGACGTGAGCGGCTCTGCGGGGTTTTTATTGCCGCGGACCGAAGCCTGTGTATGGACGCAGAATTCATCTCCCTGGCGCGCGACCATCCGGCGACCAACCACCCCTTCCTGGGCCGGTTCGGCTCCCTCACCGTCGAGGGGTTCCGGCAGTTCGTTCGCGAACAATATAGGCTCTCATCGACGTTCTCGCAGGCCTTGGCGACGGCCTACGGCCTGGCTGAGGAGCTGGTGGATACGGACTCCGGCCGGGTCCTGCCGGCCTGGCAGCTGGCGCAGCCGCTGGCCGATCTGCTCCGGGTAGAGCCCTGGGGCTCTCCGGACGGCCATGGCAGCGCGTTCCTCGCGATGGCGGACTCCGTGGGACTTAGCCTTGATGACCTGACCCAGCACCGGCCGTATGGGGAGACGCAGGCGTTCACCGACGCGCGCGCCCGCATCTGCCGGGACAGCTTCCTGCGGGCCGTCAGCGCCCTGGGAGTCACCGAGTGCGCCAACGTGACCATCTTCGGCCGCTACCTTGACGGCGCGCGCCAGATCCGTGACCGGGAGCGAGTCCCGATCGACCTGGACTACTTCGAGGTCCACGTCCGGGACGAGCCTGACGATGCCGCGAAGTTCGCGGGCATGATGGCGCCGTACCTCTCCCCTCATGATCCTGGCGTCTGCAGCTCCCGGGGGGAGCGCGCGGCATGGAACCGGGACATCGCCCTCTATGCGGGGCAGGAGCTCCTCGACGCGCGGAAGACCTGGTACGACACCCTCGATCGGAGGCTGGCCTTTAAATCCGGTCCCGGCCAATAAGCTACCATGTTCGGCCTCCTGGGCATCGCCATCGGCATCCTCCTCGGGCTGCTGGGGGTCTTCCTGGTGTTCTTCTTCCCGGGCGTCACCGAGCACCAGCCCGAGTCCATGAGCTGGACGGGCATCGTGATCGGCATCTTCTGCCTCATCGCCGGGGCCGTGCTCATCTTCCTCTGAAGAGGCTAGGCGCACGTCGAGCCGGCGAGGTAGGCGCTGTCAAAGAGCTTGACGTCCCCGATGTCCGCCCCGGGGATGAACGTGACGTCCTCGAAGGGATAGTAGTCGTCGTGCCAGAGCCGCACCTTTCCGGCGTTGCCGACCGCGATCCACAGGCTCTGCGGCCAGCCATCGGCGCCGTTGTGCATGACGCCGTGGATGGGGCTGGTACCGAAGTTGCTCGCCTGCAGCGGGCCGAGGCCGGCCAGGATGTTCGTCGAGAGGAACATCTTGCCCGCGTTGTTCCCGGCTATCCAGACCGGCGTCGTGATCGACGGGTTGGCCGGAACCTGGCTGTGCATGTAATGGTAGTCCAGGGTCTGGAGACTTTTGCCTGTGACGGCGAGGGGCGCGCTCCACGCGATACCGTCGAAGGACGTGCTCAGCTTGCCGCTGCTGGTGACCGCCGCCCAGATTCCCGGGTGCCCGTAGGTCGGCAACAACTCGGGTGGCGTCTCGGTGTAGAGGAGGTCGTTAACCGTGCCGCCATCGAACGTGCCCGGTGTATAGGGTGTCCAAACGACGCCGTCGGCCGACCTGGTGAGCTGCCCGTTCTGCCCGCCGGCGAGCCACTGGCCGCCATAGGCGGTCGCAGTAAGCGTCGCGGTCGTCCCGCTCTGCCGGGCCGTCCAGCTGATGCCGTCGGCTGAGGTGGAGATCGCTCCCTGCTCGCCGACGGCGACCCAGAGGCCGTTGCCGTATACGATGTCCCGGATGTCGTCGGTATCGAACGCGCTGTACCTGGGGGTCCAGGAGACTCCGTCATTGGAGGTGAACAGCTTCCCGAAGCTCCCGCCGAGCGCGAAGAGGCTGTCGATCCCCGACAGGCCATTGTGCGCAATGGCGCGGATGTCGCCGGTCCCGAATTCCCCGAGGACGGTCTCGTTCCATGCCGTGATGTTCCAGAAGGAGCACGCGCTGCCGAGTGATGCGGGACAGGTTTCGTTGAAGCGGAAGACCTTCCCACCCGACCCCACGGCGACGAGGACGTCCTTCGCGCAGGTGATCGAACAGTCGTTGGGGCAGGTCTGCGCGGTCTCCTTGCCCTCGCAGACGTGGTCGCCGCAGGCCGAGGCCGACAGCCGCACTGTCTTCACGTCCCATCCCAGGTATTGTTTTTGGGCTCCCTTGCGCTCCCAGAGCAAGGAGCCGTTGTTCCCCGAGAAGGCATATACCTTTCCATTATCTTCCGAGTTGAATTTAAGATCGCCAAAAAGATAGTCGCCGACAATGACGTCGCCGTATCCGTCAGCATTGATGTCATGCACCCCTGACACAGACCACCCGAACTCTGAATCAATCCACCCCCATGGCCCTCCCCATTGTGGTTCACCTTCCCTGCTCCAGATCAGGCTTCCGTCCGCCCCCGAGAAGACGTAGACTTTCCCGTTGTCCGTTCCATAGCCCGTCCCATTGTACTTTTCATAGCCCGGCGCCCCCACAATCACGTCTCCGTAACCATCGCCATTGACGTCACCCACACCGCTGACGCTCTCCCCCAGATGATCACCCTCTGCTTCTCCGGGCACGCTCCAGAGGAGCGAGAACGAAGAGGAATACACGGAAACCTCACCCTTTTCGGACCACACTCCGCTGGCCGTATAGCCGCTCGGCTCTCCGACGAGAACGTCCGGCTGGCCATCGCCGCTGGTGTCTGGGACCCAGCCCAATGAGATGTCAAGATAGATCTTTTCGCTGTCCTTCGTCTGGAGGAGATTTCCATTTTTCGAGAAGAATAGCACGTTCTCATCAGTAAAGACGCCCTCTCTCATGCTCGTAATGGATTGCTCCAGGCTGGAAACGTAGGCTATAACCCCCTCCCCAAGATGGCCGTCGTCAACGCCGGTGTGTGTCCATAGGGTCTTTCCGTCCTTCCCTGAAAGCGCATAGACACGTCCGTTGAAATTCGTCCCATATCTAGGGGAGGTGACAAGGATGTCACCTATCTTGTCATTATTGATGTCTCCGCCAGGAGAAACGGCAAAGCCAAACCATCCATAGATGACCTCTTCCGGCGTTACTTCGTGTTTCAGATCGAGAAGTGTCGTCCCGCTGAGTCCATCGAAGATGTAGACCCGCCCTTGAAACGGGCTGGAGTCATTGTTGAAGTCGAAGCGATATTGTCCAACGACGACATCGTTAAAGTTGTCTCCATTGACATCAGAAACGCCATTGACCGCGCTCCCAAAACCCTCAGGATACGTGTCTGTTTCCCAGAGCATCTCCCCATCGACCGATGAAAGCACGGTCACGCTTCCGTCATATGTGTTAAATGAATTATATCCTGATCCGATGATGACGAGGTCGCCGTAGCACTCGAAACTGGAGCTGCACTGGTTGGTGCCGTTGCCGGGCTGTTTCACGCACGCCTTGTCCTGGCAGACGGTGCTGACGCACTGGAAGTCCCAGTTGCACGTGTCAGGCCCGTCGCCGGGGACTTCCACACACGCCATGTTCTCGCAGGTGAGGTGGGTGGCTGGCCCTGATCCGGTGGTGCTGTTGCAGTCCAGGTCGGTCGAGCAGAGGTCGGGCCCTGGAGACGGGATCAGGGCGCAGGTCTGACCCTGGCAACCGAGGTGGGAGCAGTCGCCGTCGGTCACGCACTCATCAGTACCTGCACCCGTGACCTGGAGGCAGGCGCCGCCCTGGCATTCCAGGTGGGACTCCGGCGGCTCGGCACAGTCGCTGTCCGTGGAGCACTGGTTCGCCCCCGCGCCCCAGACGGACACGCACGACTGCCCCTGGCACTCCAGGTGCTTTTCGTCGGACCCGCCCTGCGGAACTTGCTGGGCATCCGCCTCGGGCCCCTCCCCGAAGGGGGTAAATGGAGCGAACGGCGCGGGCGACTTGCTGACCTGCCGCTGGAGCGGGAGGGTTGCGCGCCCGGCGAGGAGGTCATTGGAGAAGGAGAGGATGACGAGCGCCACCATGACGCCCACGAAAAGGAGAGAAGGAGCACGCCGCGGCCAGTCCATGCACTCTATTACGGGGAGGGATATTAAAGGTTAAAGAGGAGACCCCACGACCGCCCCTCGCCGCTTACGAGGGAAGGTTTTTATGTCTCACTTCTCATTCCTTACAGGCAGGAGGCACTGAATGGGATTACCAACAAAGGCCGTGGCAATTGTCGTCCTCCTTTTCTTAGGCCTTTCCCTTGCCTTCCCTTCCGCTGCATTTTCCTCATTTTCTTCTGACCAACCGGCGACCGCCGGGGAACCGCAGTCCTGGAAGCCTCCCGTCAGCAGCCTCAACGGCCCGTTTTCCGTTGCCGGTGTCCCCTCCATCTCCTCACCGCAGCAAGGGGAGCGCTACCAACCGCGGCTTCCCCGTTTCGACAACGCGACGGTCCGCAAGCTTGCGCCAGAAGAGGTCGCGGCTATAGCGCAGGAGGATTCGCTGTTCCGGGACATGCAGGCCTATGCCCAGGAGCTGGGATTCCCCGCGGCCGGGAAGGCCGTCGAGATCTCCACTCCCGGGACCGTGGTCACCCTCCAGCTGTTCTTCTCGGAGAACGGCTCGGTCCTGTACCTGATGCGGAGCCTCGACACGGAGCAGGGGATGCAGGGCTCGGCGCTGTTCGACTTCCACAAGGAGAACGGGACGACCCTCATGCGGCTGTTCTCCAGGGAAGGCAGGATCGACATCGACGTGGTGAACCGGAAGGTCGTGAACGCTCCCGGGCAGCAAGAGAGCCAGGTCAGCTGCAGCACGTCCGTCTGCCAGGGCTACGCCCTGGAGTGGGGGTTCTACTACAACGACTTCTGCATCAACGAGATCTGCTCTCCAGGGTTCTACCAGCTGCTGGACATTCTCATCTCGCTGTCGGCGTGGTTCGGGGGGACCGCGCCGACTGAGTACAACCCCCTGGTGGACACGGCAGACTACTTCTACGGGGACCTCTACGACCTGACCCTCGAGGTGTCGCAGACGTATGCCTGCGCGAACGCGCAGGTCATCCTCTCCAGCCTCGACGCGATGGCGGCCACCCTTCCCACGCTCGACGACTATGATGATTCCGCCGCCTTCATCCTGCAGTTGAATGACCTCGTCGTCCAGGAGATCAGCGGCAAATGCATACCTGCGGCGGACGTTGGCCTCTATGACACGCTCACCATCATCCAGGACACGGCCGACGTGGCAGACGTGATCCTACAGCTCGACGACGTGGCCTCCAAGACCGCTTTCCTGCAGGTGGCAGGGTCGGCCCTCCTGGAAGGTCTCGGCTTCAAGATCGTCTTTGACGCTCTCGCCTGCTCATTCTGCGTCTACCCGAGCGTCGTGGCGGCGGTCGCAGCCTGTTCGGTGAATCCGTGCGGATTCTACCCCTGCCAGACCGTCTGCGCGGCCCAGGACTACAGCTTCTCCTCCCCCTTCTGCCAGGACGGCGATCAGTACGACCTCATCCACGACTACCACTATTCCTGCAGCTCCGCCGTCCCCACCGAGGGCATCTGCATCCTGGATGCGACGATCTCCGAGGAACTGGTCGAAGCGTGCCCCTTCGGGTGCGACGTCGCGACCGGGCAGTGCACGGCGAACTGCGGCACCGGCGTCCCGGGTGCCACCGAGCTCTGCAACGGCGTGGACGACAACTGCGACGGTTCCGTTGATGAAGGATGCAGCTGCATCAGTGGGCAGACCCAGGCATGCGGAACCGATACCGGGGCATGCTCCCTGGGGACCCAGACCTGCACCAGCGGGCAGTGGGGATCCTGCACCGGAGGGCAGGGGCCGGTCGCGGAGGTCTGCCCACATGACGGGATCGACACCGACTGCGACGGGCAGGCCGATGAGAACATCTGCGGCGGCGATGGGAACGAATGCTACGACTGGTCGGTCGTCGTGAACGAGCCTCCCTACTCAGGGTACGTCGACACCATACAGTACGGTCCCTACTGCGCGAACGGGTACCAGTGGCATTACGGGAACGTCGACACTGACGAGTATCTGGAGCACTATATCCTGACAGGAGACACGTACAAGGCGTGGTTCCGCTGCGAGGTCAAGTCCGGCTATACGGTGAGCGACATCGTGAACTTTGCCTACACGAAGTCTTACGGGTGCTATGACGGCACGTGCGACCAGAAGGCGGAGAAGACCGTTACGGTCACGAAAACCTATCCGAACCAGCTCGACCACGTGGACTTTCCAGACGTCCTGTGTCTCTCCAGTTACCCTCCTGGGGACCCGTACGGGTACGGGTTCTACGGGGGCGACCTCTGGGAGTACTGGGACACGAACGGGAACGGCCAGTTCGACGTGGGTGAGCACAGCGAGAAGTACCTGGTGTTGAACTGCGGGGCGGACGCGGACTGCGGTCCGGGGAAGTACTGCCACAAGCCGGATAACAACCCTCTGAGCAACACGTGCGTGTCCTGCCTCCAGGCAGAGATCTGCAACGACGGGTTCGACAACGACTGTGACGGGTTCGTGGACTGCGCGGACGGCCAATGCGGCCTCGGCACGCCGGCAAAGAATGGGGGCTTCTGCTGCGGCTCGTCCTGCTCAGTGAACGGCGGCGAGTGCGTCGCCGCATCCCCGGGAGGGATGACCTGTTCTGATGGGTCGTGCAACGCCTATGGGGAGGCCTGCCGGAACGGCGAACTCGAATCGAGCCTGCTCTGCGCCGGAACCGGGCTCTCCTGCAGCGGGGGAACCTGCGAGTTCGGGTTCGGCGCCCCCGCTTCCTGCGATGAGCTCGCTCCCGGGGAGGACACCTGCGAGGCAGGAGGGCAGTTCAACGAGCGGGCCTGTGAGGCCGCGGGGACCGACTGCGCGCTCTCCGCCGAGACAGCCTGCGATGCCCCCGCTTCCTGTGACGAGAGTCTCGGCGGGCAGTGCTCCCCGCTTCCTGGCCTGCGCTGCGACTGGCAGGGAGCCGGAGACGACGTCGTCGAGGTCTGTGCGGCTGCCTGCGGCGCTTCCGCTGCCTGCGACGGCGCGCTTCCCGGGTCTGCCATCCCCAGCTGCAGCACGGATAAGCCATACTTCGGCGACACCTGCTCCAGCCTCTGCACCGCGGGAGATGCGGGCTTCACCTGCCGTTCTTCCCTCTTTGCCCCGGGATGCACCGCCGACCCGTTCTGCGAGGGGGTCATCGCAGGCACAGGCGGCTGTACGATCGACTGCGAGAAGAACAACCCCCCGTCAGCCCCGACAGCACTCACCTGCGACGCAGGGAGCTGCTCCTCCACCTTCAATGGGGCGGCCACCGTCTCCTGCTCAGGATCGTCTGACCAGGACGGGCATCCATTCTTCTACGAGATCGAGGCGCGTTCGCTCTCCCCCACCACGGAGATCTGCACCACCGTGACCCTCAGCGATCCCCTGCCCCAACCGGTTGCCCGGACCAAGGTTCCCGTCTTCCTTGACCTCCCCAGTCTCCCGGAGGCGGACCCAACCCTGCGCGTGCGGAAGGGGTCGTGCTCGGAGACCGGCGAAGAGGTGCCGAGCTTCGTCAGCGAGGCGCGGGGGGTCGTCACCTTCCTCGCCGACCTCGATGGCGTGGCGCACTATGCGGTCATCACCAACACCTCTCTCGGCCCGCCTTCCTATCCCGGGAACGTGGTCGCCGGGACGAACACGATCAGCTGGGCTCCCGACACCTTCGTCACCATCAACTGCCCGTCCTCGACGGGGAGGGTCACCTGCTCGCACCATTACCCTGGGTTCGACCTCCTTTCCAACACCTTCGACGGCGCAGGCGGGAACGCCACATTCTCCTTCTATTCAGGCACACAGTGGGAGACCTTCACGTTCACGCTCCAAGAAGGATCCCCCTTCTACGCCTTCTACAACGCCACCTCAAGCGCCGACCCGAACTGGGTCGCGGAGATCCACGTGTGGTCGGACGCCGACCCCGTAGTCGTGGTGAAGCGGATGAACAGCCCGATCACCAAGGCTGACGTCCGCTTCCTCGACGTGCGGTACTTCAACTCCTCCTTCGGCCACTGGATCTACATGAATGTGTCGGGCGCGCTCACGATGGTACCCTTCAGCAACTCGGTCATCCACCCTCTCGGTTCTCCTGCCCTCGCCGCCCTTCTGAACAATCAGACATCCCAAACTCTCCTCTTCCTCCCTTCCCCGCAGACTGCATCGCTTCTTCCCCAAACAGCGACCGGATTCTGCGCCGGTTACCAGAACAGCTGCAACTACGCCTTCACCAGCAGCTCCCCGGTCACGATCCAGCCAGGCGATACCTTTTCCCTTTCTTTGAAATATCTCGCGGCGGTAGACTACGCGAATCCGCAAACGATCCTGGACCTCGCGCAGGCGAGCGCTGCGCCGCCGCTCGTTTCGGTCGATGCATCCACGTCCTGGGCACTCATAGGGTCCCATGCCAATGACTCTGCCTTCACCTGGAACCTCTCTGCGTACCCTGACGGCACGACATTCGAGTTGCGATGCAGGGCCACGGACGCGTTCGGCGGCAGTTCCCCCTACTACGAACCTGACACCGAGCTCACGGTCGTGAACAACCTCCCGCCTGTCCTTTCCCCTCCCGGCGGCCTGGTCATTCCGGAGAACCAGACCCTCTCCCTCTACCTCCAGGCGACCGATCCCGACAACGACACCCTCACATTCACCACCGACGCCCTGGCGGTCTTGCCTGGCCAGCCGGCCTTTGACCCCCAGGCCGGCCTCTTCACGTGGACTCCCGGCTTCACCGACGCCGACACGTATCCCGTGACGTTCACCGTCACCGACGGGCAGCTCAGCGACGAGGAAACGATCCTCATCGCCGTTACCGACGTGAATATCGCCACCCTCGCCGTTTCCGGAACCCCCCAGAAGCTTGGCACGATCACGTATGCGCTGTCTGACCTCGGCAATCCCGGCGCCCTCTTCCTCCTCCTGTTCTCTCTCGGGTCCAGTCCCGGCATCCCCCTGGGAGACGGTAGGACCGTCCCGCTGAACTATGACTCGACTTTCCAACTCAGCCTGCAGACCCCGGCGCTGTTCGGCTTGAACAACTCCGTGGCTTTCCTCGACGCGACTGGCAGCTCCCAGGCCACGTGGACCATCCCTGGCTACGTGCCCGTGAACACGACCCTGTACGCGGCGTACGTCACGATTGACCCCGCCTTGCCGTTCCCGCAGTCCATCCTCTCGGTTTCAAACCCGGTGAACGTGACCATCGTGGCTGCTCCCTAAGGTCTAACGGAATTCTGCAGTCGAAGGTGTCGCCTCCCCGGAGAGAGGTTCTCAAGCGTCCGCCGTGTCTCCCGCTGGCAGGCGAGGCCGCCCGTGCGGTCAGCAATATAAGACCGCCTCACCAAGGAGTAGGTATGGCGGCCGAGCACGGCGGACACGGGGACAGCCACGGCGGCGGTCAGGGAAAAGGCCACGGCAAGGATCAGGGAGTCGACCACAGCGCATCGTATAGGATCCCCCCGCTGACCGACGTACCCATCCCCGATCCGGAGAACTTCGTCTCCGACGAGATCCGCAAGGAGTTGAAAGGCGTCGAGGGCGGCCCGAAGACCGGGGCCGCGGTCTCGTTCGCACCGATCGAGATGGAGACCGTGCTGGATTTCACCGGCCTGCGGGGGTCGGGGTCGAACATCTACTACTCCTTCGTCTTCCAGTTGCCGAAGTGGTCCTACGTCGTGAAGAAGGTCGACGAGTTCATCGAGGTGACGCCAACGTGGGCAGAGTACTACAACCTCACCATCGCCCAGAAGCAGAAACTGGAGGCGTCGATCAAGACCGGCCTCGCCTCGGCCGCCCAGTCCGTGGCCGACTACGAGCTGTTGCGGCACGACCTCCGGCGCTACCAGGAAGTCATGAGCTACTTCAAGCAGGCCACGCTTTCCAAGGACGACCACGTCCTCAGGACGCTGTTCGTGGACCGGGTCGATGCCCACACCGGCGAAGGTTTCTCCATGATCTCCATGACCAAGCGCTGGCCCACCATCATCACCGACTTCGTGCGCATGAAGACTGAATGGACAGACACCAAGGAAATCAAGGAGAAGCTCGACGTCACGGCAGCCGAGGCATCGGTCCTCAAGACCAAGAACCAGCTCTTCAAGGAGTGGAAGGAGATCTTCTTCCCCGAGATCAAGGACCGCGTGGCCCGGCTCCAGGTTTTGGTCGAGTCCCGGAAGCGCTCGGTCGACGAGTACCGGAACTGGCTCAAGCCGTACCTGGCCCGCTACCTGGCGATCCGGGAGAAGACCGAATACAAGGTCAGCGAGTTCATCAGCGACCCGCTCCAGACCCCGGGCTTCGGCCAGTCCCAGGCCATCACCGGCGTGCGCCTCTGGTTCTGGAAACCCTTCTCCCCGCACGAGAAGGGCAAACCCGAGGGCATCACCGAGAAGAAGAACAGGCACGGTTTCATCATCGATCCCTATGACGACTACGTCAAGAAGTGGATGAAGAAGATCGAGGCGCGCTACGGCGTGCACGTCACGGACAAGGACGTCGACAAGATCATCAAGAAGGCCATGGAGAAGCCCATGGGCACCAACCCGATGATGGACAAGCGGGTCATCTATTACATCTTCTACGACGCGAAGGTCCTCCTCGGCCTCATCAGGACGCCGCCGCCGGAGGGCTTCGAGACGGACAACCTCATGTTCTTCCCGATCAAGGCCCACGTGATCTCGCAGAACGTCCTGCTCCTCCACCTCATCGAGCTGTGGGCCCGGGAGAAGTACTTCGAGCGGCAGATCAACAGCCTCATCGGCTCGCGCGAGGCCGAGATCGATGCCCTGGAACGGATCGAGAAGGAGTTCCAGCCCGAAGAGAAGAAGGGCCGCTTCCCACCCCTCTTCCGGCGCGGCGACGGCCACGAGGAGCGCAAGGAGAGCCGGGCCAAGCCCGTCCTGGAGAAGATGTTCTACACCTTCGTGAAGCGCGGCCCGTATGAGACCATCTTCCGGGAGCGCGGGAGCAAGATGTACGCCCGCGCGATCGGCGGCGACTGGGGGAAAGTCACCGGCTTCATCATGGAGAAGATGCAGGTCCGCTGAGCACTTTCTTCCCCAGAAAGCGCCCAAAAGAGGGAGCTGCTGCGTTCGCTGCGCTCACTTCGCGGCGCTTCCCGGTAACGGGGCGGCGGGGATTTAAGGCCACGCGGCAAGCATGACTATGCTCACCCTGATCTCGACTGGCCTCGGCGACGAGCAAGGCATGAGCCTCCGCGCGTTCGAGGCGGCGAAGGCGTGCGACGTCCTCTACGCCGAGCAATACACCACCCTGCTGGCGCCCCTCGAGCGGTTCGAGCGGCTGCTGGGCCGGCCGGTCCAGGCCCTGGAGCGGGTCGACCTTGAGGACCGGTCTGCCCGGCTGGTGAAGCAGGCCGCGTCCAAGGACGTCGGCATTCTCGTCGGCGGTGACGCCCTCTCCGCCACGACACATACTGCATTGCTGCTGGAGTGCAAAATGGCCGGAGTCGCGGCCCGGGTGATCCATGGCTCGAGCATCCTCACGGCGATAGGCGAGGCCGGCCTGTCGCTCTACAAGTTCGGCGAGACCGTCACGGTTCCGCGCTGGCAGCCGGGCTACCGGCCGGCCGGCTTCTACGCCACCGTCGCGAAGAACCGGAAGGCAGGCCTCCATACGCTCATCCTCCTGGATATCGGCATGACCGTGCGGGAAGCTGCCACCGAACTCCTGGCCATCGAGAAGGCCAGGAAAGGCAGGCTCTTCCGCGAGCGGGTGGTCGTGCTCTCGCGGGCGGGAAGCCTGCGCCAGGCCATCCTCTACGACACCCTCGCGCAGCTGGCCGACCGGGAGGACCTCTCCCCGCCCGTGGCACTCTGCCTGCCCGGCCGCCTGAACGCGTTCGAACAGGAGTTCCTCG
The DNA here is from genome assembly GCA_016198585.1 of Candidatus Aenigmatarchaeota archaeon. Classification (GTDB taxonomy): domain Archaea; phylum Aenigmatarchaeota; class Aenigmatarchaeia; order QMZP01; family QMZP01; genus JACQOD01. The sequence continues at coordinate 6,778 of JACQII010000003.1, read as the reverse complement.
ACACACTCTAGCGGGTCGCGTGGCCACTATATCCGGCTTTTTAAGTCGCGGAAGGAAGCGGAGACCATGACCGGAACGATGTCGCGCCGCCTGGGCTGGCCCACAGCCGCCGCGGTCGTGGCGCTGGGGCTCACCCTCTACGGCACCAGCCATGTCTATAAGGCAACGGTCAGGGGCCACTCCATGGAGGCGGCCCTCCACGACGGCGATCGGCTCTGGAGCGAGAGCTTCCCCAACCTACCCGACCGATTGCGCCACGGCGACCTCGTCATCGCTGGCAACCCCTACGACACTGGCCCCGAGGTCATCACGAAGCGCATCGCCGGCATGCCGGGCGACGTGGTCGATGGCTACCAGCTCCAGGCAGGGGAATACTACCTCCTCGGCGACAACACGGACCATTCAACCGACAGCCGGGTGTTCGGGCCCGTGACGGACATCCGGGAGCGGGTCTTCGCCATCCGCTGCCCGCACGAAGACCGGTATGCACTCATCCTCGGATCCGGACCGACAGTTCCACCTACGGCTGACCAGGAATGAGGCAACAAGATACCCGGGCGGCGTTCGCGGGACTCACTTCGCCCGCAGCTTGCGCGCCGTGGTCGTCCACTTGACGTCCTTGCCCTCGCGGCCGAGCCGATGATTCTTCTCACACTTCGACCCGTGGAAGTACAGGACGCGGCCGTCGGTCTTCGCGAAGATCTTCCCTGTCGCGGGAGGGATGACATCGCCGCAGAACGAGCACTTGACCATGAGCTATCCCTTCCTCTGGTACCGCGAGGACGTGTCCATGGCCGTCTCCTTGAGGAAGACGATGTCGCCCTCCTGGACCGGGCCCATGATGTTGCGGAGCAGGACCTTGTCCTTGTCCTCGCCTTCCAGAACCTTGCACTTGACCTTGCTGACGCCCTTCACTCCCAGCTTCCCGAGAACCTGGATCACGCGGGCGGGCGCGGGCATACGATCACTTCAACGCCTTGACCTTCTTCGCGATGTCGGCGATCGCGTTCCTGGATTCCCCCGGCTCAGTGATGGCGATGCTCGAGGTGGGGACCTCGATGCCCGACGCCTTGCCCAGGTCGGCCTTGGTCGGCACGTAGGTGTAGGGCACGTTCTTCTCCTCACAGAGGAGGGGGATGTGCATCAGGATCTCCGGCGGGGTCACGTCCTCGGCGATGATGACGAGCTTGGCGACGCCGCGCTCGACCGCCTTGGTGACCTCGTTCACGCCGCGCCGCAGCTTGCCTGAAGAAGCCGCAAGCGCGATCGCCTCGAGCGTCTGCTCAGCGATGTCCTTCGTGACTTCAAACTTGATGAATGCCGCTTTTGCCATGCGATCCCTTCTTGTCATCAACGGCCGGGGCCGCCTCTGATCATTAGGTAGTCAATATTGCGCCAAGGTATATATAAACGTGCGTTTCCCCCGTTTCTGCGGCCGAGGCAGAGGGGCCACAACTCACTGAATCTTCCGGTAGCCGAACCGCGCCAGTTCCTCCGCGATGTCCGCATAGGACTTCCCGCAGAGCATCCCGCCAGCGGCGAACAGCTCCTGGGTCACGTCGGCGAGGCAGAAATCCGGCATCCGGAAAGCCGCTTTTTCCCGGTCGGACGGGAATTCCACATCCACCAGGACCAGGCCCTGCAGCGGCCCCTGGAACACGTCGATCTCCGCAATCCCCCCGGCCCAGGGGTAGAAGTGCCTGATCTTGTGCACCCGCTTCCCGGTCGCCGTCGAGAGCGCGGCGAACTCAGCCCCGGTCAGGGGGATCGTCTGTTCCTCCTGGCGCGAGCGGTCTGCCTGCTGGAGGGGCATCTTCTTGGTGATCTCAAAGCGGTCTCCGAACTGCCGGATGCGCAGGACGGCGTGGCCGTCCCTCGGGACATAGAGGTCGATGATCTCCGCCGACCGGCAGCGCTCCAGCCCCGGCGGGAGGGATTTCGCGAGGAACGTGCGCTCCAGTTCGAGCATACTCCCCTGTTCGCCGCGGGTTATAAAAGCGCGCCGCCCAAGTCGGTCGCCGAGTCACCGCAGCTTCTTTTCCAGGCCTCGGTAGAACGTCGCGGCCTTCCTGAGCTCAGCCCGGCCCGAAGGCGTGATGGCGTAGACCTTCCGCCGCCCACGCGTGGCCTTGCGAACGTAGCCGTCCCGGTGGAGGAGGTAGAGGACCTTGTACGCGGTCATGATCCCGGAGCGGAAGCCGAACCGCTTCTCGATCTCGTTCCGGACGGCGTACGCGTGCATATCCTGGTCGCGCAGGATGCGCAGGATGTAGATCCAGAGGCAGTCAGTGGTGTTCAGAGCCGCGAGCCGCTCCGCAGGACTGGCCATGAGATACTGTTATGCGGGCATATAATAAATCCCTTTCCTGGACGGAAGGCACAAAGATGGCAGACCTTTACAGACGTAAAGTATTTAAGTGATGGACACAAGGATAGTCATGGTTTCCGCAGAGTCGAGACACATTGCATCCGCCACAGGAAAACTGGGCGTCCTGATCCCAGGACTCGGAGCGGTCAGCACCACCTTCATCGCGGGAGTGGAGATGATCAGAAAGGGCCTGACACTTCCCTACGGAAGCGTGAGCCAGATGCAGACGATCCGGCTCGGAAGGAGGGACGAGAAGCGCTCCCCCAACATAGCGGACTTCGTTCCTCTCGCGAAACTCAACGATCTGATGTTTTTTGCATGGGACATCTTTCCCGAAAACGCATATGAGGCCGCGAAGAAGGCCCGAGTGCTCACGAATGAGGACCTCGAGAAGGTGCGGGCCGAACTCGAGGCAGTCACGCCGATGAAGGCCGTGTTCGATCAGCGGTTCGTCAAGAAGCTCCATGGGACACACGTGAAGACAGGGAAGACAAAACACGAGCTCGCGGAACAGCTCCGCGAGGACATCCGACAGTGCAGAAAAAAGGTCTCCCGCTTGGTGATGGTTTGGTGTGCAAGCACCGAAGCATACATCGAACGACAGGCTGTTCACGAGACGGTTGAGGGTTTCGAGCGCGGCCTCAGGGAGAATCACGATGCGATCTCCCCCTCGATGATCTACGCCTATGCGGCCCTCATGGAAGGCATCCCGTTCGTGAACGGTTCTCCCCAGCTGACGGTTGATATTCCCGCCCTTGTCGAGCTGGCAAAGAGAAAAAAGGTGCCAATCGCCGGTAAGGATTTCAAAACCGGCCAGACCCTGATCAAGACTGCTCTCGCGCCCGCGTTCAAAGCGCGGATGCTGGGTGTGCGGGGATGGTTCTCGACCAACATCCTCGGGAACAGGGATGGTGAGGTCCTCGACGACCCGGAGTCACTGAAGAGCAAGATCGTCAGCAAGTCCGGCCCGGTGGAGTGGATCCTGCAACCAAGCGTGTACCCGCAATTGTACAAGGACCTCTACCACAAGGTCACGATCAACTACTATCCTCCAAAAGGGGATGACAAGGAGGGTTGGGACCACATCGACCTGTTCGGCTGGATGGGATACCCCATGCAGCTCAAGATCGACTTCCTCTGCAAGGACAGCATCCTTGCGGCTCCTGTCGTGCTCGACCTTGCACTCTTCACTGACCTCGCCCAGCGAGCGGGCATGACCGGCATCCAGGAGTGGCTATCTTTCTACTTCAAGAGCCCTGCCCACGCGGAGAACGTCTACCCGGAGCACGACCTCTTCATCCAACACGCGAAACTGAAGAACACACTCCGGTGGCTGATGGGGGAAGAGACGATTACCCACCTCGGGGTGGACTATTACCAGGAGTAGAATCCCGACGGGGAAGCTATGACCCTTTACGCAGAGAGACAGCGGTTTGAACAATTCTCCCTACGGATTGGCGTGGCGTTCAGCAGGATCGACCCGGTCCCGAATCACTGGACTGTCTTCTCGCTGGTCCCGACGGTCGTCGCGCTCTGGTTCCTCGTCCAGGAGGCCTTCCTCGCTGCCGCTGGTCTGTTCATCATCGCCGCGTTTCTGGACGTCGTCGACGGCAGCGTCGCGCGCGTGATGGGGAAGGTCACCCGGCTCGGCGCCTACCTGGACACGATCGTCGACCGCTACGTCGAGGGGATTATCCTCTTCGGGCTGCTGTTCGCCTCGCTGCCCGCGCTCGCCGTCGCGGGCGTCGCCGTCCCCGCAGCTGCGCTGGTGTTCCTGCTCTTCTTCGGCGGCGCGCTCACGACCTACGCGAAGGCCGCGGCGAAGGAGAAGGACCTGATCGACCGCGAGCTGCGCGGCGGCCTGCTCGAGCGGGCAGAGCGGCTGCTCATCCTCTTCATCGGCATCCTCCTCGCCTCAGTAGAGCCGGTCTACCTCACCTACGTCCTCGCCCTCCTGGCCGTCCTGAGCAACGTCACCGCCCTCCAGCGCATCACGAAGGCTGCTCGGGCACCCCCGCCGGCGCATCAGTGACCGCGCGCTCTCAGCATCTGATCCGTGATCTCGGTTCGTGTATCGACAACGTTGCCGTTGATCGCGCCGTCTCCGTAGCGTGGATCGCTCACTCGTTCCGGTGGCGGCGGTAGCCCATGCCTGTCGAGGGGTCGCGCGGCTGGCGGTGGCGCACCAGGAGCCCGACCCCGAGGCCCAGCAGCAGGATGAGGCCGGAGAGGATCAGGAGGAAATCAGGCGCGAAGCAGCCATTCGGGCAGGCGCCCCCGCAGTCCACGCCTCCCTCGTTCTCGTCGCGGACCTCGTTCGTGCAGGTGTCGACGATCTCGGCGCAGTTCTCGTCGACCTCGGCGTCGCAGTCGTCGTCGAGGCCGTTCAGGCACACATCCTCGAGCTGGGGGCCGACCTGGCCAGCACATGCGGTCCAGAACCCGTTCGCACAGCCCCGCTGGCCCTCGACGCAGGTGCCGATGTTGGAGCCGCAGGGCTTGGTTTCGCCGGCCACACACTCATCACCCAGGACGACCGCCGGCGGGGTGTCTCCCGGGGGAGCGGGTGGAGTCGAGCTGCTGCCGCTCGATGTTCCAGAACCACCAGACCCGCCTGATCCTCCCGAGCTGCCTGGACTGCCGCTGGCCGGGGGCGCGCAGGCCGCGTCACCGGCGCTGCAGTCCTGGTCGATGCCGTCGCCGCAGATGTCCGAAGCATCGGGATAGACTCCAGGGTCGGCGTCGTTGCAGTCCGTTCCAGTCGTGCAGAGGTCTGAGGCGAACGTGTACCCGTCAGCATCGTCGTCAGTGCAAGCGTCAAGACAGACCAGGTCCTCCCCGTCGCAGTCCTGGTCGATCCCGTCGCCGCAAGCCTCGGTTTCCGGGGTCACCGCCCCGACGCAGCTGCCCCAGATCCCCGCAGGCTCGCACGTCTGCGTACCGGCCTGGCAGATGCCCACTTCCGAAGGGCCGCATGTTTGGGTCGCTCCGGGAGTGCAGGCGCATCCCTCATCCGCGGAGAGGTCGCAGTCGTTGTCTACCAAGTCGCCGCAAGATTCAGTCGCGCCCGGACTGATCGCCGCGTTGGCGTCATTGCAGTCGGCCAGGAGGCCGCAGGCACCGCCGGCCGTGCTGTTGTAGCCGTCGCTGTCCGCGTCCGTGCAGGCCGGCGGGGCGATCGCGTAGGTCGTGAAGTGGGCGACGTCGATGACGAAGTCCGTCCCGATGAACCCGGACTGCTTGCAGACCGATACCGGGCAGGATGCGCCGTCCTTCTGGATCGTCGGCGTGAAGTTGACCTGGGAGAAGAAGATGAACGCGGAAACGTTCAGTTCAGGGATCAGGCTGGAGTTCACCGTAGCCGCGTTCTTCTTCAGGGTCGTGAAGAGGTCGAGGTTCGCCGAGGAGTTGAAGGTGATCGGCTTCTTCCAGACGATGTATCCCAGGCCGAGCTTCTCGAGCTTGAGGGTCGGGACGGCGAAGGGGTTGGAGAGGTCCGAGGTGGTGCCGTCGTAGTAGCTGGAGACGACCTGGACGTTCAGGTCGATCGCATCATGGAAGATGACGGTGTTCTTGGCTGTGTCGTTGACCTGGAAGAACACGTCCTTCGGCCCGTTCCCCGCGGTGAGGTTCCACTTGCGGAAGGGGGTGCAGGTCTCCCAGGGTGTCCAGGTCAGGTTGTCATTGGAGAATCGGCAGGAGCCTATCCCGGAGGCGTCGGCGTAGGTCAGCGTGAGGTTGCCATAGACCGAGGAAGCCTGGGCGTCGCCGCCATTGACCGTGATCGAACCGGTCGGGGGAACAGAGTCGCAGGTCGAGGCGACGTCGCAGGCGTCGCCCAGCCCGTCAGCGTCGCAGTCCAGCTGGGTGGGATTGGCGGCGAGCGGGCAGTTGTCCGACCCGTCAGCCACCGCATCGTTGTCGTCATCGGCGTCGCAGGCATCGCCGAAACTATCGCCGTCGGTGTTCAGCTGCGTCGGATTGCTGGTGAGTGGGCAGTTGTCGGCGCCGTCCAGGACGCCGTCGTTGTCATCGTCAGTATCGCAGGCGTCACCCTGGCTGTCGCCGTCGTTGTTCGCCTGGGTGGGATTCGCGGCTGAGGGGCAGTTGTCGGTCGTGTCGCAGATGAAGTCGCCGTCCACGTCCGGGCACCCACCCGCGAAGTAGCCGCCGGTGTCGGCGGTGTAGAGGAGGGTCTGGTAGAGGCTGCCGCCGAGCTGGGCCTTCTCGTTGTTGTCGGTTGCATGGCCCTTGTACCACTCGATGGCCTTCGTCAACCAGGTTGGGGTGCCGGTGAGCTGGTAGGCGGTGACCAGCGGGCCGACGTCCTGGTAGCCGTGGTCGTCGGCCACCTCGCCGTAGCCTTCGGGGTTGTGGAAGCAGTAGCTGTAGACGCCGCCAGTCTTGGTT
>JACQII010000016.1 GCA_016198585.1 Candidatus Aenigmatarchaeota archaeon | reverse complement strand
GGTAGATCGCTGCGCTCGCATCGCAGAGGCTCGGGGTTCGAATCCCCGCCAGTCCATCCGAACCCGTATAATATAATAAAATATATATGTTGTAAAGTGCATATTTAAAGCCTCTCATCCACTACAACCATGATCCTGCTCCTCGTCACTGCCGTGGCAGCGGTCAGCAGCCTGTTCCTCGTCCAAATTGTCGGGAAGTTCTCCCTTTTCCCGTGGCTGCGGGCGGTCGTGACCTTCCCGGTCACCCTGTTCACTGCAGGCTACGCGCTCCGCCTCTCCGGCCTCCAGCAGCTGGTGGACGGCGGCTTCTTCCTGACAGACTTCAGCTTTCTCTTCGTCTACCTGCTCTTCACGCTGACCCTCCTGCTCGGGCAGGTGAAGTACTGGGGATTATCGACAGGATCAAGTAGTTCATCACGGCGAACATCCAGCCACTCCTTCCAGCTTATTCCGCGATATCTGGTAGAAAGAAGAAACCGGTGAGTATGTTTTGGGTTCGCGAACCCAATAGTATCTTCAAATGTCATGACATTTCTGACGCCTGGAAACTCTAATCGATAAGCAATGGAGCCAGAACTTACGGTCCTATATACGTTGCCTTTCATTCCGCTTCCTATGAGAAACTCCTTGATCTGTAATAAAAGCTTCTGTGATATACTTCTGAACTCAATCCTGGGATACAGAGTGCCATTATTGTTTTTGAGAACGAAGCTTCCATCAGTTGCAAAAATGCCTGCAATTATGTACCTCCAAAGAGATTGTGGAAATGAGACAGGGATAATGATAGGACCCTTCTTTCCTATAGGGAAGCCCAGAGAAACAAGACTCTCAAAAAGGAGAGGATCGCTAAAATTGATCTCGATCTTGTTCCAATCGTATCGTTTCCTGTAAGTTACCCGCCTACCTCGCAGTCTCTCCGCAAGGGGAACAACGAGAGAATCAAAGAATGGAATGTCGTCGAGAAGATTGCAGGTGATGACTACGAATCTATGTTTTCCGCATAATGAGAGGCAGCCGTCTCCAATGAGAATACCATAAAAGAGTGCCCAATGCTTATCTATCTTGTAGAACGCTACCATTTCTAACCTACCATGTGCAGCATAAACTCGTTAACGGAAGGAGAGTTCCGGTAAGGCCGATAGATAAAAGGTGGGCCCGGTGAGAATCGAACTCACTGCCCCTCGATGTCTGCACTGGTTATCAGTCTCACTTAGCTCTTCGCTATCGAGTGCTCTACCAATGAGCCACGGGCCCTGTGAGGAGTAGATAGGCGTGCAGTATTATAAATAACCTCTAACACCATCCATCCAGATTTACTTGCCCAAGGCGAGACGTGCGGCGTTCCTTTCGGGCAGGCGGACGCGCCGTATGCGTTCCTGGGCCTTCGCGACGTCGTAAGAGACGCGCACGAACTCCGTCCCTGGGAAGGTCCAGTCGGTCACGCAGTAGCATGCTCGAGGGTCACCGTCACGCGGCTGGCCGACCGAGCCGACATTGGCGACGAGTCGGCCGTCCGGCAGCTCGCGCTTGAACGGCAAGTGCGTGTGGCCGGTATAGAGGGCCGCGGCTCGGTCACTGCGGGCAAGCACCTCGGTAAAGACACGGTCCCAGAGGCCTTTCTCCGCCTCGCGCGGATAGAGGCAGAGGTAGTGCTCGAGAGGATCAGCGGGCGACCCGTGGATGAGCAGGACACGCCGCTCCCGGTCCAGGTACTCCTGCGGTTTGGTGCCGACATACGCACGGGTCTGTCGGGTTGCGACGCCTTTTGTCCAGCGGAGGGCCTGGTATGCGCCAGGGCTGATGTCGGCAGGGATCCCCTGGAGGAGGTAGTGGTCGTGGTTCCCCTGGATGGTGGGGATCCCCCGGTCGCGGAGCAGGTCGACGACCTCGTTGGGGGCGGCGTTGTAGCCCACGACGTCGCCGAGGCAGCGGATCTCGCCGATGCCGCGCCGGTCGATGTCGGCGAGGACGGCCTCAAGCGCATCGATGTTCGCGTGCAGATCCGAGATCAGCGCGACGGCCATATATAAGGGGTGGAGTTCTGCCTTAAGAAGCGGTATGCGTCAGCCCTGCGCGGAGAAGGAAGCGCTCCCGAGGGGATTTGAACCCCTGTCTCAGGCTCTTTCCGGAATCACCGCGAGAAGCCCGCATACTTGCCGGACTATACTACGGGAGCACGTGTTGAGTGTATTCGCCTGGTATTTAAAAAGGGTTGGCGGCTGCTCTGGCCTGCCGGTTTCCCCGACCACCTGATTCCTGACCATCTTATTTAAAGCGGCCTGCCCATAGGAAAGGTATGACGAAGATTAAGGTCCTCGACACGCCGCGGCTCAACAACCCGGTCCTGATCGAAGGCCTGCCCGGTGTCGGCAACATCGGCCGCGTCGCCGTCGGCTACATGATCTCCGAGCTCGGCGCGAAGAAGTTCGCCCACCTCTACTCCGAGCACTTCTTCCCGTTCGTGATGCTCCACGACAACTTCGAGGCCCGGCTGCTGAAGAACGAGTTCTACTACTGGAAGGCCAAGGGGAAGGGTCAGCGGGACCTCATCCTGTTGGTGGGCGATTGCCAGTCGCTCTCCCCGAACGGCCACTACGACGTGATGGAGACGACCCTGGACTTCGTCGAGAAGCTCGGCGTCAAGGAGGTCATCACCATCGGCGGCCTGGCCACCGGCGAGATCGAGGAAAAGCCCGGCGTCCTGGGCGCGGTCACGGACAAGAAGCTCCTGAAGAAGTACAAGGGCACGGGCATCGAGTTCACCGCCGGCGAGAAGGTCGGCTACATCGTCGGCGCGGCCGGCCTGCTGCTCGGCCTGGGAAACGAGCGGAACATCTCCGGGCTCTGCCTGCTTGGAGAAACCTCTGGGTTCCCGATCGTGACCGACCCGAAGGCCGCCGAGGCCGTCCTGCGGGCGGTGACCAAGATCCTCGGGATACGGCTCAACATGTCCAAGCTCGACCAGCGCGTCAAGGAGATGGAGCGCTTCATCCGGCGGGTGGAAAACCTCCAGAAGAAGGCCCTCATGCAGATCTCCAAGGAAGAGCATGCCCCGGTCGCGGAGAAGGAACAGCTGCGCTACATCGGGTAGCTGCTTATCGCTTTTTAAGCCTTCGTTCAAGGGAAGAGCATGAAAGGTTCCCTCCTCTACGTCGATGACGAGCATTACGGAGACGTTGCCATGGAGTTTCTCGAGGAGCAGGGATACCTCGTGACCTGGTACCGTCGAGGAAAGGACGCGATCGATGCTATCGACGAGGGCCTCCGCTACGACCTCGCGCTGGTCGACCTCTCGCTCCCCGACATCGGCGGCGACCAGGTGATCGCCACGTCGAAACAGAAGAACCCCAGCATCCCGGTCTTCAGCCTTTCCGCCTACAAACATAAAGCGTTGCAGGCAGACCGGCACCTGAAGAAGCCGATCCTGGGACAGGACATCCTGGACGCCATCGAGCCATACATCCAACGGCGGCAGGGAGGCTCTTCACCGACCGCCTGACCCCCATCGACAAGCTTATATACTGGTCTCCCAAAGCATAGGATGATCCTCATGCCCAATGGCTCCCGGCCATACTCCAAGTTTGAGAAGACGCGGATCATCTCAGCCCGGGCCCTGCAGATTTCGCAGGGATCCCCGGTCCTGGTGGAGATCCCCAAAGGGGAGTTCAAGCCGATCGAGATCGCGATCCTGGAGTGGGACGCCGGCCTGATCCCGATCGATATCAAGAGGAAGGCCTAATTTATATTCCTTCCCTCCCATTCCTACCGGTGAACCTCTATGGCTGACATGCTCGTGGACAAGACCCAGTACCTGACGGCAGGGATACACATCGGCATGAAAACCTGCACGCCGTACATGAAGCAGTTCGTTTACAAGATCCGCGAGGACGGCCTCGCGGTCTTCAACCTCCAACAGGTGGACGAGCGGATCAAGACCGCCGCCGGCTTCCTCTCCACGTTCAAGAACGTCCTGGTCGTGTCCCGGAAAGAGGCCGGCCAGAAGGCGGTCCGGGCGTTCGTCGCCGCCGTGGGCGGCCAGGCCGTCGCGGGCCGGTTCACCCCCGGGACGCTCACGAACCCCGCCTACAAGGGATTCGTCGAGCCGGACGTGATCGTCGTCGTGGACCCGCTCATCGACGACCAGGCCATCAAGGAGGCCAAGCGCAAGCGGATCCCGATCATCGCCCTCTGCGACACCTTCAACCTGGCGAAGGACATCGACTACCTGGTCCCGGCCAACAACAACGGCCGGAAGTCCATCGCCCTCATCTTCTGGATCCTCGCGCGGGAGGTCCTCCGGGCCCGCGGCCAGCTCGCGGCCGACGCGGAATTCAGCGCGACGCTCAAGGAATTCGGCGACGAGGACAAGCCCGAAGGCGAGGCCGAGGAACCGGTGGAGGAGGACCAATGAACCTGACCACCCAGAAGCGGCTGGCGGCGGCGATCATGAAGTGCGGGGTGTCCCGCGTCCGAATCACCCAGGAAAAGGAAGCCGCAGAAGCGATCACCCGGGAGGACGTCCGAGAGCTGATCAAGAAAGGCATCATCGGCAAGACTCCCGAGAAGGGCACGTCACGCGGCCACGCGCGGATGCTGCTCCGGCAGAAGCGCCGCGGCCGGCGCCGCGGACCGGGCAGCAAGAAGGGCAAGCAGCGCATCGAGACCTGGATCCCGCGCGTGCGGGCCCAGCGCGCGATCCTCGCCACCTCTGACCAGAAGACCGCGCTCTACCGGCGGGTCAAGGGCGGCATCTTCCGCAGCAAGAAGCACCTGCTCACCCACATGAAGGAGGAGAAGAAATGAAGCGGAAGATGAAGCGGACTCTCAAGATGCCTCACCGTCGCGTGCGGGAGGGCAGGACAGACTACCACCAGCGCCTGCGGCTGCTGAAATCTGGGATGCCGCGCTTCGTGGCCCGGAAGTCCGGGAATGCGTTCTCCTGCCAGCTCGTCGAGCACCGACCTGCGGGCGACCGGACCCTGGTGACCGCGACGGTCCCGCAGCTACGCAAGCTCGGCTGGAAAGGTCATGGTGGGTCTCTCCCCTCGGCCTACCTCGTCGGCTACCTCTGCGGCATGGCCGCGAAGAAGAAGGGCATCGCCCAGGCCGTCGCCGACTTCGGCCTCTACCGTTCGACTAAAGGATCGCGCCTCTACGCCAGCCTCAAAGGTGCAGTGGACGCGGGCCTCTCCATCCCGCACGCCAAGGAGATCCTGCCCCCGGAGGACCGTGTCCTCGGCAAGCACATCGCGGCGTACGCCGACCTGCTGAAGAAGCAGTCGCCGGAGAAGTACCAGCGGGTGTTCTCCGCCTACCTCAAGCACGCCTTCGCGCCCGAGACCATCGCGACCCATGCGGCTGAGATCAAGAAGAAGATCGCGGGCTGACCGCGCGCGGGCGCACCTTTTAATGCCTGACGCCAACGGAGGGTATGCTCTACACCTCCCGGACCTTCCCCCTGGAATACCCGCTGGCCGAAGCGGACGTCGTCCTGGCCGGCGTCCCCTGGGACTCGACCGAGATCGGCAAGTCGGTGAAGCACGGGCCGCTCTTCATCCGCGAAGCGCTCAAGGGACTCGAGGGTTTCGACCCCGAGACAGGCGTGCATGTGTTCGCCCAGGCGAAGCCCTGCGACCTCGGCGACGTCGAGGTCGTGCCCGGGAACTGGGGACTGACCAAGGAGCGGATCACCGACACGGTGCGGGCTGCCCTCGTCGCCAACCCCACGGTCTTCCCGATTGTGCTCGGCGGCGACCACCTGATTACCCTCGGCATCCTCGAGTCCCTGGTGGCCGCTCACGGGAAGCTGACGGTCGTCCACTTCGACGCCCACCGGGACCTGAGCCCGGACTGGCTGGGCGAGCCCTACGCGCACATCACCTGGGGATACCACGCGATCAAGAGCCTGGGCGTCCGGCTGGTGCAGCTCGGCGTGCGCTCGTCCACGGAGGAGGAGCACGCCCTGATCCGCGAGCTGCCGGTGACCAGCTCGCTCGCGGGCCTGGAGGGTCCGGTCTACCTCACCGTAGACCTGGATGTCTTCGACCCCGGTTTCGCGCCCGAGGTCGGGACGCCGGAGCCTCTCGGCATGAGTCCCCCCGAGTTCTTCGCCCTGCTCCGGCAGGTCTGCCAACACCGGCTCGTGGGCATGGACATCGTCGAGTGCGCCGCCGACCGGGTGAACACGCCCACCGCCCTCCTCGGCGCGCAGATCATCAAGAAGGTCCTGGTTTGGCGCGGGAAGCGCTAACCGCTCGGAGGAAGCTATTTAAGCATGCCCAGCCTAGTGCTGAACTTGGGGTATGAGGATGGACAGTCTCAGCATCGCCAGCGTGCGGAAGGCGTTCGAAGACGTGGTCACGATCGAGCGGGAGCTCGGTCGCGGCCGCTTCGGTAGGGTCTACTCCGGGACCTATCATGGGAACCGCGTCGCAGTCAAGGTCCTCGACACGTCCGCCCTCGACGAGCAGCTGTTCACCTACTTCATGCACGAGTTCGCCAACCTGCGCAACCTGAGCTCGCCCCATGTCATGCGGGTCTACGACGCAGGCATCCGGGATGACCGGCCTTTCCTCATCTCGGAATACAGCGGGACGCATCCGGTCCTGGAGAAAGGCAGAGTCGATCCCGAAGCCGTCCAGGACATGGCCTTCCAACTCATCACCGGCATCCGTGACTACCAGCGGGCAGGCATCATCCACCGGGACCTCAGTCCCCGCCAGATCCTGCGAACCGACGAAGGCGTCTACAAGATCATCGACCTCGGCCTCGGCTACAAGCGCCACGAACTGGCAGACAATCCCATGGGCTTCTTCGGCACACCGCTCTACGCGGCGCCGGAACAGTTCGACCTGGACTACTACCCGGAGTCGGACGTCTACTCCTGGGCAGTCATCCTCTACGAGGTGCTCGCCGGCAGGCTGCCCTATGCGGTTGACCTGCGCGCCAAGGAGAACCGCACCTTCGCCGCGCTCAAGGAGGCCAAGAAGCAGCCGCACGTCCGCCTCCGCACCCTCCGGCCCGAGGCCCCCGGCGACCTGGCGGACGTGATCGAGGAGAGCCTGGTCTACACGCCGGGGGAAGGCGGCGCCCGCATCGCGGGCCGCTTGACCGCGGAAGAAGCCTGGTACTACCTGGAGCGCCGGTCACGTGGTCAGCCCGTCCTTTCGATGCTGAACGCTGACCAGCTTGATGCGGTCCGGCCAGATCCGGCGAAGCCGCACCAACCCCGGCAGCCGCTCAACGTCCTGACCCTGAGCGACTGGAAGGAGGACGTCGACAACGTCACGCTCCCGGACTGCCTGGACGTGGACGGGACCGAGTGGGGTGTCATCGACACCCGCGAGCGGCGCCTCGAACGCATCGAAGCGCCACAGCGGGGCGGCAAGACCCGCATCGCATTCAGCCTCGAGGTGCTCGACCTCTACGATCGCGGGGACATCGGGCTGGCCATCTCGGGCAGCGACATCGGCACTATGAAGGCTGGCGACGGCGACGTCTTCCGGCTCGCCCTCGAGCGGGACAGCGCGCGCCTCGAGTACTGGAAGTTCAAACGCCGGCGGGCAGAGAAGGCGATCCCCTTCCCCCGGGGACGCACGGCAGTCGCCATCGAACGCTTCTCCAACGCGATCCTGTTCGCGGCCGGTGATGACTACCTGCAGGTCGACCAACCGTCCCTCACTCCCTCGGCCCAGCAGGAGATCTGGGTCTCGGCCAAGAACCTCAAGGCCCGCCTCGGCGAGTTCCGCCTGTACCATGAGCGCGGAGGGTCGCTGCAAGATCCCGGCATGGCGATCCGCCGGAGCTATGCGGAGGGCGATTTCGACACCGCGATCGCGCTGGCCGCCACCCGACTGTACGATCTGGGAAGCGGCGATCCGCGTGCCCAAGAAGCCCGCCTGCTCCGGGCCAAGAGCATCATCCGCACGCCTGCCCGGACGCGCACTGCCGGCCAGGCCGCGCTGGCGTGGGACGACCTGGCAAGCGTCGAACAGGGTGATCTCCGCCTCCAGGAGGACGCCCGTCGCGAGATGGTCTACTTCGACCTTTTCATCAACCGGAACTACCGGGCGGCTGCGCGGCGGATTCAGGAGCTCTACCAGATCACCCAGGACCGCGAAGGTCTCGCCTCCTGGGCACGGTGGCTCTCCGGCCTCGAGGAGATTCCCCGCGACCATCGCGCTCTCCTCCGCCAGCGGCCGCCCCTTCTCGCTGGCCCGACCGTGCAGGACGCCGCGGCAGCGACCGCTGCAGCCCCTGCGACGGCAGCAGAAACCATTTAAACCCTGCCCCCTTGATAGGGGTATGCGCAAGGTCGAAGATCTCTCCGTCACGAAAGGGACGTCCCTCGCCGATCTCGGAGTCCAGTACTACGCCGCCGGCGGCTTCGTGGCCAAGAAGGTCGGGGCAGCTATCCAGATCCTCGAGGAGATGTTCCGCGAGTCCAAGCTCTCGATCCTCTCCTTCCCGGCCGCGGTCGTCTCGACCGGGACGCGCGGACTGATCAAGGACCTGATCCGGCAGAAGAAGTTCTCGATGGTGATGACCACGTGCGGGACCCTGGACCACGACTTCTCCCGGGTCTGGAAGGACTACTACCACGGCAGCTTCGAAGATGATGACATCGCACTCCACAAGAGGAAAATCCACCGCCTGGGGAACGTCCAGATCCCGATCTCCTCCCACGGCGAGATCATCGAGGAGAAGCTCCAGCCCATGCTGCAGGACATGTACGACAAGGGCCTGCGAAGCATGGGAACCCACGAGTTCATCTGGGAGCTCGGCAAGCGGCTGGATGGCGAGCCGCGGAAGGAGGAAAGCCTGATCTACTGGTGTTGGAAGCACCAGATCCCGATGATCATCCCCGGCATCACCGACGGGACTTTCGGGCTGAACCTGCTGCTCTTCATGCAGGACCACAAGGACTTCCGGGTCGACGTCTGGAAGGACGAGTTCTACCTCATGGAGCGGATGTTCGACAAGGTGAAGACCGGCGCGCTGATGATCGGCGGCGGCATCTCCAAGCACCACACGATCTGGTGGTCGCAGTTCAAAGACGGCCTCGACTATGCGGTCTACATCACCACCGCCCCGGAATGGGATGGCTCGCTCTCCGGGGCACGCCTGCGTGAAGGAATCAGCTGGAACAAGGTCCAGCCGAACGCGAAGGAAGTCACTATCGAGGGCGACGCGACCGTGCTGCTGCCGCTCGTGGTCGGCCCGCTGCTATGAGCCCGGAAGAGGTTCTCGCTGAGATCGAGCGGTCTGGACTCTCCTCTGCCGCGGTCGGGCAATGGGGAAAGCACCGTCCCACCACGAGCCACTTGCCGATCATCGGCAGGGAGAAAGGCGCGGTCCTGGTCGCTGCCGTTCAGGAACGCCGACCCCGGACGATCCTGGAGGTCGGCACGCTGGTTGGCTACTCTGCCATCCTGATGGCCATGCATGCGCCCCAGGCGCGCATCACCTCCCTCGAAGTTGATCCCCGCGCCGCTGCCGAGGCCCAGAAGAACCTGTTGCGGGCTGGCTTCGCTGATCGTGTCACTGTGATCGTGGGCGACGCCCGAGAGACCATTCCGCGTTTGGAAGGCACGTTCGACCTGATCTTCCTTGATGCGGGGAAGGAGGAATATTTTGCGTACCTGCTCGCTGCAGAAGCGAAGATGGCTCCAGGCGCGGTGGTGGTGGCCGACAACGTGAAGCTGTTTGCCAAGGAAATGCATGACTATCTCGCTTACGTGCGGAATTCAGGGAAATATGAGAGTCGCTGCCATGACTTCGGCTTCGACGGCGTCGAGGTTTCCCGCAGGCGTTAGCTCCCATTCCTATCCGCTTTTATACCCGACCGCTCCATAGTTGTATAGGAAGTTGCATGACCTCAGCCACCATTAAAGACCTCAAACCAGGTAATTTTGTGATGATCGATGGCGAGCCCTGCAAGGTCGTCGGGTTTGCGAAGTCCAAACCGGGCAAGCATGGCGCGGCTAAGGTCCGCCTCGAGGGGATGGGCATCTTCGACAACCGCAGGCGCTTCCTCCTGAAGCCCGCGTCGGCCGATGTCGAGGTCCCGGAAATCGACAAGCGGGCAGCCCAGGTGATCTCCGTCCAAGGCGACATCGCCCAGCTGATGGATCTCACCGACTACGCGACGTTCGACGTTTCGATTCCCGAGGAGTTCAAAGGCAAGCTCGAGGCGGGCCGGGACGTCCTCTACTGGAAGATTGGCGGCCGCCTCCTCATCAAGGAACTCCGTTAATTCGGGCAAACTTCTTAAATGCGTGCGTCGAGGAGACGTCATGGTCCTCATACGAGGCTATAAAGATACGGATTACGACGACGTCAGGCTCAACCTACAGGAAGGCGACCTCTATAACCCTGAACGTGATAGCCGCCACGGTCTGGGAGAGAAGATTCGCAGAAACCCAGACTCTATCCTGGTTGCTGAAGATCGTGAACGTGCTGTTGGCAACGTCTACATCGTCGAAGATGGCTGGGCTGCCTTCATTTTCCGTCTCGCTGTCCGCCGTTCTTACCGGGAGAGCGGGATCGGGTCTCTCCTCATGGAGAACGCTGAGGCACGCATGCGGAAAAAGGGTATCAAGGAGGTCTCAATCTCGGTCAGGGATCATGAGGTTGCATTAAAGGAATTCTACGCGAAGCGTGGGTATATCGCATTGCCCATGACCCATCGATGGATGTACAAAGCGCTGGAGTAGAAGCCTCTTTCCAACTCTCGCGTGAGCAAACTGCCTTGGCAAGCAGCCCTCCCAGATCGTACCCTGCGGGTTGATTAGTCGTTCCACCTCATACGTCTTTGATGAAGAAGCAGCACCACTACGGGCTGAAGCGGGAGCTGGGCTTCTGGGAGCTCACCCTGTCCGGGATCGGTATCATCCTTGGGGCGGGCATCTACGCCCTCATCGGCAAGGCTGCCGGTGTCGCGGGCAACGGGATCTGGCTATCCTTCCTGATCTCCGCCCTCCTAGCAGCGCTGACTGGCCTGAGCTATGCGGAATTCTCGAGCATGTTCCCGAAGGCCGGGGCTGAGTACGTCTACACGAAACGGAGTTTCGGTAACTTGGCGGCCTTTGTCATTGGGTGGCTCGTGATCTTCTCGGGCGTGATCGGCGCCTCCACGGTCGCCCTGGGATTCGCGGGGTATGCGACTAGCCTCTTTGCCACGCCGCTCGTGCCCGTTGCCCTGCTCCTGATCATGGCACTCTCATTCATCATCTTCTGGGGGATTAAGCAATCGACCCGTCTGGCGGTGGTCTTCACTCTAATTGAGGGGGCCGGTCTAATCATCATAATCGCGATCGGCCTCCCTCACCTCGGATCGGTCAACTACTTCGAGTTCCCCAGCGTAGCCAGCGTCTTCTCGGCTGCGGCTCTGATCTTCTTCGCCTTCATCGGCTTCGAGGAGATGGTCCGTCTCTCCGAGGAAACGAAGCGGCCGTCTCGGACTGTGCCCCGTGCCCTGCTCACAGCCATAGCGGTGACGACAATCTTCTACATCCTGGTCGCTCTATCGGCGGTCAGCATCCTTTCGCCCGCGGAGCTTGCTGCCTCCTCATCGCCGATGGCCGACGTGGCCGCCAGGGTACTTGGTCCGCAAGCCTTTCTGCTGATCGCCGTGATCGCGCTTTTTTCGACCTCCAACACGGTCCTGCTCATGCTCCTAGCCGCGTCGCGCATCACCTACGGCATCGCGAAAGACCGGTGCATGCCCGCCTTGCTGGCCCGCGTGCACCCGCGCCGCCGGACCCCGCACATCGCAATCGCGCTGGTCATGGTACTCGCTCTGATAGGCACGGTGGGGGGAGACATTCATCTGGTGGCGAGCATAACTGATTTCACCATCTACGTGACGTTCGTCGCGATCAACCTGGGCGTCATCGCCATGCGTTATCGGGCTCCCCGCCAGAGACGCGCCTTCCGGATTCCAGGATCTATCGGCCGCCTTCCCGTGATTCCGCTGCTGGGCGCGATCACGTCCTTCACCCTGATGTTGAGCCTCAGCTTCCAGACGCTCCTGTTCGGCGTGCTCCTGACCTTCGCGGGCTTCGTCTTCTACCGCATCCTCGTGAAGGAGGGCATCTGCAAGCCCGAAGCCGCCCACCTGAAGAAGTGAGTCACGTCTTCCAGAGCTGGCAGGCCTTGCAGACGTCGTGAGACGCGGGCTCGCCGCAGAGCCTGCACGGTCGCAGCTTCCCGGCAGGCCGGACGGCTTTCGCGATGGCAGGGACGATCTTGTCGTGGCTCTCCAGAAAGGCGAACTTCGTGCCCGGATGCTTGCGCTCCATCTCGTTCAGGAAATCCCGCACGTCGAAGCGCATGCCCCGGGCATACGGGCACTCCAGGTCGGAGAAGGGCAGCTCCTTCAGGAGCGCGTAGAGTGCGACCTCCCGTTCGGGGATGGAGCGGAGCGGCTTGATGCGCGGGATGAAATCCGCGGTCTGGGGAGTTGCCAGTTCGGCTGTCATCCGGCCGGCGCGCAGCAGGTCACCGCGGAGGAAGTTCATCAGCGCTGCCTGCGCCTCGTCGTCCAGGTTGTGGCCGACACAGAGCTTGGTCGCCTTGGCCTCGCGGGCCGCCTTGTTGAGGAGGTAGCGGCGCCCGACGCCGCAGAAGGTGCAGTACTCGCGCGGCTGCTGGCGCATCTTGCGGTCCAGGGTCGCGCCAAGCTCGCCCTTGTAGGCTGCTACGATGTGCTTCACGCCGAGCCGCGCACACAGCTCCCTGGCCTTCTCTAGGGTCGCGGGCCGGTAGCCGGCGATCCCTTCGTCGATCGAGACCGCTACAAGAGAAATGTCCCTGCGCTTCCCGAAGAACCGGTGCAGAAGATACAGCACCGTCGCGGAGTCCTTCCCTCCCGATAGCCCGACAGCGATGCGGTCGCCGGGCGCGATCAACCGATGCCGGCCGATGGTCTTCTTGACCTTCCGCTCAATGGACTCGCAGAAGCAGGTTTTGCAGTAGTGGCGGCCCTCATACCGCCGGAAGAAGACGGCGGGTTTCCCGCAGGTGCAACGGGGCGTTGCATCACCGGCCCGCTTCTTTCTCGCGGCCATCATCCCCCCGAGATCGTCCTGATGACGTCAAGCTCGTCCCCGTCAGCCACCAGGGCCGTTTCAGGGATGATCTTCCCCCGCAGGCCCACGAGAACGGTCTCGGGATTGATCTTCAATTGTTCGAGCAGCTGGCGCACGGTGAGGGGTTCCCGCAGCTGCAGGAGGTGCTTCTTCCCCTGATACGACACGTGGACCATCCATACCACCTGATTAATAAGCTCACGCTCGATTTAAAAATGAGGCCGAGGTGGCAGAGCGGTAATGCACTCGTCTCGAATGAGCTTTTCCGAAAAAGCTCAACCAAAACACGAGCTAACGAGCGCCCGAAAGGGCTTCCAGGTTCGAATCCTGGCCTCGGCGCTTCTCATTTTGCGGCTGCGAGGAAGATGAGCGCTGCAATGATCGTCACCGCGCCCATCCCGAAGAACAGCAGGGAGAACGAGCCGAAGTCGATGATGACGCCAGCGGCGAGCGGTCCCGCCACCCGGCCGACGTAGTGGAGGGTGTCGCATGTTCCCATGGCGGTCGCGCTGGACTCTGGTCCTACCCGCCGCGCGAGGAAGGTGCGGGCGAGGTTCAAACCGGCCGCTCTGCCAATCGAGGCGAGGCCGACCAGCACGACCAGCGCGGGCAGGCTGGCCGCGAGCGGGAAAGCAAGAAATGGCAAGCCGATCAGGAGCAGCATCACGAAGAGGGAGACCCGCTCTCCCACACGCTCCAACCGCTTCCCGAGGACAAGCATCGCCACGACGTTGAGAAGCGCTGAACCCGCGAAAATCATCCCGACTGCGGCAATGTCCATGCCGAGCGACGTCGCATAGAGAGGGACAGCGAGGTCGAGGACGGCCTGCGCGAACCCGGTAAGCGCGCTGCCCACGGCCAGGACGAGGAGCAGCCGCCTCTGGAGAAGCAGGGTCAGGAATCTGCCGGGTTTCCGCTCGCCCTTCTTGGGCGGAAGGAGGAGACTGAGCCCGAACCCTAGGGCGCCGAGGCCGGCCCACACCCAGAAGGCGGCCACCATGCCATAGTGCAGCGCGAGAAAACCGCCGATGAGCGGCCCGAGCACGAAGCCGAGTTGATAGGCGCTCTCCAGGCGGAAGAGCGCTTCTGTCTTCCGTTCGCTGAGATCCGCGACCAGGGCGCCGATCGAGGAATAGTAGACACCGGCAGTCAGCCCGAGCAGCAGGAAGAGGACGATGAAGTGGACGATACTCGTGGCCAGGGTGAGCGAGAGTGCGATGAAGATGACTGCCAGGAAGCTGGCGAGGATGGCGCGTTTTTTCCCTGCTCGATCGGCCGCGACTCCCAGGGCGGCCTTGGCGACGCTGGCCCCGTTGTAGGCCGTGTGCACCAGGCTGATCTGGACGGCGCTGCTGGTGAGCGTGGACAGATAGGCAGGCAGCGTCCGGTAGACGAGGTTGAACCCGAACGAGTACACCAGCTGGATCACGAGGGGGACTCTCATTGTTTTTAAATGTCCCCGCACATCTTAAAGAGCCGGGCCCATCGTCTATCGGCTAGGACGGGACCCTCACACGGTCCAGGGCCAGGTTCAATTCCTGGTGGGCCCATGGAAGCGCATATAAACCTGCAGGCAAATCCTATACGCGGGTCCGTGGTCTAGTGGTAAACCGATTGCAACGGTCTATAGTGACGCTCGCTTGACATGCGAGAAATTGCAGGTTCAATTCCTGCCGGACCCATTATCGTGCTAATGGGACGTTGTCCCGACTGTTCCGCTATTTATAAATAGCGACTTCCCTATTGAAAATACGTGCTCCCGTAGTATAGCCCGGTCAAGTATGTCGGGTTTTCGAGCTCCAAGCGAACGCTTGAAAAAACTGAGACTTCGGTCTGTGATAGAGCGAAATGACCCGAAGACAGGGGAAAGTCGCAGAGAGCCTGCCGCTTCCTGAATTCGAATCCCCTCGGGAGCGCGTTTTTTGAAGAACTAGAGGAACCTTTCCTTTCAGCCCGATCCGCCGAACAGCCCAAGGATCGCGGCGATGAGGCCGTTGATCGCGTCGATGATCCCCTGGAGGAAGCCGCTTGGCGCGTCCTCGACCGGCGGCTCGATGTCAGGGATGATGATCTCGCCGCCGCCGTCCGGGAGCGTCACGTTCGCGGGAATATCTGCCGCCATCTTGTTGATACTCTCCAGGCAACTCTCCATCGCTGCCTGGCTCGAGGCGAAGCAGGGCCTGAAGTCAGAATCCAGGAGGCCGAGGATCAGCTGGTTCCGCGCGGCAGGATTATCCTCGTACTCCTGGACGGCCTGCAGGCCTTCGTAGGCCTCGTGCAGGTCAACGCCGCGGAGCACGGCGTCCCTGACCACGAGTTCACCGAAGGCGTAGCCGAATTCCCGCGTGCTCGCTTGCTGCGGGTTCCAGGTGTTCATGAAAGTTTTGCCTGTCGTGTAATAGTTCCACAGGTCGTCCGGGGTCTGGCGTGGCTGGAGGGTGTAGAGCGTGAAGCCGTCCACCCACTGGACTTCGCCGCCGAAGATCTCGGCCTGCTTGATCTTGAGCTTCTTGTTAACCAGGAACTCGACGTACTTCGCCGTACCCTCGTCGAACCAGGCCACTTCGGTCCGGTCCCACCGCAACGGCCACTCGTTCAATGCATGGACAGTCTCGTGGAGCAAGACCGGGGAAAGCTTCTCCCCCAACGCCACCGACTCGCGGAGCAGGATCATGCTGCCGGTGTACTGGCCTTCGCTCCAGTCATTCGCGACTGCGGCATATTCCTGGTCGGGCAGCACGACGACCGGAATCCGTGTATACGGCAGGCCGGTCCCGGTCACCGAGACCGGGATCCCGAAGAGCAGGTCAGGGACCGTGAGGTTCCCCTTCCCAAAGAGCTCGTAGTGGCCGTACTTCTTCCCGGACCCCCAGAGCACCCGGAGGGAGACGGGGCCGTCGCCCGCAAAGGTCACCTTCCCGGCTTCCTGGTCGGAGACGAAACCGAGCGAGACGCCGTGGGAGATGATCTGTGGGACGGTCACGGTGACGAAGGTCTGCTCGTCCGGCACGTCCGGCCGCTCGTCGCCGAAGGCGGCGAGGCTGAGGTTCAGCTTTTGCAGCGGCGCAAAGGTCGTGTCGACCGCACTCTTGGTGAGGAAAACCAGCGTGACGACCTCTTTCTCCTTCAGGCCGCCCTTGTTGGTGATGATCGCGATGTTCCCGCCCGTCACGTTGTACGTGGTGATCGGGCCCTTGGAGTCGCTCACGGACAGGATCTGCGAGCCGGGAGGCACGGAGAACGTCGTCGTCCAGTAGTTGACCTTCCCGCCTGCCTCGGAGGTGTAGAGCTCGAACGTCACGTTCGTGAGGAGATCGTTCCCCTGGACAACGATATCATACTTGGTCACCGCCTGCGCGCCCGGCACCAGGAGCAGCAGCAGAAGCAGGGCGGCAAGGAGCCTGAAATCCATTCTTATAAATACACGAGCGCAATAAAAAGCACGCGCGGAGGTACCCAAGCGGTCAAAGGGGCTAGGCTTAGGAGTCACCTGACCAGAGGGGCTAGGTTCAGGACCAGACGGGAGATACCTAGTGGCTTAGTGCCTTCGTAGGTTCGAATCCTACCCTCCGCATCAGATTCCATGCTGCTGTAAGAGCATGCTCGTTCGCTGATCACTATGTCTACCGTCAAACTGTTCTGGGCTGACGCGTATCAGACCAGCTGCATGTCCACCGTCACCGCCATCCAGGGCAACAAGGTCAGGCTCGCCCAGACGGTTTTCTATGCGTTCTCCGGTGGGCAGCTCTCCGATCAGGGAACCATCGGCGGTGTTCCCGTCCAAGAGGCGGTTAAGCAGGGGGATAAGGAACATATCATCGACATTGAGTACACACTCGAGCGCGAGCCTCCGTTCCGGGTCGGCGATGTTGTCGAGGTCAGGATTGACCCGGTCCGCAGGGACCGATTGCGTCGCCTGCATTCAGCCGCCCACGTGGTCTATTACCTGGTGACGGAGAAGCTCGGGCGCGTGCAGATCAACGGTTCGGAGATTCAGCCGGAGAAGGCCAGGATGGACTTCGGTTTTGACCGGTCGATCACTGACGCGCTGCCCGCGCTTGAGGCGGCCACCAACGTCTTCCTTCGGGAAGGACATGACATCCATCGCTTTGTAGATCCGGAGAAGGCTGACTTGTGGTGGTGGGAGATCAGGGAAAAGGGCTGGAAGATGCCTTGCGGGGGAACGCATGTAAGAAACACCAAGGAAGTCGGGCCTCTCAAGCTCGTCCGCGTCAACAAGGGCAAAGGCAGAGAGCGGATCGAGATGCACCTGAGCGAGTAGCCTCACGACCTGACCCTTACCCTTTTATACCTGATCATGCAATTCAGCATCATGAGAGCCTACGTCGCAACCGGCATCATGGGAACCTTCGCCTTCGACGCGAAGGGTGGCCTCATCGAGAAACGACTGTTCCCGAAGAAGGCGGAGGAGATCGCTAGGAAACTCGAGAAAGCGACCCTGATCCCCGAGGAAGAGGATCTCCTCCGGGCACTGGTTGCGCGCGGCTACAAGGAGGCCGTCCTGGCTAAGAAGGCCGCGTTCCCCGGTCTCAGCCTCCTCTTCCAGGACGACCACCTCGGGATCCGAAAGCTGCAGGAAGAATTCCGGTCGCTCGCGATCTCCCTCAAGTGGGTCACCAGCCAGGCCGAGCTGAACGAGCTGCTCTCCGCGGTCAGCGGCCTCCGCACGGCAGGCCAGTTGCGGCAGCAATCCCGTGATCGGATCATCCTCCACACCATCGGGATGTTCGACGAGCTGGAGCGCGGCCTGAACACCCTGTCCGAGCGGCTGCGCGAGTGGTATGGGCTGCACTTCCCTGAACTGGCCCGGGAGCTCCGGGACCATGAGGCCTTCGCCGCGGCCATCGCCAAGGCCGGCGCGCGGGACCGGATCCCGGAGGTTGCCGACCTGGGCAAGACCTCCGCAGGGATGGACTTCACCGACGCTGACCTGAAGGAAGTCCAGTCCATCGCCGCTGCTGTGGCTGATCTCTACCAGCGGAAGACCTCGCTCGCGATCTACCTGGAGAACCTCTGCCAGGAACTGATCCCCAACATCTCCGCCGTCGCAGGCAAGCTGCTCGGCGCGCGCCTGCTCGCCCAAGCGGGCGGCCTGGAGAGGTTCTCCCGCATGCCGTCCAGCACGGTCCAGGTCCTCGGCGCGGAGAAAGCCCTCTTCCGGCACCTGAAGGGCGAAGGCAAGTCCCCGAAGTTCGGTCTGCTCTTCGCCCACCCGCTCGTGCAGCAGGCTGCCCCTGAACACAAGGGCAAGGCCGCCCGGCTGATCGCCGCCAAACTGACCCTGGCCGCGCGCATGGACTTCTTCTCGAAAGAAAACCACGGCGCTGAGCTGCGCAAGGCACTTGACGAGCAGGCGAAGCAGTTGCAGATCGGGACCGCGTCCACTGGTCAAGGCAGCTGACGACGGGAGCTGGTGAGCCTGCGGCTGAGGAACAGCTCTACATTTTGTAGCGGATGAGGCCGCCGATCCCCCCGAGCTCGCGGAGCTGCTGGCCGCGAGGGGAATCGGTGGAGATGAGTTCGACCTTCGTTCCCATGGATTCTGCTTCCTTGATGAGCTGCTCTACCTTCGCGTCGTTGTCACGCAAGTATGCTTCAGAGAGGAGCAGCGTGTCCATGTTGCCCATGCGGAGGAAGCGGAGCGTCTGCTCTTGGCCGTAGACCGCGAGCCCATCGGTCGCCAGCTCAGTGAAGTACTTCTCGAGGAGGTCAGCCTCCTTGACCGCCTGTGCCTTGGCGATCAGCTCCCGGCTGCGCTCGATCATCTCCTTGAGCCCGATCTCGCCGGTGTAGGACGTCCCGACGACACCGAGGACCTTCTTCTTGATCTCGTAGTTGAGGTAGTCCTTGTCGGCGAACTCCTCCTTGATGGGGCCGGGACCGCCGATGATGATGCCGACCACACCCTTCCGGTCCTTGAACTCCTCGGTCAGCGATTCACCGGCCTTCTTGAGGAAATCCTCCAGCAGGCCCTCGCGAATGCGGGCATACCGATTGGCCGACCACCCGCCTTTCTTGGTCTTTCCCGGGACGATGGATTCCTGGTTCTTCAAGACCTCGATGCGGCTGCCCTTGAGGATGCCGATGGTGAACTCGGACTTGTCGAGCACGATCAGGCCGTAGATCTCCTTCTCCTCCAACATGTCCTTGAGCGGGTCGATCACGAAGATCTGGTCGCAGCGGTAGAGGCGGACCTTGACGCTTTCCGGCGGTTCGATCACGAACAGCTGGATGTCGGTCACGCCTTCCTTCTCGGAGACGTTCCCGCAAAAGAGGGCGAGGCCTTTCTCCGGGGTCTTGCGATAGCCCCGGAGGTGGGCGACGATCTTCTCCAGGGCGGCCAACACGTTCTTGCGGACTTGCTTGCTCTTGATGTTCTGGGCAGTGGACTGCTCTTCCCGGATCTGGTCCACCACGGTCCCGAGGTTCGCCCCCTCCGGCACATAGACGGTGACGAGTTCGGTGTGCCGTCCCTTGATGGCGGCCAGCTGTTCCACGGTCCTCCGGAACTTCCGGTCCTTGAGGTCGGCCATAGACTACAATAACGGCCAGGGGCTTTAAAAGCGGGGCGACCGGCCCCGGCGACGCTGCCGTTCAGCCTTTTATTTGGCCGTGCGACCCATAATACTCTAGCATGGATCGGGTAAAGACCGGGATCACGGGCTTGGACGACATCCTGAGCGGGGGCATCCCCCGGAACCAGGTCATGCTTCTCACCGGGACCGCCGGTACAGGGAAGACCATCTTCTGCTCCCAGTTCATCCACGCCGGCCTCAAGGCCCACAAGGAGCCGGGCGTCTACCTGACGTTCGAAGAGCCTGCCGAGTACATCAAGGAGAACGTCAAGGAGTTCGGTTTCGACTTCTCGCCTTACGAGAAGGCGGGGACCTTCGCGTTCATCAAGTACGACCCCTACCGGGCCGAGGACGTACTGGAAGCCCTCGAGTCCACGATCCGCGAGGTCGGCGCCAAGCGCGTGGTCATCGACTCGGTCTCCGCCCTCGCTCTCCACATCCGGGACGAGGAGGAGTTGCGCCGGATCGTGTTCAACATGTCGGTCATGCTCCGGAAACTCAAGTGCACGGCGATCCTGGTGTCGGAGATCGTCGCCGGCTCGCACGGGATTTCCCGCTACGGGGTCGAGGAGTTTGTCTCCGACTCGGTAGTCGTGCTCTACTATGAGCGCCACCAGTCCACCTTCTCGCGGGCGCTCCAGGTCTGGAAGCTCCGTGGCTCGACCCATTCCAAGAAACTCCATCCCTACGAGGTCGGCGACCACGGGATCACGGTCAACCCGTACGAGGAGGCTTTCGTCAAGGATTAACATGGCCCGATTCGATTCCCTGGGCGACTTGCGCGGATCGCTCCGCCGGCGGCTGGAGCACGTGCAGGAGCAGCGGGCCTACCCCCGCTTCGATATCCGGGAGCCGCGGCATTTCATCCTGCTGCCGAACTTGAAGGCGCCGAAGGCCCTGAACGTCACCTATCCCCTTCTGGAGCCGTTCGTGACGGTGAACGTCCACTGGAACGCCCAGAAGAAGCACCTGGTCTACGAGGTGGCCGAGCCACTCCTGACGTCCCAGGAGAAAACACTCCTCAAGAAGATCGCAGGTTCCCTGACGGAGATCATCGACATCAAGATCTCCCAGCTGCAGGAACCGCGGGCCGCCCTGGACTACCTGGAGGGCAAGGTCGAGATCGTGGTGGACGAGCTGGACCTGAAGGTCGATCCGCAATCCTACCTGCGGATCCTCTACTACATCTACCGGGACTTCATCGGCCTCAACGAGATCGAAGCGCTCATGCACGACCCCTACATCGAGGACATCGGCTGCTCGGGTCTGAACAACAACATCTACATCACACACCGCAAGTTCGGGTCGCTGGTCACCAACATCTCCTTCAGCGACATGGAGGTCCTGAACGACTTTGTGATCAAGCTCTCCGAACGCTGCGGCCGCTACATCTCCTACGCGATGCCGCTGCTCGATGGGACGCTCCCGGACGGCAGCCGTGTCCAGGCCTCGCTCTCCAAAGACGTCACCACGAAAGGCCCGACCTTCTCCCTCCGGCGGTTCCGGAAGAACCCTTTCTCGCCGGTCGACCTTATCGGCATGGGCACGGTCTCGCCCGCGGTCGTCGCCTACCTCTGGTTGCTGATCGAGCACTCGGCCTCGATCCTGGTCGCGGGTGGCGTCGCAACGGGGAAGACCACCTTCCTGAACATGCTCAGCATGTTCATTCCGCAGGAGCGCAAGGTGGTCTCGATCGAGGACGTCCGCGAAATCAACATCCCGCACGAGAACTGGATCCCGGCCACGACGAGGACAGGCTTCGGCATGCCGGAGGCGAGCGGCCGGCGCTATGGCGAAGTCCAGCTCTTCGACCTCCTGAAGGAGTCGTTCCGGATGAAGCCGGATTATGTGATCGTGGGCGAGGTCCGCGGGAAGGAGGCCTATGTCCTCTTCCAGGGCATGGCCTCGGGCAACCCGTCGCTGGGGACGATCCACGCCGGCTCGGTCGACGACGTGATGAAGCGGCTGCAGACACCGCCCATCGACCTCTCCCCTTCCCTGATCGAGGCCTTGGACGTGGTGATCATCATGGTGAACGCCCACGAACGGGGCAAGTCCGCC
This sequence comes from Candidatus Aenigmatarchaeota archaeon, assembly GCA_016198585.1. Lineage (GTDB taxonomy): Archaea > Aenigmatarchaeota > Aenigmatarchaeia > QMZP01 > QMZP01 > JACQOD01. The sequence continues at coordinate 161,219 of JACQII010000016.1, read as the reverse complement.
CGCCGGGTGAAGGAGATCTCCGAGGTCGAGAGCATCAGCGAGCAGACCAAGAAAGTCCATCTCACCAAGGTGTTCGCCTGGATCCCCTCGGCGGACGACTTCTCGGACAACTCGGGCCAGTCGCTGCTGCTGCGGAAGATCTCCTTCGAGAAGGGCATCCCCTACGAGGCCCTGATGGCCGAGCTCGAGAAGCGGCGGAAGATCATCGAGTGGATGCAGAAGTTCAACCTGACCGAGTTCCAGGACGTAGCCGCGATCATCGACGAGTACTACAAGGATCCGCAGCTGGTGACCGAGTGGGCACTCACCAATACCCCTCCTGCACGGACCAAGCTGGCGGACGAGACCTGGGAGTCCAGCACGGGCCTCCGGCTCGCCGGGCGGATCAAGTAGGATATTTTTCACCCCAGGAGGAGACCTTTCCAGAGCAGCTAGAAGCCTAGACGCCCGGGTAGGTCAGGTGGATGAAGGCCAGGAAGGCGACGTTGAGCAGCGGCAGGATGATGAACGTCAGGGTCGTGATCAGGTCGGGGATCGTGAGCCCGAGAATCTCCCCGCCGATCACGGCAAGGATGCCGAGCACGGCGAGCATCATCAGCGGGGCCGCCACCAGGAGGGCGGCATAGATGTCCGCGTACGTGCCCAGCGTCTGCAGGTACTTCTCGCGCTTGATCCGGTAGTCGAAGAGAGACTTGTCCGCCATCTGCTTGATGTACTCGCTGAGGTTGCCGCCCTTCTCGATGGTGAACGTGATGCCGGTGAGGACCTGCTTGAAGATCGGCGACGGGGTCGAGCTCGCGACTTCGTTGATCGCGGTCACCGACGACATACCGAACGTGCGGATGTTGCGGACCACCTGCGATGCTTCAGCCGAGACGGCCCGGTACTCCTTGAACCCGGTGAGCAGCTCGAACATGTTCTCGGGCGAGATGCCCGACGACGCGATCGCGGAGAGGTGGGCGAGCGCGAACGGCAAATCAATCTCCAGCGACTTGCGGAAAGCCTTCGCCCGCTGAGCTGGGTAGTAGTAGAGGAGGACGAAGGCCATGAGGGCGGCGAAGACCGGGAACGTCGCCAGCATCAGGAGGAAAGGGAGGTCGGTCAGTCCCAGGATCCCGAAGGTTGTGGCCATTCCGGTCAGAGTGGCAACGAAAACCAGGACCGTGCTGAGCAGGACCATGCTGGCGTAGGTCTTCGCCAGGATGTGGATGCCTGCGGCCTCGAGGCTGGGCTTGAGCTTCTGGAACCCCTTCGCCTCGGCGATCCGGCCGAATGCCGTGACCGCCAATCGCTTGTAGAGGCGGTGCATGCATTCTTCTATGGGTCTGGCCGCCATAAGAGCTTTTCCTGCCTGGCGGCCACAGGGAGAACACGGTTCCTGAGGGGCTATCGCCGCTTGCGGCGCACGATGTTCCGGTGGCGGGCGCAGGCAGGGCAGGCGTAGACCTTGTTCTGCATGAGGTTGTAACCCCGACGGAAGCCTAACTCCTTCCGGAGGCCCGGGTCGGTGATGCCGAAGCCGCGGACGGTCGGGAAGGTCTTGTACTTGGGAACCATCCGGCCGCAGTAGCCGCAGTTCACGGTCCCTTCCTTCCCGCGGGTCTTGGTGTGGTGCCATCCCCGCTTGTAGTAGTGCGTCATGCTTACTTCGTTTCCTTATGCAAGGGCCGCAGGCTCTTGGTCCGGCAGACCCGGCACTTCACCTTGCCTGCCCTGACCTTTCCCATGTCCGCCCGTATCTTCGAGTAGCAGTTCCTGCACACGAAGACGCGCTGAAAGACGCGCTGGTCGACCTCGGGAAATTTGTGCTTGGGCATACGGCCTCATGGTCTTTCTTTGCTTCCGCGGTATTTAAATAGCTGCAAACTGAGGCGACCTTCTTAAACTTCGGCCAAGAATATCACATCACGCAGAGGTGGCGGAACGGTTACGTACCCGCCTGCAGGCGGCCTTCGGAGGCTGCACCGAGAAGGGAGATTCCCAACGGTTACGGCAGCGAGCGGGGCAACGGGGTTCGACTCCCCGCCTCTGCTCTCTTTCCGCGTCGTAAATCCCGCGGACATCCGATACACGCGCGACACCTTTATTATTGCCTCGAATCCTATAGTCCCCTATGAAGCAACCGGGGCGGAAGACCCAATATTACTTCTTCTCGGGGAAAGGCGGCGTGGGGAAGACCACCGTCTCCGCAGCGGCTGCGCTGCAACTGTCCAAGAAGGGAAAAGTCCTGCTGATCTCGGTGGACCCGGCGCACTCGCTCTCCGACTCCTTTGAGAGGCCGATCGGGTCCGAGATCGTGCAGGTCCAGCCGAACCTCTGGGCCGTGGAGATCGATCCGGCCCGGGCCGTGGCAGAGTATAAGGACAAGCTGCTGCCCAAGATGGATGTCCCTGGACTGGAGGGCGTGTTCGACGTCGCGGGCATGACGCCAGGGATCGACGAGCTCGCGGCCTTCAACAAGTTTCTCCAGTACATGACCTCGACCGAATACGATGCGGTCGTTTTCGACACCGCACCCACCGGCCACGCGCTGCGCTTCCTTTCCCTGCCCGACGTCCTCGACTCGTGGCTCGGCCGGCTGATCAAGATCCGCATACAATTCTCGTCGGTGATGGGCCTCTTCAAGAAGATCCTGCCGTTCGCCGACGATCAGCAAGGCCTGGGGGCAGACCACCTCGAAGCGATGCGCTCCCGGATAGCCGAGGCGAAGAAGATCCTGTCCGACCCCAAGAGAACCCACTATGCGATCGTGCTGATTCCGGAGGCGATGTCCATCCTCGAGAGCGAGCGGTCACTCGCCGTCCTCGAGAAGTACCGCATCCCGGTCGAGCGGATCATTGTCAACCAGGTCCTGCCCGCGAATCCGGGCTGCGCCTTCTGCAAGGAGCGGCGCGCGCAGCAGCAGGACCGGCTCGTCCAGGCGAAGAAGACGTTCAGGCGTCCCATCCAGGCCCTGCCGCTGTTCCCGCGGGAGGTTGCTGGGGTCCGGATGCTGGAGCGAGTTGCGAAGGAAATGTATCGCGCGACGCCTTGATGCCGAGGAGCGAGGCCACGATACCCAGGATGCCTCCCAGGAGCGGGAGGAAGCCGGCGAAGCCGATCAGCGCCAGGATCGAGAACACGAGGCTGAGGACACTCCCGGCCCGCAACGCCCGATTCATGAGGAGAGCGGAGATGATCATGCCGATGCCGACGACCAGCGCGAGCGTGCCTACCTGGGCAGCGGGCAGGATGGCGAAGACGCCCAGCAGCGTGGGCGATCCCAGGGAGGAGAACAGCGGCAGCGCGAGGGTGAGTTCGAGGCCGGCGATGAAGGCCAGCACGCCGCCCAGAAGGGTAAGCAGGTATTCCTTGCCGTGGCGCCGCACATCCACCGGCGGATATACCGGCGGCCGCTGCGGCTGGCGGGCGGCCGCGAAGGCCTCCTGGATTTCCGCTTCAGCCCAGCCCTGCCGCGCGAGTTCGGCGGCGATCTCCTCGGCGTCGTAGCCGTTCTGCAACTGCTCGCGGACGTACTCCACAACCTCAGCGCCCATGACAGATATTGAGGGACCGGTGCTTAAATGTTTGCAATTGATGTATCGGAAAGGTGACAACAGATAAGCTTAAATAATATGACGCCAAGGAAACGCATAGAGGAAGAGACCTATGCGAACGGCCTTGCTATCCATCTTTTTCGTGCTCCTCCTGGTTCCGCTCGCCCGCGGCCAACTCCTCGACGTGACCGTGGTCCCCGAGGTCCAGACCGCCCATCCCGGCGAGAGCATTAGCTTCGGCGTCATCCTGGAGAATCACGAGGCCATCGAGCGGCAGTACGTGGTCTCGCTTTCCGGGACTGAGCTGGAGTGGCGCGAGCCGAACACCCTGCTCGTGAAACTGCAACCGCTCGAGACCAAGACGGTCGAGCAGCGGTTCTATGTGCTCCCGACGGCCCAGGAAGGCACCTACCCCTTCGCACTCCACGTGAAATCATTCCCTGACGGCCTCGCCGCGGTCGTGACCTCCCTGACCATCACGGTCCTCCCGCGCTTCACGCTCCTCACCCTCGACGCCAGCGTCGAGGCCAATGACGTCAAGGCGACGCTCGAGGTTGACGCCGGCAAGGACATGACCGCGGACGTGACCTTCGAGATCCTGCAGGGTGACCGAGTCGTGACGTCCCTGGTCTCCGCGGAAACGGTCACCGGTCCGGGCATGTTCCTAATCCACAAGACCCTCCCCCTGTCGCCGTACGAGGCTCCCGGCACCTACACCCTGCGCGCCTCCGCGGCGGGCGTCGTCATCGAGATGCCCTTCACGGTCGGCGAGCGGCGGAACCTGGTGAAGACCGTCGACAAGGTCCCCACAGTCTGGAACAGCGAGACCATCATCACCGTGACGAATGAGGGCAACGTCGAGGAGACCTTCCAGACCCAGGAAGCCACGCCGAGCAGCTACCCGCTGACCGGCCTGCTCACCGCTCCGACGGACTGCTCGACCAACGGCGGAGAGACGCGTTGCGCCTACAGCGTCGACGTCCCTCCCGGACAGACTCGGCAGATCCGCTACCGCGTCGAGTTCTGGCCGGATTACCTCAAGATCCTCACCGGCGGCCTGGTGGTCCTGGCCCTCGGCGTCTTCACCGTCACCAAGTACAGCAAGCCCGTCATCCGCAAGCGCTACCGCCGGGGCAAGGACATGACCAGCGTCGTCCTCAGCGTGAGGAACGCGTTCAACCACACCCAGGGCGTGGTCGTCCGGGATTGGGTCTCCCCGCTGGCCTCGGTGGTGATGGAGGAGTTCGAGGCTGTCCGCCCGGTCGTCCGCCGCAGCGACGCCGGGACTGAGCTGGTCTGGAACCTGGGTGACCTCAAGCCGCGGGAAGAGCGGCTGATCAGCTACAAGATCCAGCCCCTGATCAAGGGCAATCTCCGCATGCCGCCTGCGACGCTGCGGTACAAGAGATCGTCCGGCGACATGGTCCGCAGGCGGTCGAACCACCTGACGATCGAGTAAGCGTTCTTATCCGGAGGGAGAGAGTCGAACTCTCAACCTATCGGTGCCCGCCCAAGAGGGCTACAGCCGATTGCTCTGCCATTGAGCTACCTCCGGCTATGACTTGATTTGCCCGCTTCTTTAAATGCGCTGCGGTCACCGCTACTCCACGCCGAGCAGCTTCCTGAACACGAACGTGGCCGGGAGGGTGATGAGGACGTACCACCAGAACCAGCTGAGATGATCTTCGAGCACCACGAAGGGAATCCCCACATAGTCCCAGGCGGGCAGGGGGAGCGGGAAGGGCAGCGCGATGATGTCCGGGGTGAAGATGAAGACCGCCGGCTGAGGAGCTGCAAACGGCCACCTTCCCTGGTCCTTGCCGGCAAATTTCCAGTACTGTCCCTCGGTCTGGTAGAGGACTTCTCCGGCCGGGAATGCGGGATCGTCGAGGAAGTCTCCGTTCCCGTTCACGTCGAGGCGGACGGTCTGGTTGTTGTCATAGACGAAGGCCTCGACGGCCGTGTCCGAGGCGTTCAAGGGGGAGAACGTCCCCTTCCAGCCGCTTCCCAGGGCTGGGATCGTGGTTTCCTCGGTGTGCACGCCGACCGCCGGACCGTAGACCGTGCCCAGCCACGAGAGGGCAAAGATGAAGATGAGGAGGGAGACCATCATCGGTTTCATGGTCATCCGCATCTGCTTCTGGTTGAGCTGGAAGCTCGCGGCGAGGGCCTTGTCGGCCTCTGCCTTGTTCCCGGCCTTCTGGAGCTCTTTCATCCGCTGCCGGTGCTGCTTCATCTCCTCCTTGATCTGCCGCATCTCGACGGGCTTGGTGAGGACGCGGTAGAGGACCGCGAGCAGGAACGAGAGCCCCAGCGAGATCAGCAGCATCTCCGTGACGGCAGTCATGGTGTCACCCCATCACCGCCACCAACAACTGCCGCAGTTCGCGGAGGGTCCTCTTGGCGTTGCCCTTCTCCAGCCGCAGCACAGCGACCGGGCTGCCGGTCCGGGATGCCCAGTGGCGGTTCAGGTCCTGCTCGAACCGCATCGCTTCGAGAGCTTGCGGATCCTTGTGGCGCGCGATCCCCATGCCCGGCACATAGAAGAGCTCCCGGGTGTCGGTCTCGAGCAGGATGACGAGGTCGGGCTGCAACCGCGCGAGGAACTCGGCCTCGAGGAGCGGGATGTACCCGATCCCGGTCGGGGAAACCAGGCTGCCGCTGATGACCACGTTGGCCTTGTCCGCGATCAGGCTCTCCAGCTGGCGGATGAAGGTGCGCCGTCGCAGGCCGATCGCGGAGATGTCGGCGACCGTCCGCAGGCGGGGCAGGCGGACCCGGGTGATCGGCGGCAGGGCCTTCCGGGAGCCTTTCAGGGTCATGTCCACGATCACGTCCCGCTCGCTCCGGTCCAGGCCGACGACCAGGACCCGTCGCTGTTGCGGACGCGCCTGTGGCTCGCGGGGGGCCTTCATTCGAAGAACCTCCGCAGCGAGGGGTGCATGTCGTCCAGGTGCTGGGACGCGAGCTGCTCGTAGAGCTGGAAGACGATCATCGTCGCCAGGAGGATGCCGGTTCCGGTGCCGATCGCGTTGGTGAAGTCCGCGAACGCGGCGAGCAGACCGACCGCGGCACCGCCCATGATCGTCAGCTGGGGAATGTACCGGCTGAGAACGTGCTCCATGATCCGGGGGTCACGGCGGTAGCCGGGGATCTGCATCCCCGTGCCGGCGATCTGGTTGGCCACGGAAGTGGAGTCCATGCCCGAGGTGGTCATCCAGAAGTAGGCGAACACGACCGACCCGGCCGTGAGGACCAGGGTGTAGGTGAGAGCCCGGGCCACGTCCAGGGCAGGGATGAAGGTCAGCGACGAGAGCCCCATGCTGGCGGCGGCGAGGTACCAGACGATCCCGCCAAGGATGCCGAAGACGGCCACGAAGGGCAGGCCCCGCCTCTTGGTCAGGTTCGCGACCACGGCCCCGAGCAAGGCGAACACGCCCGCGGAAATCATCATCCCGGCGATGGCCTCGGTCCGGGGCGGGGTCACGAAGTAGGCCAGGCCACCCGTGGCGTTGCCGTTCGGGTCGAACGATCCGAGGAGCGGGTTATTCGCGAGCGTACCGATCAGGCTAACATTGGCGAGCAGCGCGGCCACGAGGATGACGGGAATGTTCGAGGTGTAGAAGAACTTGAGCGGCCATCTCCTTCCGAAACCGCGGATGTTCCCGAACGCGAGGGGGATCTCGACCTTGATAGCGTTGGCATAGGTGACCAGGAAGAAGACCACGATGGTCGCGAAGACCGGGAGCAGGGCCAGGAAAGCCTGGAGCAGTTCGCCGCCGGCGACCGCCGTCAGGGCGAACGGGACCGCGCCGGCCGGCGGATTGCCTGCCGAGGGGATGATGCCGGTCTGGGTGAGCGGATTGAACGCTCGAACGAGCATCGACTTCGCCACGCCACCGACGATGAAGAGCCCGACGCCCGATCCGAGGCCCCACTTGGAGATGACCTCGTCCATGAAGATGACGATGATCCCCCCCAGCGCGAGCTGCGCGATGACGACGCCGGCCAGGGACGGCGAGGCGGCGGGCACGGCCCCGAGCGAGACGAAGATGATGGCCTCCATGAACGAGAACGCCACGGCCAGTAGTTTCTGCGTGCCCTGGAACATCGTCCTCCCAGATTCGGACTGCAGGTCCCAGGGGATGATTTTCGAACCGACCAGCAGCTGCAGGATGATCGATGCCGTGACGATGGGTCCGATACCCAGGGACATCAGCGAGCCGAAGCTTGAGCCGAGCAGGATCTCCAGGAAGCGCAGCTGTTCGAGGCTGGTGGGTGCGACACCGTAGACGATGATCTGCGCCATGAAGAAGTACAGGATCAGGATGAGGCCGGTCCAGGTGAGCTTGTCCTTCAGCGTGAGCTTGCCGACGGGGGACTTGATCCCGGGTAGTTTCTGCAAGAATGCGGTATATTTCTCCTGGTATCCCATGGGCGCTCCCTCTGAATATTGGCTCCGTGCTTATATTAGCGCGCTCCCCTCGTCGCGTCCCGGTTCACTACTCGGAGCTTGCGTCGTCCTCGACGACCGTGGATCCCGCGGCCTCGATCCTCTCCCGGGCCCGCGGGGACATCTTGGCGTGTGTGATCTTCACCTTGGCCGTGAACGACCCGGTGGCAAGGATCTTGTCATAGCCGAGGCCGGTCAGGTCGACTACCGTGAGGCCCTTCTTTCGGATCAGGGCGTCGAGGTCGCGGAGGGTGATGACCCGCGTCCGGGGAGTGACCTGTTTCTCGCGGAGGGACTTGAACTTCTTCTTCTCGAGGTGCTCGGGATGGTGGCGGAGAACCCAGAGGCGCTTGTGCTTGAATGACCCGGCGAAACCGTGGCCACCGCGGCTGCCCGCGCCGCGCCACTTCTTGTGGCTGCCGTGGCCGTGTGTCCGCCGTCCCCGCATGCCTTCGCGCTTGCCTCTCATACTTTCACCAGGTGATGGTCCAGCATCTTCTGGAACCCCTTGTCAAAGAGGAAATCGCCGCGGAACTTCTCCCCGCGGAGCATAGCCGGCAGCCAGATCCGGTCGTCCTCCCACATCTGGTCGTAGGGGAGGTGGTCCTGTGTGAACCACTCCAGCGGGCCTTCCCGGCTCTCCTGGGGTTGGCCGGAGAAATGGTCGACCTTGAAGACGTGGACGGTGAAGAAGTGGCCGATGGCGTCGCCGTCCTTCTCGAGGAAGTTGAGGACGCCCATCTGCTCCATTCCATCCACGCGGAGGCCGGTCTCTTCCTGGACCTCGCGGACGGCGGCCCGCTCAGGCGACTCCCCTGGACGGATCTTCCCGCCCGGGGCGTTCCATTTGCCTGCGCCGAAGCCCGCGGCCTTCTTCTGCAGCAGGATGCGGTCGCGGTCCATGATGTAGCACAGGGTCGCGTCCTTCATACCATCCTCCGGAGCAGGTCGTTGATCTTCTCCCCGCGGTAGCCGAGGCTGCCCTTCGGGAACATGAACTTCATGGAGCGGTAGCCCCTGGACGGGGGCGGGAGCCGGATGTTGCGGCCGCCGCGCGCTTCGAGGGTCTTCTCCAGCTCGCGGTCGACCTCGCCCCAGGTCACCCAATTCTCAACCTTCCTGATCATCCCCCGGACGGTGGGGGTGTCGGGGTGGAGGGCGCAGCGGTTGGCCCGGTGGAGGCCCAGCATCCGCAGGGTGTCTTCGATTCGCTGGTTGCGGTTCACGGTGGCCCGGATCCGGACGATGGCGAACATCAGATATCCCCCTTGGTCCCGTTCAGCTTGTTCAGCGCGTCGAACACCGCGTAGACCAGGTTGCCGCGCGCGCCGGTGTTGCCGGAGGTCTTGACCCAGATGTCCTTGATGCCGGCGAGGCTGAGGATCTGGCGGACGGTGGGGTTGGCCACCAGGCCGAGGCCTTTCGGTCCCGGGAGGAGTGCGACCCGGATCGATCCGCAGGAAGCCTCAGTGCGGAACGGGATGCTGTGGCTGCTGCCGCAGGCGCATTCCCAGCTACCGCAGCCCTTCCGGACGTGGATGACGTTGAGCTTCGCTTGGAGCGTCGCCTTCTCGAGGGCCGTGCGGTGCTCCTTCGAGGCGGCCTTGCCCAGGCCGACGATGCCCAGGCCGTCGCCGACTGCGACCACCGCGGAGAGCGTGTAGCGCCTGCCGGACTTGTGCATGCGGACGGTCCGCTTGGTCGCGGTCCGTCGGATGCCGCCGCCCTTTCCCGGGGAGCCGCCGATGTAGATGACCTCTTCCTTGAGGTTCGGAATGAGCGCGTCGATGATCTCGGGCTCGAGGATGACCCCGCCCTTGTTCAGGATATCCACGACCGAAGTGATCTCGCCCTTCTGGACGGCGCGGCCCAGGTCAGTCCTGGGGGTCCAGGGCTTCACCTCTTCGCGATCCCGTCGGCGGTCATCCCGCCTGCGATCTCTGCCACGTCTCCGTTCCATAGTCATTCCCTATATCGTCGCCGCTTGCGGATCTTCTCCAGTTGGGCCAGCACGGCGCTGGCATTCGGATATTTTCTCTTATAAGCTTTTAAAACCCCTTCCCAGGCAGCCTCCCCGAGGGCCACATGGCTCGCGGTGAGGGCTTCATGGAGGAGGAAGAGGTCGCTGGCGAGGTCCTCGACCTTCGCCGTCCGCTTTGCCAGTCCGAAGTCTATGAGATAGAGGCGTCCGTCCTTATAAATCATGTTGGAGGTCGTTAGGTCGCCGTGCATGATGCCTGCGGCGTGCAACTGGGCCACGGTCTCGCCTACCTGGCGGACGGCCTCGTACCGAGCTGCTTCGGGGAGCGCGTCCAGCGCCTCCTTCAGTCGCGGGCCTGCGATCCGCTCCATGCGGATCACGGACTCCTGGACGTCACGGATGCGCGGCACCAAGACGCCTGCCCGGGCCGCGTCGGCCATGATCGAGGCCTCCGCCCGGGTGCGCCGGCGCCGGAGCTGCGTATCCAGCGCAGGGAGCCGGTAGCGTTTCGGCTGCCGGTCCTTGACCACATCCCCGCCCTCAACGGTGAGGACGGCTTCAGCGCCTTGGGTGGGCTGTTGCATACCGCATTTAAGATGTCGGAGTACAAAAAGATGCCAGTACCCTTATGGCTGAACAAGAGGGCATCACCTGCAAGAAGGCCGACCTCTCCGAGTGGTACAACGAAGCCGTGCTCAAGGCCGGTCTCGCTGACTTCTCCGCGGTCAAAGGGTTCATGTTCATCCGGCCGTACGGCTACGGGATCTGGGAGCAGATCCAGGCCGTGTTCAACGCGATGCTCTTCAGGACCGGCCACGTCAACGCTTACGCCCCTGCGCTGATTCCTGAGCGGTTCCTCCGCAAGGAGAAAGAGCATGTCGAGGGCTTCGCACCGGAGATGTTCCTGGTGACCGAATCGGGCAGCGGGAAGCTCGACGAGCGGCTGGTCCTCCGGCCGACGAGCGAGACGGTGATCTACGACGCGTACGCAAAGTGGGTCCGCTCCTGGAGAGACCTGCCCATTCTCTACAACTACTGGAACTCGGTCTTCCGCGCGGAGATCAAGAGTACGAAGCTCTTCCTGCGGACCTGCGAGTTCCTCTGGCAGGAGGGCCACACCGTCCACGCGACCGAGGACGAGGCGATGCGCGAAGTCCTGGCCGTCCTTGAGCTCTACCGGCAGCTCGCGGAGGAGGTCCTGGCCGTGCCCGTCGTCCTCGGAAGGAAGACCGAGCGGGAAAAGTTCGCGGGCGCGGCCACCTCGACGTGCATCGAGGCCATGATGCCCGACGGCCGGGCGCTGCAGATGGGGACCTCCCACCACCTGGGCCAGAACTTCTCCAAGGCCTTCGATATCGCGTTCCTGGACCAGAACCAGCAGCGGCAGTTCGCGTGGCAGGCCTCATGGGGAGTCTCCACCCGGCTCATCGGCGCGGTCGTCATGACGCACGGCGACGACCGGGGTCTCATCCTCCCGCCTGCGGTGGCACCGTACCAGGCCGTCATCGTGCCGATCTTCAAAGATGACACGAAAGCGGTGGTCCTCAAGGAGGCGCGGCGACTGGCAGAGACCCTGGCAGTTCGTGTCCACGTCGACGACCGCGACGGGTACAGTCCGGGCTGGAAGTTCAACGAGTGGGAAATGAAGGGCGTCCCCCTGCGGATCGAGGTCGGGCCCAAGGATCTGGAGAAGCGACAAGCGGTCCTGGTCCGGCGTGACACCGGCGCCAAATCCGCGGTCCCGCTCGCCACGCTCCATGCAGCGGTGGCCGAAATCCTCGAGGACATCCAGCACGCCCTCCTGAAGCGCGCGAAGAAGCTGCTCGCCGACCAGACCCACCATGTCCAGTCGTTCAAAGACCTCGAGAAGACGCTCGAGGAGAAGCGGGGCTTCCTCGTTGCTGGATGGTGCCAGTCCAGGACATGCGAAGACCATGTCAAGGACAAGACCGGGGCCGACATCCGGGTGGTTCCGTTCGAACCGATCTCCCAGGACTGCGTGATCTGCGGCAAGCCCGGGATCCAGGTCTACTTCGCGAAGGCGTACTAGCGCGGAACAACGAACGATTCGAGGGCCTCGCGGGGAGTCTTTGCCGACGAGATGAACTTCAACAGCTCCAGGACAGCCTCCGGCTGCTCCCCTTCCAGATCTTGGATCGTTCTCTCGTCCTCGACCATCACCGATCCCTTTTCCAGATAGTAATCGTGCCTGCCGTGCCGGTAGTGCTGTTCAAACGGATGGCCTTCTATGTACGTGCATCCGTCGGAGGGGAATCTCGTGTCAAATGGCCTCCCTCTGATCAGCTTCGTCGGGTCCCCTTTTGCGTCGCGCCTGACACTCCTCCCGTCCGGATAGGTGTACGTTGTTGAGATATGGCCACCCATAGGAACGCCGTAGGGTCTCCGCTCTAGGAAGTGTGGGCGAACGGTTCTCCAATGTTCAATCACCTCTTCAAACGGAGGCAGGTCAGACAGCTGCAGCTCAAGGTACGGGTTGCACATGAAGCCTCTGCCGTCATTCCAGTCCTGGTCGTCAAACTGTATCTCGCCCTTCCTCTTCTTTGGGATGAGGTGTCCATTGTTTACATGTAGTGAACCGTCTCCGGTCAGACTCATGCTGAATTGATACAATCCACCGACATGAAGGTGGACCCTCGACGGCCTTACGATCCCGCCGCTCAATTCATAATCGACATTCTGAACTCTGATTTGCATAGGATATCACGACACCAGCCTGCTCCCCACTCCTAGACTCAAAGTCTCAGCGCTCGACATCTTCCATCTCCTCATACGAATGGACTCCAGAGCCTCCCGCGGAGGTCTCGCCGCCGCTATGAATTTCATCAGTTCCAGAACAGTCTCAGGCTGCTCTCTTTCCAGAAGCTGTATCGTCTTTGTATCCTCGATCAGTAGCCCGTCCTTTCTTAGATAATAATGATGCCTGCCATGCTTGTAGTGCTGTTCCCATGGATGCCCATCGACATAGAGACATCCTTCAGAGGGGAATCTTCTGTCAAGAGACTTTCCACGTATCGGTTCTGAGGAGTCCTTATCTTCCACAAAGTGTGAACGAACACTCTTCCAGTGTGCGGTCATCTCTTCGTGTGGGGAGAAATCAGAGAGCTTTAGTTCCAAATAAGGGTTTGAGAGGAGACTACCATCGTTCAATCCTGGATCATCGCTGTACCGCATTTTGCCCTTTCTTTTATCTGAGAACCGGCCTTCATTATTGACGTAGAGAGAGCCTGTGGCAGATAATTTCAGACGGAAATATCGGTCTCCTGTGTCAAAACTCACCCTAAACGGTCGTACAACCCCACCCGATCGTACATCCCCGCCGCCCAATTCATATTCCACGTTTTGAACCCTGATTCTCATGTCCAGAATAGGCGTTCCTATTTTATAGGAATGTAGGGTCTCTATTTTTGTATATAAGAACCTTTTTAAAGAAAAATATTCCAACTCATGCATGGACAGAATTGATACGAAGATTCTGGCTGAACTGGACTCCCATCCGCGAACGCCGGTCGCAAAGCTCGCGAGAAAGTTACGCATTTCCCAGCAGGTTGCAGACTACCGGATAAGGAGGATGATCGTCGAGAAACGCATCACGAAAATAGGAGCCATCATCAACCTCAAGGCCCTGAAGCAGGAACACTACAGGGTGTTTTTCACGTTCAATTCGAGCACCTACTCCAGCAAGGAGGTCTTTGACTACCTGGGCGGCCAGAAAGGGGTCTACTGGTCCGCGCGGACTGGTGGCGCATACGATCTGCACGTCGTGCTATTCGTCTTCGACTTTGCGGCATTCGACAACTTCATGGAAAAGTTCAATGCACGATTTCCCGGGCTGGTCAAGAACTATACCAGTTGCTATGGTTTGAATCATTACGTCTACCGGCACAAATTTCTCAGCAAAGACTACCACACCATGACCTACGGATACCAGGATAAGCATACAGATATCGATGGCCTCGACCATTTCATCCTCAGCAAGCTGAAGGAGAATTGCAGATTATCGTCCTTGGAGATCTCCCGCGAAAAACAGGTATCCTACAAGACGATCATAAATAGGGTCAAGGCGATGGAAAGGGCGAATGTCATCCTCGGCTATCGGATGTTCATGAGAACGGAAGATAGGAAGCCCTTCCTCGTTCTCTTCTCCTTCAAGGACTATGCGAAGGAAAGAGAGAACAAGCTGATCCACTACCTCGAAAGGACTGAATCGGTCACGCAGGCAGTCAGGATGTTCGGCGTATGGAACCTCCTGGTGCACGTGCGGATAGAGGACAATGAGAGTCTGCAGCAGCTCATCATCGACCTGCGGGACAAGTTCGACCTCATAGACAACTACGAGATCATCCCCATCTTCGAGGACGTCTCGATCGACCTCATGCCCCTCTGAAAGCCCACAGACAGGTCCAAGGGCCGCAAGCGGCCCCTCCGGCCCGGTGCATCCGCAATCTTTTTATAGCATGGAATGGAGAGAAAAGGACGGGAGGTGAATTATGGATAAGGTTGTGCATTTCGAGATTCCCGTGGACAATCCCGCGCGGGCGAAGAAGTTCTACGAGAAGACCTTCGGCTGGAAAGTGGACGAGGTTCCCGGGATGCCATACTGGATGGCCACGACGGTGGACGTCGACAAGCAGACCCGGATGCCCAAGGAACCGGGCGCGATCAACGGCGGGTTCTTCAAGCGCCAGGGCGGCGAGCGACCGGTGGTGATCATCGACGTCAAGTCGGTCGACGCCTACCTGAAGAAGGTCCAGGCAGCAGGCGGCCGGGTGACGCTGCCGAAACAGACGGTCGGCGACATGGGCTTCTACGCGCGCTTCGTGGACACGGAAGGCAACGAGGTCGGCCTCTGGGAGACCATCAAGAAGTAAGCGGTTCTTTTTTCTTCTTTATTTTTGTTTTCTTCAACGCGGCACGGCAAGCTATCCCTTTATCACGACATAGAGGGGAGGCCACGCTTTCGGATCCAGAAGGACTCGGATCCAGTTCGGCGTGAAGCGGAAGTATGCCCGCGGGGACGCATCGAATCTGCTGGGACCGCGCTTCGCAATGAGCAGGGTCTTAGCCCTTTCGGCGGCGGGTCCTGAGAGTTCCTGCATGCTCCCGTCCATCTGGAGCGTGTACGGGGCCTCGGTCACCACCACGCTGGCCTGCGGATTTGCCTTCAGATGCGCATACTTCCGATGCTCGAATGAGGTCTGGATATACACGTTCATGTCCCGGCCCTCTGCATAGAGGACCGTCGCAGCCTCAGGCTTGCCGCGGAGCGTGGCAGTCGCCAGGACGCAGAGCGTGTTGTTCTGCAGCAACGTTCGCGCTCTCTTCTCCGCTGCCTGCTTATGGTCCATGGGATGCGTCCCTCTCAAGCATCGCTTTCATCGGGTGCCAGTAGTGCTCATGCCAGCCGTCGGCGATGGCCTGCGCCTGCTCGCGGGGCACGCCGGTCTGGGCGAACGTCAGCCTCGTGCCGCCGGGCGCGCGGGCCAATGAAAAGGTAGCGGTCGAGACCACTCCAGAAGGCCAATCTGCGCCGCGCCACTCCTGGACGATCTTCTTGTCCTTGACCAGCTCCAGGTTCCTGCCTTCGATCCAACCGTCGTAGGCCGAGATCTTCCCGCCGACCTTGCGGCTGATCCTGGCCGGAGCGCCGGTGAAGGCTGCGTGCTGCTTGGTGTCCATCAGGGCTTCATACACGGCGTGCGGGCTGGCCTTGAAGCTGACGGTCTGCCGGATGGTAGCCATGCATCGGATTGGCGTCCGGGATTAAAAAGAGCCCGCCGATCTCCGGGACGGCCGCAGCAACATTCTTAAGGTCATGGGTGAAGTATTCGCATGGACCAAGATGAGGAGTTCATGGGCCTCGCCATGCAAGAGGCCCGCAAAGCCCTCACCGAAGGCAACTACCCCGCCGGGACAGTCATCATCAAGAACGGCGAGATCGTAGGCAGCGGCTGGTCCGAGGTCCTGTCGGAGAACGATCCCACGCAGCACGGGGAGATGATAGCCATCCGCAACGCCTGCCGCCGGCTGCAATCGCGCTTTCTCACGGGCTGCACGCTCTACACCACGGTCGAGCCCTGCCTCATGTGCGCCCAGGCGCTGCTCTACGCCAAGATCGGGAAGGTCGTCTACGGGGCCCAGCACCGGGAGTACGGCGTGACCGAAACGTTCTCCATTCTCGAGCAGAACGGCATCGGTCGGCGCCTCCAGGTCCGCGCCGGGATCCTGAAGGATGAGGCTGACCGCCTGCTCAAGAAGTACGCCCAGCGGTGAGGATCCATGGAGTTGACCGCGAAGGCTTGGAGCAAATCCCTCGAATCCGAAATGCTGCAGCGGTGGCAGCGCGAGCCACATCCCGAGAGAAAGGGGAAAACCCTCACGATCGACACCCCCCCTCCGTATCCCAGCGGCCGGCCTTGGCACATTGGCGCAGCGGCTCATTACGCGCAGATTGACATGATCGCCCGCGCCTCCCGGTTGCTGGGGTGGAATGTGCGCTTCCCGATCGGCATCGACCGGAACGGTGTCCCCGTCGAGATGTACACGGAGAAGAAGCTCGGGATTTCCCTCCACACGACGCCGCGCGAGCAGTTCGTCGCGGCATGCAGGACAGCCTTGGACGACCTGGAAGCCGAGATGCTCTCGATCATGAAGACCATGGGACTCTCCGGCGACTTTGCCCACGTCTATCGGACGGACAGCCCTGAATACCGGTCACGGACGCAGGCGACCTTCATCGACCTCTGGAAGCGCGGCTTGATCTACGAGGACTCCCGCCTCAACAACTGGTGTCCGGGCTGCATGACGACGGTGTCGGACAATGAAGTCGGCTACAAGGAGATCCCGACCTTCCTCAACCACGTCGAGTTCCGCGTCAAGGAGACCGGCCAACAGATCACCATCGCCACCACCCGGCCTGAGCTCCTCTGCACCGCTGCGTTGGTAGTCTTCAACCCCCGCGACGAGCGCTACCACTCCCTGGAAGGGAAGACTGCCCTGGTCCCGTTCTACAACCTCGAGATTCCCATCATTTCCCACCCGATCGCCGACCCAGCCTTCGGGAGCGGCCTCATGTACATGTCCCGCTCCGCAGGAGACCTCAATGCCGTCCGCTTCCTGCGCGAGATGGGCATCCCCTACGATGTCTGCATCACCGAGGAAGGCAGGATGAACGACAAGGCCGGCCCTCTGGTCGGGCTCTCGGTCCGGAAGGCCCGCGAGCGCATCAGCGACGAGCTCCGGAAGCTCGGCGTCCTGGCGAAGGAAGAGCAGATCAACCACCAGACGCCGGTCTGCGAGCGGTCGAAGCACGAGATCGAGTACATCGCCATGCCCGAGTACTACCTCAAGCAGGTCGAGTTCCTCCCGGTCCTGAAACAGTACGCGCAGGAGATGGGCTTCCACCCGGAAGCGCACCGCCAGATCCTGCTCGACTGGATCGCTGCGGTGACCATGGACTGGCCGATCTCCCGGCGCCGCTTCTACGCGACGGAGATCCCGATCTGGTACTGCGCTGCCTGCCGGCATCCGCACCTCCCCACACCCGGGAGCTATGTCCAACCCTGGAAGGACACTGCCCCGTTCGCGGCCTGCACGAAGTGCGGCAACGACCGCTTCGTGGGCGAGGACCGGACGTTCGACACCTGGATGGACTCTTCCATCTCTCCTCTGGTGGTGACCGGCTACTTCACCGACAAGGGCCTGCACCGCAAGCTCGCCGCGACAGTCGTCCGGCCGCAGGCCAAGGACATCATCCGGACCTGGCTGTTCTACTCGCTGCTGCGGTGCCACCAGCTGACGGGGAAGCGGGCGTTCGCACGGGCCTGGATCATGGGCTACGGCGTCGATGAGAAGGGAGAGAAGATGTCCAAGTCCAAGGGCAACGTCATCGACCCGATCCCCATTCTGGAGAAGTACGGGGCTGACCAGTTCCGCTTCTGGTGCGCCCAGGAAACGTCGCTCGGGTCAGACTTCCGCTGCTCTGAAGACCGGATCGTGGGCGCAGGCAAGTTCCTCACCAAGCTCTGGAACACGGTCCGGTTCATCGCGCCTTTCCAGTCCAAGGAACCTGCAGCAGTCCGGCCGCTCGATCAATGGATCCTCAACGAACTCGCCAGCCTGGTGAAGCAGTGCAAGGCCGGGTACGACGACCTGAATTTCTTCGTCCCCGCGACCGCGATCCGCACGTTCCTCTGGAACGTCTTCGCGCCGCACTACCTCGAGCTGGCCAAGGTGCGGGCCTACCGGGGCGACGCCGCCGCGATCCAGACCCTCCACACCTGCCTGCGGGCGCTGCTGCAGCTGCTCTCCCCAATCACGCCGTTCATCACCGATTACCTCCATCGCGAACTCTACGGCAGCCCGGTCACGGGGCAGCCGTTCCCGAAACCGCCCGCTGCCAGGAAACTGCCGTTCACCACCGACCAGCTCCTGCAACTGGATAGCATGATCTGGAAGGCCAAGAAAGACCGCGGCCTCTCCCTGAAGGCGCCGGTCGCGCTTCTGACGGTCCCCGCGGCGTTCGCGTCGATCGAGCAAGAGCTTGTGGAAACGCACGGGGTCCAGCAGGTCGCGCGGGGAGAGCCTGCCGTGCAGCTGGCGTGAGCGTCCCGACCCGCGCTGGCGCCAACCACCCCTTTTAAGGCCGCGGATCCCATATCAGGGTATGCTGGAGATCGTGTTCCTGGGGACCGGCAGCGCCGTTCCCTCCAAGACGCGCAGCCTGGCCGCCATCTGGATGCACTACGCGAGCGAACGCGCGGAACCGTTCCTCTTCGACTGCGGCGAAGGCACGCAGCTGCAGATGATGAAGGCCCGGCTCAGCTTCATGAAGCTCGAGCGGATCTTCATCAGCCACTGGCACGCTGACCACTGGGCCGGACTGATCGGGCTGATCCAGACCATGAACCTTGAGGGCAGGAAGGAGCCGCTGCGCGTCTACGGGCCGGAAGCCGATCGGTTTGTCGAGAACATCCTCGAGCTCGGCTACTGGGCCCCGCGGTTCCGCGTGCTGCCGGTCGACGTCCCGTTCGAGGGCGAAGAGGTCACGACGCTCTACCAGACCGAGGACTTCGAGATCCTCTCGATCCCCGCGCGGCACTCGGTCCCCGCGGTGATGTACTGCTTCAAGGAGCGGGACAAGATCAACGTGGACATCGAGAAGGCCCAGAAGCTCTACGGCCTGACGCAGGGCAGGCTGGTGGGCCAGCTCAAGGAGAAGGGATCGGTCACGGTCAAGGGCAAGACCGTCCGGCTCGACGAGGTCGCGGTGGTCAAGAAGGGCGTCAAGGCCGTCTACACCGGCGACACCCGGGCCTGCCCGAACCTCCAGACCATCGCCCACGGGGCAGATGTAGTGATCCACGACTCGACCTTTGAATCGGAGGACGAGACCAAGATGCACGCGGGCGCTGAAGAAGCTGCCCGCGCGGCCAAAGAGGCGGGTGTCCAGCATCTGATCCTCACCCACTTCTCCCGCCGGTACCAGGACGTCACCGACCTGGAGAAGAAAGCCCGGGCCATCTTTCCTGACTCCATCGCCGCCCGAGACTTCATGACCGTCCGGGTCAAGCCGGGACTATTTAAAGTGGGGCCGTAATCTTTTTATAGAGGCGCTTCAACGCGGTAGAGGATGGCTATGAGCGTCTACCGCTACGTCAGCAACCGCACCTGCCTGAGCAAGGCCGGCAAGGAAACCGG
The DNA here is from genome assembly GCA_016198585.1 of Candidatus Aenigmatarchaeota archaeon. GTDB lineage: Archaea > Aenigmatarchaeota > Aenigmatarchaeia > QMZP01 > QMZP01 > JACQOD01. Next base: position 141,532 of record JACQII010000016.1, on the reverse strand, counting down.
AAGGGTCAAGGTCGCCGTGAAGACCGGGTCGGACCTGCTCGAGGGCGAGTACACCTGCCCGGAATGCCTGTCCAGCGGGAAGGTTCGCCAGGCCTTCAAACGGCCGTTGGCGGTCCGCTGCGAGCAGTGCAAGGTCCTCATCAAGCTGCCTAAACTCAAGTAGCCTCTGGCATGGCCCGCGCTTTATTAGGGCGACGCCAATACTAAAGTATGTTCGCGTACTTCTATGAGTTGCTCTTCGCGATCATCGGCCTGTTGATCATCGCCCTGAACCTCAACTTCCTCATCGGCGTTCCGCTCCTGGGCGACATGCTAAACCTGGTCGGCGCCCTCGTGGCGGTCATCCCGGCGGTCACGTTCTTCTATCGCCGCTTCCGCCGCCGCCGGACGATCGAGGAGCAGTTCCTGGTCTTCATCGCCGACCTCACCCAGGCGATCAACTCGGGGATGACCCTCCCCCTCGCCCTCCAGACCGTCTCGAAGCGGGACTACCGCGACCTCACCTCCCTGGTGTCCTCGCTGTCGTCGCAGGTGGACTGGGGCATCCCGTTCCCGAAGGCCCTGGAGATCTTCGCCCACAAGACCGATTCGGTCCCGGTCGGCCGCGCGGTCAAGACCATCCTGCAGACCTACAAGGTCGGCGGCAAGATCGCCGACACCCTCGACGCGATCAGCAAGACCTTGCTCACCATCGAGAACATCAAGAAAGAGCGGACGTCCTCGGTCTACTCCCAGCTGGTCACCTCGTACCTCATCTACTTCGTCTTCATCCTGATCCTGGTGGTCCTGCAGATCTTCCTGATCCCCTCGCTGCTGCCGCAGAACCTGCCCAGCCTGCCCGGGACCCAGGGGCTGGCCACGCCGGTCCAGTCCATCTTCGCCCAGAGCTTCATCAACTTCATCCTCGTCCAGGGCTTCTTCGCCGGCCTGGTGGCAGGGAAGATGGCCGAAGGGTCGCTGGCCGCCGGGCTCAAGCACTCGATCCTCCTGATCGTGGTCGGCTACACCATCTTCTCCTTCGCCTCGCAGATCGAGATCCGGCTGATCTGACGCCGGCCGGGAGAAGCTGATTGCAACCTCCACGGCCGGGCGACCATTGGAAGCTATATATCTCCACGGGGACAAGATACTGCTATGAGAGGGATTTCCGACATCATCGCCGTCGTTCTCATGATTGCCGTCGCCATCGCCATCGGCGTCTTCGTCACCAACTTCGCCACGAAGTGGGTGACGGACCAGACCACCTCCTCGTCCATCGCCTGCGCCATCAAGACCAACTATGTGATCGACGACGTCAAGTTCAACTACTCGGGCAAGGACGAACTCCTGGTGCGCATCACGAACAAGGGCGACCAGGCAATCCACGGCTTCAGTTTCGTCCTCTTCAACGTCACGAACATCCAGACCATCGCCTCGGACAGCAAGCTGATCATCAACCAGGTCACTTCCGCCAAGGCCCTACAGCGCGAGCAGTCGGCGATCATGACCCTCAACTTCACCAATGCCTCGACCGGCTCCGGGGAACTGATCGGGCTGGCCAAGTCCGCAACGAAGCTGACGGTCCGCAACGACGCCTGTGAGGCGGTTTCGGCCTCGATCGACTCGGTAACCGTCTATTAGGCGCCTGCGGGGCAGGCTAATTTATAAGACCGGCGCCAATTAATTACTAGCCTATGAAGCACCGCAAAGGGATTTCGCCCCTCGTCGCCGTTGTCATGCTCATCGCTTTCACCCTGCTGGTGGCGGGCATCCTGGGGGCCATGGTCACCCAGTTCACCCAGCAGCAGCGGGCTTCCATCCAGTACTGCACGGGCGCGAAGGCCCTCATCCTGAGCGGCGTCTACCAGACCGCGAACAGTGACCTCACCTTGAACATCCACAACTTCGGCGACGTCGACCTGTCCTTCACGGTCCTCCTCACCGCGATCAACGGGACCGTAAGCAAGGTCGCCGGGGACGTCCTGGTGCCGGAGCAGGACATCGTGCAGTTCACCTTCGGGACCGACCTCGCCCAGGTCCAGGAAGTCACCATCCAGTCCCAGGAGTGTCCGGGCGTCCAGGACCTCATCCGCGGCGACACGGTGAAAGTCATCTAAGGCCTGTGCCCGCGGCTTTTCTTAAGCACACGAGACCAACTAGCTTGCATGAAGCAGGTCATCCTCATCCGCAAGGACCTCAAGATGGGCAAGGGCAAGATTGCCGCGCAATCTGCCCATGCGTCGCTCCAGGCCTACAAGGCCGCGTCCGCTACGGCTCGGACGGCCTGGGAAGAGGAAGGGTCGAAGAAGGTCGTCGTCGCGGTCGCCTCTGAAGCTGAACTGATCGACCACTACCGGAAGGCGCGGAGCCAGGGGTTGCCGTGCGCCCTGATCCGCGACGCTGGCCTCACCCAGACCGCTCCGGGGACGGCGACAGCCGTCGGCATCGGGCCCTGCCCGGACCAGGAAGCGGACCGGCTCACGGGGAAGCTGAAGCTCCTGTAGCCGCGCGCCCGCAAGCATTTAAACCGTCTCTTCTCTCTAATCCTATATGGACGAGAAGGACCTCCAGAACGCCCTCGTGATGTACCAGCTGCTCCAGAACCAGTTTGAGCAGCTCCAGAGGCAGGCCGCCTTCCTCCAGAACCGGTACACCGAACTCGAGGCGACGCGGCAGTCTCTCGAAGCGGCCGAGTCCATGGCCGCTGCAGGAGAGATCCTGCTTCCCCTCGGGAGCGGCGTCTTCATGCACGGCTCCGGCCAGGCGAAGGAGCCGCTGCTCATGGACATCGGCGCAGGCATCCTCGTGAAGAAGACCCAGAAAGAAGCGACGGCCCTCGTGGAGAAGCAGAAGAGCGAGGTCGAGCAGCAGTCCGCGAAACTGAGCCAGGAGCTGATGGCCGTGGCGAGCCACATCAACCAGCTCGGCAGCCAACTCCAGGCCGCGATGAACCCGCCAGAGAAGAAGTAGCGTCGGTATGATCATCCATCTCGCGCTGTTCCGCTGGAAGCCTGACATCCCCAACGCGGCGGTCGACCAGGCGCTTGAGCGCGTCCGGCGCCTGCAAGACGTCTGCGACGGGATTGACATTTTCTGCGGCCAGAACACCCACCCAGACGCCAAGGGATTCACCCACGGCGTCGTCGTGGTGGCTCGGGACCAGGCCGCTCTCGACCGCTACCGCCAGCATCCTGACCATCAGGACGTCGCCGAGAAGATCGAGGCGATAGAAGAGGACAGCCTGGGGTTCGATTTCCCGGACCGATAGCGTCACTTGCTCTCGTACTTTTCCTTGAGCTCAATGTCGATCTTGACGCCCTCAGGGATGTTCAGCCGCACGACCTGGCGGAGCGCGCGCTCGTTGGCGCCGATGTCCATCACCCGGCGGTGGATGCGCATCTCCCAGCGGTCCCAGGTGGCGTTGCCGTGGCCGGTCCCGTCGCCGCAGGGCGTCTTCAGGGTCCGCACGCGCAACTTCTTGGTCGGGAGGGGGATGGGGCCGCGCCAGGAGACGCCATGCTTCTTGGCGATCTCGCGGATCTCCTCGCAGATGCCCAGCAACTCGTCATAATTCCGTCCCGCAAGCTTGACACGCGCGTATTCCATAGCCGTCTCCACGAACAAGGTCTATTTGATCCCAGAGTATTTAAATAGTCGGCAAGCGGCTGCCGGTCTGGAGGCGAGGCTATCTCTTGCTTCTCTGCTTGTGACGCCGCGGACCCTGGGAAGACCTGGGGGGTTTGTGCGGTTCTGTCCGCCGGGGATCGTAGACGACCATGAAGCGGTCATAGTGCATGAAGCGCTCCTTCAGCGTCGGCACCTGGCTGATGAGCGCCCGGGTGATGGCCTGGCGGACTGCGTCGGCCTGGCCCATGATGCCGCCCCCGCGGACCGAGACGTGGATGTCGAAACCCTTCGTGGCGTCGCCCGCCAGGATGAGCGGCTCGCGGATCTTCATGCGGACCAGATCGTTGGTCAGGGTCTCCAGCGGGGCGGCGTTGACCTTCACGATCCCGGTCCCTTTGGTGATCCAGGCCCGCGCGACGGCGCGCTTGCGCTTTCCCGTGGTGAACGGCTTCGCTTCCTGTTTCATGCTCTCATCCTCAGATGCAGGGCGAGTTCGCCTAACGTGATCGCCTTCTGCCCGTGGGGCAGGTCCTTGGCCTTGACCGTCGGCAGCGACTGCAGGTCAGCGGGAACCGAGACGAAGACGCGCAGGTGCTTGAGCGCGTCGCGGCCCATGGTCTTTTTGTACGGCAGCATGCCGCGGACCATACGCTTGAGTATCCGCTCCGGCGTCCGCGGGTAGAACGGCCCGTGGTAGGGGTCTCCCCGGTCGACGCGTTCCCGGTAGGCCACGATCGTGGCCCGCGGGCTACCGGAGATCACGGCCTTCTCCGCATTCACGATGGCCACGGTCTTCCCTTTCAGCAGCTCCTTGGCCGCCCGGCTCGCGGTCCGGCCAGCGATGCAATGATCCGCGTCCAATATGATGTCCATAACCTATCCGATGATCCTGATGCCCTTTCCCTGCGGGTTCTGCGTGACCAGGTCGGGGATGCTAAGCGCCTTCCCTCCGGCCTGCTCGATCTTCGTCCGGGCCGTTCCCGAGAATCCAACAGCAGCGACAGTAATGGGCTTGGTCACCTCTCCTGTCCCGAGGACTCGGCCGGGGACGAGGAGCATGCCGCTGCCCGCGTACTGGTCGAGTTGGGCGACGGCGACCTCGGCGCGGATCCGGCGCGGCCGGTTCAGCTGGAGGGCCACGGCCTTCCAGACCTGGTGCTTCCGTCCGGCGCGCTCCAGCGACACCAGGAGCCTCTTCTCCACCGGGTTCTTGTCCCGCAAACGCATAGGTATTCTTCACGCATGGTATTTAAATATCGTGCGGGGAGCAGGATTTTCGCTCGCTTTTGGGTGCAGCCTTTTCCCAAAAGGGTGCTTCGAACCTGCGAAGGCACTAAGCCACAAGATCGCCCATCAGGAACTTGAGTCTTGCCCCGTTGACCGCTTGGGTATCCCCGCGAGGAGTTATTCGGCGGCGTGCTTAAAAGGCTACGGCAAGGCAGCGGACTTGAGCTCGTTCCGGATCTTCTCGACCTGGTCGTGCAGGCCCTTCACGTAGTCGTCGAGCTCGTCGATCTCCGCCCGCTGGGCCGGGTCCATCTCTACCTCGGGGGGCAGCCGCGAGATCTTGGCGTCCAGCGAGGCGATTGAGGCGTTAAAGGCGTCGAGGGCCTTGTGGGTGACGCCGATGCCGTTCCGCAGTTCCCGCTCGACGTCCGCGAGCGCGTCCAGGGCATCGCGCAGGCTTAGGGAGAAGGTCTTCATCTTGTGGAGGGTGTTGACGACGTCCTGGTACTTCTCGAGCTTGATGAAGAGGGGCGGGCCCTTGCTCCGCGGGGACGGGAGGGGAGGCAGTTCCCCTGGCGAGTCGTGCATCGGGCGCATTTCAGGCGTCGGCCGCGGGAACGGAGTCCGGGGAGGTCCGGCAGGGAGTTGGCGTTGCGGCGCCATCGGCAACCGCAGGGGCTCCGGCGCGGCCATCGGCGCGGGTTCCGCGAACTTCCGCGGCGCGGGCGGGAGCGGTTTCTTCATGTCATTTTCTTGGCGCACGGGTTAAAAAAGGTTGTTTCCGCGGCGGCCGGCAGCCTCTTAAGGCCGCCGTCCCAGTCTGTGATGTGCTCACCCCTGACATCCGGCGGATCCTCTGGCTCTACGTGGGCGGGACCCGGGGCGGGATCGCGCGCCTGCGGATCCTGCTGCTGCTCAAGGAGCGGCCGCGGAACCTGAACCAGCTCTCCCGGGCCCTCGGCATGGATTACACGACGATGATGTACCACGCCCGCGTCCTCGAGAAGTCAGGGCTGGTCGCGCCTGAACGGAAGAGGTATGGCAGCGTCTATTTCCTCTCCCCGCTGCTGGACGCGAACCGGTCCGTTCTGGACGAGATCGCCGCGATGTTGGATAAGGCTTTTAAGAGCCGGGGAAGTGAATGAAGCTATGGCCGACCTCCTCTCCCTGGGCATTCACGGCCTGACACTCCTCCTGCTGGTCGCGCTGCTGGTGATATACCTTGCCAACTACCGGCGGCTCAGGTCGAAGTACACGGCCGGCCTGGTGTTCTTCATCGGTTTCATGATCGCCGAGACCGCAATGAGCATATCCTTCGCCGTCAGCATGGTGATGTACACCTCGCTCGCCGCCGAGGCGGCTGCCCTCACGCTCCAGGCCGTCAAGGCCGTCGGCCTCGCCATCCTGCTCTGGATCAGCTGGGAGTGAAGGTCTGCTCCTCTCCGTCTGCATCCAGACACGCAAAAGATGCAGGAGCCAAAAAGGCCCTCGTCTATTGATTCCTGGAATAAACTGCACACAGTGACGGGGTCAGAGGCCCCCTCTCAGCGCAAGGGGGTGTGCGACCTCATATACAAAAGGTGTAATAAGTTAACTATGGATATTGGTAAAACTTTGTATGTCACAGAAAGAAAGACATGGCGCGCCTGGTTATCAACACACCACAAAACCGCTGACGAGATTTGGCTTGTTTTTTACAGAAAGGATTCAGGCAAACCAAGAATAAGTTACGACGATGCCGTTCTTGAAGCGCTTTGTTATGGCTGGATAGACAGTATTGTCAAAAAACTTGATAACGAGAGTTTTGTCCAACGGTTCTCTCCCAGAAAGTCAAACAGTGTCTTGTCTCAAATGAACAAGGAGCGTGTCCGCGAGCTTATTGCGCAGAAGAAAATGACTAAAGCCGGACTTGTCGCTATCGCCCATGTGTATGATCCAAAGACCGACAAGAAAGAAGAATTTATAATTCCTCCCGGAATCTTGAAAGCACTAAGGGCTGATAAAGACGCTTGGAAAAACTTTCAGAAAATGCCAGAATCGTATAAAAGAATTCGGGTGGCATATGTTGAAAGCAGAAAACGTCATGGCATAGCGATCTACCAAAAAGCTCTCAAGAATCTTGTTACAATGACCGCACAAAATAAACGCATCGGTTTCGTAAAAGAAGGAAAATAAGTATGAAATACGTGGCCGTACTTCGAGGGATTGCGCCTATGAATCCTAATATGCCCTTGCAGACCCCCTTCAGGCGCGAGGGGGTGTGCGGCCCCGTACCAACCTTAACGCTCCGACACCAAGAAAGGACTCTCGGTTGGACAAATGGCGACTAACACTCTGGAAGGATCTTGGATTAGGTTTATAAGATGCCGCGGACCACCGGTAGTATGAAGCTTTTCGCCTTCGCGCTCCTTGCGATCGTGGCCGTGGCGGGATGCACCTCCGCCATCCCGGGTGGCGTCCAGGGAGATGTCGTGCAGGACGATGGAACGATCCTGAAGCCGGACGGCACGATGATCAAGCCTGACGGGACCATGGTGAAGCCCGACGGGACGATGATTAAACCGGACGGCACGATGATCAAGCCTGACGGCACGATGGTGAAGCCGAACGGCGTCATGGTGCTACCCGACGGGACCATGGTCGCGCCGGAAGGCACCACCCTCCAGGAGGACGGCACCATCGTCAAGCCTGACGGCACGATGGTGAAGCCGGACGGCACCATGGTCGCGCCCGATGGGACGGTCACCCCGCCGCCTGCAGCCTCGGCCGACTACACCGGCGAGCTGATCGCCGGTTCAACCACCCCCTACCTCCGCTATACGAAGGCTGACTTTGACCAGGCCCTCGCGGACGGGAAGGCAGTCTATGTCTACGTGTACGCTACCTGGTGTCCCATCTGCGCGGCAGAGCGGCCCAACATCCTGGCGACCTTCGACGGTCTGGAGCTCACCAACGCTGTCGGCTTCGAGTCCCATTGGAACGACGGCCAGAACAACCAGGACGATGCTGCTCTGGCCCAGACCTACGGTGTCGCCTACCAGCACACCCACCTCTTCATCCGGCCGGATGGAACACTGTCGAGCAAGGCCGTGTCTGCCCTGCCCGCGGGTGAGATCGAGAGCCGGTTGATCGCAGCCGGTGGGTGACCCATGGCCGACATCACCCTCCTGATCGCCTTCATCGCGGGCATTGTCTCGTTCCTGTCGCCCTGCATCCTTCCCCTGGTCCCGGCGTTCATCTCCTACCTCTCGGGCATCAGCGTGAGCGAAATCTCCGCGAGCCCGAAACGCGCACGGATGACGATCTTCCTCAACGCGGTCAGCTTCGTGGTCGGGTTCGCCCTCATCTTCGCTCTCCTCGGCGTGCTGCTGAACACGGTCCTGTCGACCGTCGCCTATGGACTCCGCCTCTGGCTGGGATGGATCGGCGGGATCGTGATCGTCCTCTTCGGCGTCTACCTGCTTGGGCTGTTCAAGATCGGCTTCCTTGAGCGCGAGCACAAGCTCAAGCCCCGCAAGTTCCGGTGGACGTATCTGACCTCGTTCGTCTTCGGCGTCGCGTTCGCCGCTGGCTGGACACCCTGCGTCGGCCCGGTCCTGGGGAGCATCCTCACCCTCGCCATCGTCACGCCGGGGGCGGCGTTCAACCTGCTGCTGGCCTATGCCGCCGGCCTCGGCATGCCGTTCCTCGCGGTCGGACTGTTCACCTCGCAGGCCTCGACCTTCATCAAGCGGAGCGAACGCTTCATGCGGCCGTTCCGCATCATCATGGGCCTGCTGCTGATTGCGATCGGCATCCTGGTCTTCACCGGCTACATCAACTACCTGTCCACCTTCTTCTTCGTGGACCTCATGCTATGAGTCCGGTGATCCCGGCTGCCGTGGCCGCGATCCTGCTCCTCGGGCTCCTCTTCGCGCTGTCGCCTCCGCCGGTCGCCACGGGCGACCTTCCCAGCTACGGCCCGGCCCCCGAACTCGCAGGGATCGCCGGATGGATCAACGCCGAGCCGTTCACCCTCGAGGAGCTGCGCGGCAAGGTCGTCCTCATCGACTTCTGGACCTACTCCTGCATCAACTGCATTCGGACACTCCCTTACCTCGTCGCGTGGGACGCGGCATACCGTGACCAGGGCCTAGTCATCGTCGGCGTGCATGCTCCGGAGTTCGCCTTCGAGCACGACTACGAAAACGTCCAGGCCGCGGTCGAGAAGTACGGCATCACCTATCCCGTCGTCCTGGACAACGACTTCGCCACCTGGCGCGCCTACCGGAACAGCTACTGGCCTCGGAAATACCTCATCGACCGCGAGGGCAACATCCGCTACGATCACATCGGGGAGGGTGCGTACCAGGAAACGGAGGCCGTGATCCAGCAGCTGCTTGGCGCGCCTGGTCCAGGAGCAGCCGTCACGGCCGAGAACGTGACCTTCGGTTCGATCCAGACCCCTGAGCTGTATTTCGGCTACGCATTCATCCGCGCTCCCCTCGGGAACGCCGAAGGCATCCAGCCCGAGGCTGTCGTCACCTATGACGCGATCCCGGCGACGCTGCCAAACACGCTCTACCTCGCGGGCAGCTGGACGAACAAGGCGGACCACATGCTCGCCGGGGCTGACGCAGCGGTGGAACTGATCTATAGCGCCCAGAAGGTCCACATGGTCCTGGGCGGGTCAGGAACGGTTGCCGTCCTGCTCGATGGTCAACCCGTCGACGCAGACGTTGCCGGCGAAGACGTGATCAATGGCAACATCGCCGTCAGCGGGGAGCGCCTCTACCGCCTCGTGGCTTCCCCTGTACCTGGCCCTCACGTCCTTGAACTTCAGTTCACCCCGGGTGTCCAGGCCTATAGCTTCACGTTCGGGTGACGCCTCCCCGTCCGGGAGATTACGCGGACATCCCGAACCGCACGCCGCGCCGTATCCCCAGGAGGTAGCCGGCGCATCCTCCGGCTATGATCAGCGCCGCCAGGGCGATGCTCAGTGTCGTGGTGGGGAAGGGCGCAGAATCAGGAGCATCTTCAGGGAGTGCACCCGGCAGAGTGGTGGCAGGGGCCGCCACCTGCGGGATCTCGACGAGATCGGTCGCGGCAAAACGTTCGCTGGCGGGGAGGTTCGCGGCGAGCGAGGCCAGGCTGGCGATCCCAATCACGAGCCCGAGCCCGAGCAGGATGAAGACCCTCTTCTCCGCGGGGTGGAGGATGTCCTTGCCCTTTTCGGTGAGCGCATAGTACTTCCACTTGTGCCCCTCGTCGGCCTGGGCGATGAGTCCGGAAGCGACTAAGGCGTCCAGGTGCTCCTTGACGCTCGACGGGGCCAGACCGAGCCTGGTCGCGAGTTCGGTCAGCGTCATCCGTCGCTGGGCGAGCAGCTTGAGCATCCCCACCCGCGTCTCGGACGCCAGGACTTTGAACGTCTGCCGGTCCAGGGTCACGGTTTCGTCCATGACCTCCCTTCCCGGCAGGACTTAAAAGGCCGATCACTTCTCTTCGGAAAATACCGAAGCACCGTCTAGCGGGGCTCTGCATCGCGCAGTAGCTGGTCGGCCTCCCGCCGCGAGAGCCAGCCTTTCTGCACGACCACGTCGCGGACCGGGAGGCCTTTCTCATAGGAGATGCGGACGGCCTGGGCCGCCCGCTCGTAGCCGATCCGGGGAGTGAGGGCCGTGGCGATGATGGGGTTCCTTTCCAGGTACGACCGGATGCGCAGGTAGTTGACTTGCACACCACGCAGGCACTTCTCCTCGAACACGAGGCTGGCATGGGTAAGGAGCTTGATGGACTCCAGGAGGTTGTAGGAGATGACGGGCGTGTAGACGTTCAGTTCCAGCTGCCCGGCTGCGGCGGCCTGCGAGACTGCCAGGTCGTTCCCCAGGACGCGGAAGCTGACCATGTTCACCATCTCCGCGATGCCGGGGTTGACCTTCCCGGGCATGATCGACGAACCCGGTTGCACGGCTGGGAGAATGATCTCGCGCAGACCGGCGTTTGGCCCGGACGAGAGCAGGATCAGGTCATCGACGATCTTGCCCAGTTCAATCGCGACCGCCCGCAACGCCCCGCTGAGCTCGGCCTCGGCGTTGGGGCTCTGGTGGCAGCTGAAGTAGTTGCGGGCCACGCGGAACCGCTGGCCAGTGAGCCTGCACGTCTCGCGGACCACGGCCTGCGCATATCCCTTTGGCGCGTTCACGCCGGTCCCGATGGCCGTCCCTCCGAGGGGAAGCTCGAGGAGGAGGTCGTTCATCTGCGCGACGACGCGAATCCCCTTCCCCAGCGCGGCCGCGTAGCCTGAGAACTCCTGGCCAAGGGTGATCGGCAGGGCATCTTGCAGGTGCGTGCGGCCGATCTTCACTACACTTTTGAACTCGCGCGCCTTTGCCTCCAGTGTCCGTTGCAGGAGTCGCAGGGCCCGCAGGAGCTTCTCAGTCTCGAGCCTGCTGGCGACGTGGACCGTAGCATGGTAGGTGTCGTTCGTGGACTGCGACCGGTTCACGTGGTCGTTCGGGTGCACGAGCCGGTAGCGGCCCTTCTTGCCGCCGAGCAACTCTTCTGCCCGGTTCGCGATCACCTCGTTGAGGTTCATGTTCGTTGACGTCCCTGCTCCCGCTTGGAAGACGTCGACCACGAACTCCCGGTCGTGCCGTCCTCGGACGACCTCGTCCGCGGCCCGGACAATGGCCTGGCCGCGCCGCCGGTCCAGGGCATGGATGCGCATATTCGCGGTCGCAGCTGCCTTTTTCACGGTCGCGTACGCGTGGATGAGCTCCAGGTGCTGGCGGACGCCGCTGATCGGGAAGTTTGCGACCGCCCGGGCCGTCTGCGCGCCGTAGTAGGCCTGGTCAGGCACCCGGACCGGCCCCAGGGAATCGCGCTCGATCCTCATCCGCATGCTTTATGTTGGGCTGGTCCCGCTAATAAGTGCTTTTTATAGCGTGCTGCCCACTATAGTCCATGGAGGCTCGCAGGATTCTCACCGATCCCTCGCTCTCGTTCGCGGAGAAAGCCCTCTCCATCAAATCAGGCCGGGAGGTCCGGGCGGGCGACGTTGCCGTGGTGGACGTCGACTTGACGCTCGCCCAGGATTCGACCGGGCCGCTGGCGATCCGGTCGTTCCAGGAGATGGGACTGAAGAAGATCTTCGATCCCCGGAAAGTGTTTATCTTCCTCGACCACACCTATCCGGCCGCCGACGAGAAGGTGGCCACCCTGCACACGATGGTGCGCGATTTCTGCGCGCGTCATGCCTGCAACGTGGTGGAGGGCACGATCTCGCACCAGCACCTGCTCGAGGAGCAGGTCGTCCCGGGTATGCTGCTGGTGGGAGCGGACTCGCACACGAACCAAGCCGGCGCCCTTGGCGCGTTCGCGACTGGTCTGGGCTCGACCGAGATTGCCTCGGTCTGGGCCAGCGGGAAGACCTGGCTGCGCGTCCCCGAGACGCTGCGCATCACGCTTGAGGGCACGCTGGCCAAAGGCGTCTTCGCCCGGGACATCATCATGCATCTCATCGGGCAGCTGGGCGAGGACGGTGCCAACTACACCAGCCTGGAGTGGACCGGGACCAGGTTGAGCATCGACTCCCGGGCATGCATCTGCAACAATTCAGTGGAGTGCGGAGCCAAGAACTCCGTGTTTGCACCCGACCAGCTCACGGTCCAGTATCTCCGGGCGCGCGGCCGGAAGCCGATGCTGGACATCCAGTCAGGCGCGCAGGCAACGATCAAAGAGAAGACGATCGATCTTGCTGACCTCGAGCCGCAGGTCACGCTTCCCGAGCACGTGGACCGCGTCAAGCCGCTCTCCGCGGCAGAAGGAACCCCGATCCATGAAGGCTTCCTGGGGTCGTCGACGAACTGCCGGCTCGAGGATCTCCAGGTCGCCGCGCACATCCTCAAGGGTCGCAAGGTGAAGGCCGGGACCAGGCTCGTGATCACGCCCGCATCGAAGCGCATCTTCCTGCAGGCCGTTCGAGATGGACTGGTCGACACCTTCATGCAGGCTGGGGCAGTCTTCACGAACTCCACGTGCGGGGCGTGCGTGGGGACGCATATGGGCGTCCTGGGCGAGAACGAAGTGGCGATCTCCTGTTCCCCCCGGAACTACACCGGCCGCATGGGGTCGCTCTCCGCCCAGGTCTACCTCGCCTCGCCGGCGACGGTCGCCGCCTCAGCGGTGGAGGGTAGGATTGCGGACCCGAGGAAGTACCTATGAACGGCAAGGCCCATGTCTTCGGGGACTACGTCAACACAGATCTGATCATCCCCTTCCGCTTCAAAGCCCGCACGAACGACCCCGTCGAGCTCGCGAAGTACTGTATGTACGGGATCGATCGCGAGTTTCCCAAGAAGGTCAGCAAAGGCGACGTGATCGTGGCGGGCGTGAACTTCGGCGGCGGCTCCTCGCGAGAGCAGGCGCCGGTCGCGATCAAGTACGCCGGAATCGGAGCTGTGGTGGCGGACAGCTTCGCGCGCATCTTCTTCCGCAACGCCCTCGTCATCGGGCTGCCAGCCCTCGAGATTCCCGGCATCCAGAAGCAGGTGAAAGCAGGAGATGCTGTCGCGGTTGATCTCCGGAAGCGTACGCTGACCAACCTGCGCACCAAGAAGACTTTCCAGGCTGCGCCGCTGACCGGTTTCCTGCGCGACCTCGAAGCCGCGGGCGGCCTCGCCGCCTACCACAAGAGGCACGGGAAGTTCCCGTGGGAGCCTGGAAAGCGAAAGACTACTTAAGCGGCCCTCCCAAGAAAAACCTATGCAGCGTCTCTGGTTCAAGGCCAAGCGCTATGGCTGGGGATGGTATCCGGTGACCTGGCAGGGAGCAGCGGTGACGCTCGCGTACGTCGCTAGCTTGGTTGCCGCATCACTGAGCCTCCTCTCCGATCAGGAACCGTCATGGGAGGCGGTCGTGGGGTACTTCATTGTCGTGGCCGTTCTTACTGGTTTTCTCCTCGTCATCTGCTGGAAGACCGGCGAGCGTCCGCGATGGCGCTGGGGATCCTGAACTACTCGAGCAGATGGGCAGAGGGTTTGGGCCGCTCGGCCAGCAGGCGGATCCGCTTCGGGATCGGGGGGATCGGCCGGGTCGAGAGGCGGACCCCGGCCTTGGTGGGCGTGCAGATGATGTTCTTCTTCCATTGCTTCTGGGTCGTGGGGAAGTCAGTCCGGTAGTGCGCTCCCCGCGACTCACGGCGCAGGAGGGCAGACCGGACGATCATCTCGCAGGTCGGCAACATGTTCAAGACGTCGAGGGCAGCGACCAGCCGTTGATTCCGCGCCAGGGAGGTCCCGGTCTGCAACCGCAGCGCCCGGAAACGGCCGAGGGCGCGAAGAGCGTGCTGCATCTCCTTCTCCCGGCGCGCGACGCCGACATGGGTCCACATCAGCTCCTGGATCTGCCGCTTCACCGCGAGCGGGTCTTTCCCTGCCGGAGCCAGACGGTCCAGAAGGCTGCCGATGGCGCCTGCCACCTGGCGCTGGTCAAGCGGGTGGAGCTTCTGTTTCTTGATGCGACGGGCGACGTGTGCGCCGGTCAGGCGGCCGAACACCATGATCTCTGCCAAGCTGTTGCCGCCGAGGCGGTTGGCGCCGTGCATGCCCGCGGTCACCTCCCCGATCGCGTAGAGGCCACGAATCCCGGTTTCGCCGGTCGTGTGGTCGATCAGAACACCACCCATGGAATAATGCGCCGTGGGGGCGACTTCCATCTTCTGCCGGGAGATATCAACGCCTGCGTGCGCGAGGAATTGCCGGTACATCGTGGGCAGGCGCTTCTTGATGTACGGGAGCGGGCGGTGGCTGATGTCCAGCCAGACGCCTCCGTGGCGGGTGCCGTGGCCGTGTTCGATTTCCGTGTAGATGGCCCGGGCAACCAGGTCGCGCGCGGAGAGTTCCATCCGGGCCGGATCATACCGTTTCATGAAACGCTCGCCGCGGGCGTTCGTGAGGATGCCCCCTTCGCCGCGGACCGCCTCCGTCACCAGGACGCCTGCCGCCCTGGGAGGGTGGACCATGCCCGTCGGGTGGAACTGGAACATTTCCATGTCCTGGAAGCGCGCGCCGACCTGCAGGGCGAGCGCGATGCCGTCGCCGTTGTTCTCCCAGAACCGCGAGCTGCTACGCTCAAACATCCGGGAGTGACCGCCCGTCGCCAGGATCACGGCCTTTGCCTGGAAGATCAGGATCTTCCCGGTCCGGAGGTCCAGGCCGACCGCGCCGTTCGCCCGGCCCCTGGACTGGAGCAGGGAGAAGATGTAGACTTCGCTCCGGAAGGGAATCTTGCGGGCTTCCGCCTGGTCCACGAGGACGTTCAGGATCTCCTGGCCGGTGTGGTCGCCGCTGAAGCAGGCGCGGCGGTAGGTTGCCGCGCCGAAGAACCGCTGGGTGATCTTCCCCCCCGGTTCGCGGTGGAACCGCGCGCCCCACTCCGCAAGCTCCTGAACGGCCCGGGGCGCGTGTTTGCACAGCAGCTCCACGCCGCGAGGGTCGTTGATCCACCCGCCGTCGCGGATCGTGTCGGCGGCATGGAGCGGCCAGGAATCCTGCGGGTCCATGTTCCCGAGGGCGGCATTGATCCCGCCGGTGGCGAGGATGGTGTGCGCGTCGCGCTTCTTGGACTTCCCGACCACCAGGACGTCGACGCCGCGATCAGCGAGCTCGATCGCCGCGCGCAGGCCAGCTCCTCCCGACCCGATGACCAGCACGTCGCAGGCCATCAGACCCCCTTCGCCATGGCCGCAACCTTCCGACCTGCGGCCTGGAGCTCCCGCTTCTCGCCGACGGTCAAGCCCGGGTCGACGATGCGTTCCACTCCGCCATGACCCAGAACGACCGGCACACCCAGGAAGACGCCCTTGATCCCGAACTCGCCGCGAAGCAGGGTCGAGCACGGCACGATCCGCTTCCGGTCCAGGAGTATGGCTTCGACCATCTCGACGACCGCAGCTGCAGGTGCGTAGAATGCGGAATCTTTCTCCAGCGCAATGATCTCCGCGCCCGCATCGACCGTGCGCTGTACGAGCTGCGCGATCTTCTTCGCCGGGAGCAGGTCAGGGAGCGGGATGCCCCGGACCGTGGTGAGCCGGGGGAGGGGGACCATGAGGTCGCCATGGCTTCCCAGGACGAGCGCCTGCACGTCCCGGACTGAGACCCCGAGCTCCTGGGCGATGAACGACCGGAACCGGGATGAATCCAAGGCGCCCGCCATGCCAACCACGCGCTTGGGAGGGAAGTGGCTGGCCTTCCAGGCCGCGGCGGCCATCACATCGAGGGGATTGGTGACCACGATCATGACCGCGTCCGGTGAGTGACGAGCCAGCTGCTTGGCGGCGTCGGTCACGATGCCCGCATTCGCGCGGAGCAGCTCATCCCGGCTCATCCCCTCCTTGCGGGGAAGGCCGGCGGTGATGATCATCAGGTCCGATCCGGCGGTCTGCTGGTAGCGACCGGTCCCCGTGACCTGGACGTCGACGCCGGATTCCTGGAGATCGAGCGCGATGCCCTGGGCTTTTTCCGCGGTCCGGTTGACCAGGACGACCTCTCCGAGGGCTGCCATCGCCAGGAGCTGGGTCACGGTCGAGCCGACTTTCCCTGCGCCGACGACGGTGATCTTCATGGGCGCTCCTCCAGCGGCACGTACCGCCGGGCTTTCGGACCGGTGTAGGCTGACCGGGGCCGGATGAGGCGGTTGTCGGCGAGCTGCTCATGCACGTGGGCCACCCAGCCTGCGATCCGGCCGAGGGCGAAGAGCGGGTCGAACAGCGGCTGAGGGATGGAGAGGCTGTGGTACACCGTTCCGGAATAGAGGTCTACATTCGGGAAGATCCCCTTCTTCCCCAGCGGGGCCATCTCCCGTTCCAGGGCGCGCAAGATCTCGTAGTAGCGGCGGCCCTTCTCGAGCCGGCTGGCGACGTCGCGCATGACCGGCACGCGCGGGTCGAGGACCTTGTACTCGCGGTGGCCAAAACCCATGACCCGGCCGTGGGTCCTGACCGTTTCTTGGATGTAGGCGCGCACGCGGCTCTCGCTGCCGATCTGGTCGAGCATGGCGACCACAGCAGAGGCCGCGCCCCCGTGGAGTGGGCCTTTCAATGTGCCCACGGCGGTGGTGACCGCCGCATAGAGGTCAGAGAGCGTGGAGGCCGTCACCCGGGCAGCGAACGTGGAGGCATTCAGGCTGTGCTCTGCGTGGAGGATGAGGTCGAGGTCCACGAGCCTGGCCTCCTCGGCAGGGGGCTTCTTGCCGGTCAGCATCCACAGGAAGTTGGCCGCATGGCCGAGCGTGGCGTCCGGGGCGATGGGCTTCTGGCCCTGGCTGAGCCGATAGTGGGTCGCGGCGATGGAGGGAAAGAGCGCGATCAGGCGGATGCCCCGTTCCAGAACCGCTTCCAGTGAGCGGTCTCCTGGGCACGGATCGTCCTGCACCAAAAGGGAAACCGCGGTCCGCAGCGCGTCGATTGGCAACAGGTGCCTGCAGGGACCGGCCAGGACCTCGAGCAGCGGCTTGGAAAGTCTCCGGGAGCGTCGCAGGACCCGGGAAAAGGAGGCCAGCTGCGCACGCGAAGGGAGGGAACCGAACAACAGCAGGTAGGCAGTCTCTTCGTACGTCGAGAAGCGCGCAAGGTCCCCGATGGCATAGCCGCGGTACAGGAGACGGCCGTTCTTCCCGTCCACCAGGGAAATGGCAGAGTCCGCGATCACGACCCCTTCAAGACCTTTGGCGATCATAGGACCTCAGCGATGGCCTTGCCGGCCTGTTGAGTCGACGCGCGTCCTCCGAGGTCGCGCGTGCGTGCCTTGCCGCTGGCGAGAGCGACCTGGACGGCCCGCTCGATGCGCGCCGCTGCGCGGGCCTCGCCAAGGAAGTCGAGCATCAGCGCAGCCGCGCGGATCATGCCCACGGGATTGGCGATCCCCTTCCCGGCATATTTGGGAGCAGACCCATGGACAGGCTCGAACATCCCATACCGGTCGCCGATGTTCGCGGAAGGCGCGAGTCCAACCCCTCCAGCGACCTGGGCGGCCTCGTCAGAAAGAATATCCCCGAAGAGGTTCGTCGTCACGAGCACGTCGAATTGGTGCGGCGCTTTCACCAGCTGCATCGCCGCCGCATCCACATGCATCCCTTCCACGGCAACGCGCGGATACCGCTTCGCCTGGGACAGGACAGCCCGGACAAAGACCCCGTCAGTCATCCGAAGGATATTTGCCTTGTGGACATAAGTAAGTTTCTTCCTCCGCCGGTTGGCCAGGGCGAGGGCGTGGGCGGCAATCCGGCGCGACGCCCGCGACGTGACGAGCCGCTCCGCGACCGCGCCTCCCGGAACTGGTCGCTCGCGGCCGGCGTAGAGGCCTTCGGTGTTCTCGCGCACGATGACCAGGTCCACCCCATTTCCCCGGCACGGGCGGACATTGGCATAGAGGTCGAACATCCTGCGGATCCGGACGGCCGCGGAGACCGGCGCACCTGGGGTTTCGAGCGTCGTCATGGGCCCTTTGAGACACGCATCAGCACGCTTGAGGATGCGTTGGGTGGCGGCGGGGAGATTGGTGCCGTGCTTCTCGATTGCGCCCGCGCCCGCGTCGGCGAAGACTAACTCGAGCGTGAAACCGCGCTGCGCCGCAGCCAGGACCTGGACTGCCGCGGCAGTGACCTCGGGGCCGATGCCGTCGCCTGGCAGCACGGCGATGGTGTGCATATCCTGTATTGGGTCTCGCGGGTTAAATCCCTGCGGCGCGGATGAGGGAGCAGCCTTTTATGTTCTGTCTCCTTTCATCTGGCATGGATCCGGCTCGCGTCCGCGCCTTCCAGCGCAAGGTGCTGGCGCATGACGAGCGCCACCGGCGGCTGCTGCCCTGGCGCGCGACGACCGATCCGTACGCGATCCTCGTCTCTGAGGTCATGCTCCAGCAGACCCAGGCCGACCGGGTCATCCCCTACTACCGGGCGTGGATCAGCCGCTGGCCGACGGTCCAGGCGCTAGCGAGGGCGAGGCTCGCCGACGTCCTGGCAACCTGGTCAGGCCTCGGCTACAACCGGCGCGCCGTGTTCCTCCACCGAGCAGCCCAGGCCATCGCCGCCGGGGGAGGGGACGTGCTGCGGTCGGTCCGGGAGCAGAAGCTGCCGGGCATCGGGCCGTACACTTTCCGGGCTGTCCAGATATTCGCGGCAAATGCCGACATCGTCACGGTCGATACGAATATCCGGCGGATCTTGATTCACGAGTTCGCCCTCCCCGAGAGCGTCCCTGACCATGAGCTGATTGCGCTTGCCGAGCGCTGCCTCCCACGGGGGCGCAGTCGGGACTGGCACAACGCCCTCATGGACTACGGCGCGGCTGTCCTGACCGCGCGGCAGACCGGGATCCGGCCGCTGACCAGGCAATCCCGATTTGAAGGGTCTGACCGGCAATTGCGGGGGCGGCTGCTGCGGCTGCTCCTCGCCGGCCCGCAGACCATCCCCAGCATTGAACGCGCGCTCACCGACCCGCGGCTGGATCAGGTGCTTGTCGGTCTGGAGCGGGACGGGTTAGTGGAACGGCGAGGCAGGAAGATCGCCCTTGCGGGAAGCCGCTAAACCGGAGACAGCGGCTCCCCTTACCTACCTGTGGATGGACAAGAACGAGTTACGCCTTCGGGGCTTTTCCGAACAGGCCGGCGAGGATGGTGGTCAGGCCGGTCACCAGGCCGAAGTGCAGGTACGAGTTCGCTCCGGTGCCGACCGCAGTGACGAAGTGCAGCGCCGAGAAGAGCCAGATGATGCCCACCAGGGTGGTGAGCGGCGAGTCGATTTTCCAACCGGTCACGAGCATGGCGCCGCCGAAGACGACGAGCCAGAAGCTCAGGAGCATCGGTGTCCATGCGGAGGGATCCGCAGGCACGACCGCCCCGAGGGACTGACCAGCGAAGGAGATGATCAGCGTAGAGATCAGGACGAAGGCAATGGAGAACTGCCAGGCTGACTTGATGTCGGGCTGGGGCTTCTCCATGGAGGTTTTCCCCATGGCCATGAGCAGGACTGAAAACACCAGTGCGGCCACGAACCATGCAGCCGGTCCCAGCGAGGCTGCGTAGCCTGCTTGGTAAGCCCAGAAAAGGATGAACATCACGATGCCGATGACGACATGCGCAGCCTTCATGAGATATCTGCATCTTATTGGCCCGGTTCCTTATAAAGGTTGCTGGCGTGAGGCGGCCGCTTTTCCTCTTTGCCGCCGTCTTCCGCATGAGCCGCCTGCAGGCTTGCGATGCTTTAAAAAGCCTCATGCTCATAGTGGGCGTATGAAGTTTCCGAAAACCATCAACACCCTGTGTCCGACCTGCCGCAAGCATACCGTGCACACGGTCAAGGTCGTGAAGCAGCGGTCCCGCGGGTCGGCCCACCCGAACTCGAAGGCCAACCGGGCCAAGGACCGCCACAAGCGGGGCCACGGCGGCCATGGGAAGTATTCCAAGCCTGCGGTGAGCAAGAAGCCCACCCAGAAGCTCGACCTGCGCCTGCAGTGCAAGGTGTGCAAGAAGATGCACACCAAGGTCGGGTTCCGCGTGAAGAAGTTCGAACTGGTGGCGGGGTGAGCGGATGCCCAGGAGTGACGATGAAGGCATGAAGTTCCACGATGTCGCCTCCCGTGTCTACGGCTTCCGCGAGGCGGCCTCTTCCCAGATTCCCCTCGGTCATGTGATCCGCTACCCCCTCGATACCAATCCGCCGAGAGAAGTCCAGTTCCGCTACAACGGGAATGGCTCGTGGATGAACGACGAGAGCGGGAAGTACGTCACCGAGCGGACGATGGCCGTGCAGCTGACGCAGATGGCCGAGGCGGCCCTGTCCGCGCCGGCGCGCACTCCGAAAGAGCTCAAGAGGTTCAAGACGTGATGCTATGCCAGGAAAATTCGTGACCGTGAAGTGCGAGAAGTGCAAGAACGAACAGACCGTCTTCGAGAAGCCTGCCCAGGCCGTCACCTGCCTGGTCTGCCACGAGGTCCTCATGGTGCCGCGCGGCGGCAAAGGTGAGGCCAAGGGCAAGGTCATCGGCACGGCGAAATAGCTATGAAACGCGGTCTTCCGGAACGGGACGAGCTGGTCGTGTGCAGAGTCATCAAGCTCTTCCCCAACTCGGCCACGGTCCAGCTGCTGGAGTACAACCGGCCGGGGATGATGCACGTCTCTGAAGTGGCGTCGCGCTGGGTCCGCGACATCCGTGAGTTCCTCAAGGAGAACCAGTACGTCGTGTGCAGGGTCGTCCGGGTCGAGGGCGAGACGATCTCGGTCTCCATGAAGCGGGTCCGCCACGAGGACACCAGCAAGGCCATGAACGAGTTCAAGCGGGAGCGCAAGGCCGAGAACATCCTCGAGCAAATCGCCAAGACGATGAAGAAGTCCCTCGAGCAGGCCTACCAGGAGGTCGGCTTCCTGTTACAGGAGGAGTTCGGGTCGCTCACCAAGGCCTTCGACCTGGCGGTCAAGAATCCCGACCTCCTGAAGACGAAGGGCGTCCCCCCGGCCTGGGCGAAGGCGATCACCGAGGTCGTCCAGAAGCGCTTTGGCGGGAAGACCTATGTCCTGAAGGGCGACCTGGAACTGCGGTGCTACCAGCCCGACGGGATCGCGGTCATCAAGTCCCTGCTCGCCGGCGTGGAGAAGCGCGGCTTCCAGGTCTCGTACATCTCAGCCCCGACCTACCGTCTCGTGGCGACGGGCAACGACGTCAAGAAGCTCCGGGCCGCGATCGAGGAAGAAGCAGCTTCACTGGTCAAGGCCATCGAGAAGGCCGGTGGCGAAGGCGCGTTCACGCTGCAGGAATAGAAGAATATTGTCGTCGAACGCGCCATGAGTCAAAGAGCTAGACGACGAAAGTAACCGTAAGCTCGTTGTTAGCGTCGTTTGTTTCATTCACCTTTTTCTGGTAGTCGACAGTAGCGGTGGCGTTGTACACTCCTGGAGTGAGATTATAGTACGCATTGATTGTGAATTCCCCTCCCGCAGGAATGATAGGGGTAGAGGTGAAGTAGAGATTGTTTGGAGATACAAGGAATTTCATGTTTTCATAACCTGACGACCACGCTCCTGCTTGCCCGATGTTCTTGACTGTCGCTGAAAGCGCTGCGTTTGATGTCGAATTCGACGGAGTCGCATTGTAGATAAGGTTCGTAACGGTCAAGTCGGGGAGCGTGGAATTATTTATGATAAACATGATCGATTTCTGATTGTTTGACTCGTTGGACTCTGCGATGGCATTGGCGCTATCCGCCGTAACAATCACAATATATGTCGTGCTGGCAGCAATCGTAGCGATCACCGACGCGCTGGTATTCATGCCAGGAAGAAGGCTGCCAAAGGCCGTTCCGTTGTACAATTTCGTTGACCCTCCAGCCGACAGAGCAAACGTGGCGATGGTCCATGGCGTTCCCGTCTGTGCGTCACCGATGTTTTTGACGGTTGCAGATAATAGGATGGTAGCATTCTTTCCATCGAAGTCCTTCACGAAATAGATAACGTCGGGAATGGTAAGATCGGGTTTGCCGCATGCCGCTCCAGCAGGCGAGCACTGGTTGGTTCCCGGGCCGCTGACAGCGGTGCACGTGTTGCTGATGCACTCCAGGTGTGTCTGATTGCCGCACGCCGAGCCGAGGGGCGAGCACTTGTTCGTCCCCGCGCCGCTGACTTTCGTGCACGTGTTGCTCACGCACTCGAGGTGGGTCGTGTTCTTCTTGATTGCCGCTGCGTAGGATTCTCCCGCCGGGGAGAGGATGCCGGTGTACATGGCGACCGCTGCGACGATCACCATGACCACAACAATGCCGATGATGAGTGCGGTGTTTGCCATTGTTTCATTCATTGATGAGGAGGAAGCTTTAATAAGGATCGCCAAGGCGGTGATCGGCCTCTAGGGGGCCCGGAAGCCTTCTTAAGAGGGGAGGGAAAGTGTAGGTATGGTCCTCGAGAACCTGGGCTCTGGCCTGAAAGACGCCCTTCGCCGGATTGCCGGCCTCGGCGTGGTGGACAAGGAGGCGGTCGACGCGGTCGTCCGCGACCTCCAGCGGAGCCTCCTCCAGGCTGACGCGGACGTCGCCCTAGTGGCTGACCTGTCCAGCCGGATCAGGAAGCAGGTCCTCGGCAGCCCGCCGCCGGCGGGGATGACGCTCAAGGAGCATTTCCTGAAGGTCCTGTACGACGAGCTGGTAGCCTTCCTGGGAGCGGAGCGCGGGGAGGTCCAGCTGCGGAAGCAGCGCATCCTCCTGGTCGGCCTCTTCGGGTCCGGGAAGACGACGCTCTCGGGGAAGCTCGCCAAGTGGTTCAAGACCCGCGGCCTGTCGGTCGGGCTGGTAGGCTGCGACGTCCACCGACCGGCTGCGCAGGAGCAGCTGCGCCAGGTCGGGAAGAAAGTCGAGGCCCGGGTCGTGGCCGAGGGGACCGACGCCGTGGCCGTGGCGAAGACAGGACTCGCCATGAAGGAGGACGTGCTGATCTTCGACTCGGCGGGCCGCGACGCGCTCGATGCTGATCTCGCCAAGGAACTCAAGACCCTCGGCCAGGAGATCAAGCCGGACGAGGTTTTGCTCGTGCTGCCCGCGGACATCGGCCAGGCGGCCCGCAAGCAGGCGGAGGAGTTCAACCGCCTCGTGGGGATCACCGGCGTCGTCATTACCAAACTCGACGGAACCGCCAAGGGCGGCGGCGCGCTGGCCGCGACGAACGCGACCGGCGCCAAGGTCAAGTTCATCGGGGTCGGCGAGCGCCCCGAGGACCTGGAGGCCTACGACCCGCAGCGGTTCGTCTCCCGGCTGATCGGCTACGGCGACCTCCAAGGCCTGCTGGAGAAAGCGAAAGAGGCCGGCGCGGACAAGGTGGGCAAGCGCCTGCTGGAGGGGTCGTTCACCCTGGACGACTTCTTTGACCAGCTCCAGTCCATGCAAGGGATGGGATCGCTGTCGAAGATGGTGGACATGATCCCGGGACTGAGCAAGGCGAAGATCCCGAAGGGCATGCTCGACGTCCAGGAAGGGAAGATGAAGAAGTGGAAGTTCACCATCCAGTCCATGACCCCGGCCGAACGCGCTGACCCTGACCTCATCAAGGCCTCGCGGATAGTGCGGATCGCGAAGGGATCGGGGACGAGCGAGGCCGACGTGCGCGAGCTGCTGAAGTACTACAAGCAGGCGAAGCAGGTCGTCAAGCTCGCGAAGGGCGGGAAGGGCCTGAAGCGCGGGCCGCTCGCCAACATCGCGCGCCAGTTCGGGATGACCGGCTAGATCGCGAGCGGTAACCCTTTTAAAGGCCGGCGCCAAAGACCATCCATGGCCCGCTACGAATGCACGAGCTGCGGCTGGCAGGGGAAGCCGCTCTTCATGGAGCCCGCAACGAGGCTGTGCCCGCAGTGCCGTGGGATCAACGTTAAAAAGCTCAGCGGGAAATAACCCGCGACGCGTCGGTAGTATAGTGGTAGTACGCGGCCTTGCCAGCACCTCTTCAAAAGAGGCTGCACCCAGAAACGCCGGGCAAATAGGCTGTAACGCGAGTTCGACTCTCGCCCGACGCATCCATTCGAACCACCACATCAAGACAAGTTCAACAATTGATCCTCGGCTTGAATGATCGGATTAGAAGTTTGGTTTTTTTCGCAACTCCCTGTCATATATCCTTTTGTTGTCATTCTCTGACAGCTGAAAAAGACGAGGGTAGAGTTCTGATAAAAATATTTTATACTGTAGATGAAAGTTCGATGCACTCCGTTTATCAGGCGAAAT
Organism: Candidatus Aenigmatarchaeota archaeon; assembly: GCA_016198585.1. GTDB lineage: Archaea > Aenigmatarchaeota > Aenigmatarchaeia > QMZP01 > QMZP01 > JACQOD01. Next base: position 116,963 of record JACQII010000016.1, on the reverse strand, counting down.
TCTGACCTTGTAGACATATATCCAAGTTATTATAATGGCAGCAACGATGACAAGATTCATGATAGGGAACCATGTGCTTAGCCATGGGCTAACGACAGATGAATAAGCAACATTGATGAGAGTAAGAATGGCAACAATTAATGTTGCAAGTGTAAGTAGTATTGTAAGACCTTGAGTTGCCATCGTTGCGTGATAATCTCTATTATTCTGATATACTTTTATCAAAAAACGTTTATCGTCGTTTCTACTAACCCTCGGATTTCTCATATCTGTACTCTTTCTTGCGACTTTCTCCTGCGGTATCTTTGATCCTCTTCTTCTAACGAATTTCCAACTTTCGGCTGCCAAAATAGCTAGAAAGGCGCCCAATACTGCCCCCAAGAACTGCCAAAGGAAAGGCAACCAAAAATTGGTTTCTGAGATTCTTGAAAACCATATCTCTTTATAACTTTCTGAAAATGTCAGGTACTGCTCATCTTTCTCATGAAAGGTAGCCGACTCGATACTCTCGGGTATCAATTTCTCTATGATTGTATCTTCGTATGGTATTATGAATGTTCGCATCATCGTATGCTCAGGTGGGCAGAAATCGATAGTCTGGCACACGGCGTTAAACTTTGCTACATAGTATATTCCTTTCTTCTCGATAAAATTAGGAATTCTGTACTCAATGAAAACATTAAAAACGGTGTCTGATTCCAGCTCAGGTATAGGCAGAGTAAATGTAAAGATATTGCTGCCTATCGATACTGAACTCCCAGAAAAAATGGTATGATTGCAATATCTGTCGCTGCAGACCTTGGATATAAAATTAGTAGCGTCATTATTCCTTGAAGCCTCCAACGTGTAATATGTTATGTTTACCTTCCCTCCTGATAAGTTCCTATTAATTTGTAGTTCGAATTCTGCAGCAACCAACAAATCTTGATAATTGGTCCTGTCTAGAGTGCTTTCATCCTTCCACTGTACTATTCTGACCGCTTCCCAGAACGGAAAATCGACACTAAAATTCCCAGAAGGATGAACACCAACCCAACTTCCTTGTGCGGTTGGTATTACTAGAAAGAAGAACAAGATAGGTAAAGTCCAGAGGTGCTTATTACTACTTACGACCATGCCAACAATTGGCTTAAAGAATTAAAACCATTGCCCCTCCCCTCTGACATCCAGGCTTTTAAATCCAGTTTCCCAGGAGGAGTATGCACAAGACCTTCGTCGTCCTTGGCGCCGTGGTCATAGTCTTCGCGGGCCTGCTCTCGGTGGCCCAGGCCGCCCCTGACAGCTGGGTGCGGATGCAGCTTGCCTCCCTCTGGGACGCGATCGGGAGCCTGCAGCTGCTGCTGGATAGCCAGCCCGAGGTCCTGCACGTCGTCATCGCGGCAGAGGAGTGCACGTTCGTGGAGGGAGTGGGGAACGTCGGCTGGTGCCCGGACGGGCAAAACACGAGCTTCCGCGTCTTGGAGCCGTTCTATGTCACCACCGCAACCGTGATCGGCGAAGCGGCGACCCCCTTCTCGGAAGAAGGCCTTGAAAAGAGAATGCAGTGTCCGATGCGGAGCGTCATCTACGGGGAAGGCGGCCTACCCTATGTCGGCTTCCTGTGCGAGGCACCTCCGATCGCGGAGAGTATACTCGTCTACACCCTCATTGCTCATGACCTCTAACGAGAACAGAGAAAAAAATGACGCTTAAAAGCCGCCGGAACTAACAGAAGACTGTGACCCTCTTTTCCTACTCGGACGGCGGATCGCGGGGCAATCCCGGCCCAGCGGCGATCGGCGTCGTCATCGCCGACGGCGACCGCATCATCCTCGAGCACAAGGAGCGCATCGGCCGCGCGACGAACAACCAGGCCGAGTACCGGGCCCTGCTGAAGGCCCTCGAGCTCGCGCGGCGCTATGGGAGTTCAGTCGTCTGCACCATGGACAGCGAGCTGGTCGTGCGCCAGGTGACCGGAGCGTACCGGATCCGCGACCCGGGCCTGAAGAAGCTGCATGCCGAGCTGAAGGAACGGGAGCGGTCGTTCGGGTCGATCGCCTACCGGCACGTGGTGCGCACGCATCCGATGATCCGACGGGCTGATGCTCTCGTGAACCGCGCGCTCGACGAGATCACGTAGCGGGTTACGCGCCGGCCGGCTTCGCTGCGCCCTTCTCCACGAGCAGGCTCGCGACCTGGGGCGGGAGCGCGACGACTTGGCCGGGCTCGAGCGGGCCGTACGTCTTCAGGTCCGTCCCCAGGAAGGCGGGAACCGGTTGGAGGACCTCCACCTGGCCGCCGGCGAGGAGGAACTTCTTCTTGTCGCCGAAGGTCTGGACAGCTTCGCGGAGCGCGGAGAGGAAGGCCTTCTCCTCGGGGAGCACGTCCGGCTCCACTCCTGAGCGGACGGCGAACACGGCCGCCGTCAGCAGCTTGCGCTCGCGGACCTCGAGCAGGTCCAGCAGCAGCCGCTTTGCTGCGTCTGCATCCCGCTGGAGGTCGGCCTTGCCGCGGAAGTATGCGGCAACCTGGTCGAAGAAATCGTCCGGCAGCCGCACCAGCCCGGTCGCGGCCTTCTCCTGGTCCAGGAAGGACCGCAGCACATCGTAGGTGAGCATGATGTGGGATTGAATCGGAGCTTTAAAAGGGGTTCCGCTACCTCTCTGCGCTCCCCCAGAGCATGCTGAACATGAATGCGTGGGCCTTCGCGATCCCCTCGTCCTCGATGATGATGCCGACAGGGTTCCTGCCCATCGCAAGCATCGCCACCTTCCTCCCGTAGATGTTGACGGCGACGGGGAAGTCGGTGTCACGGGGGAAGAAGCGCACCTCCCGCAGTTCGGCGCGGCCTTGCCTTTGCTTCGCGAGGGTGAGGCGCGATCGCTCCGTGATGACCCTCGTCTGCAGGCCGGCCTTCACCCGCTGCCGTATGAAGGCCGGGAAGGAGTGGTGGAGGACCTCCAACTGCCGCGCGGTGGAACCGATGACCATGATGTCCTGGCCGGTCCGGATGATGTCGTCGAGGATCGTTCTCAGCCCCTCCTTCCCTTCGAAGACCGCGATGCGGGGCTTCTGGGGGAGAGAGCGGGAGAGTTGCCGCAGGGCGGGCATGGCTGCCCGCACCTGGGCTTCCCGCTCCTTCATGGCGCTCAGCAGTTTCTCCGGGTCAGCGGCTTCAACACAGCGCCTCCCATCCTTTGCGAGGGAGGAGACCAGGCCTTTCCGTCGGAGCGAACGGAGGACCTCGTATGCGTACGTCCGGTAGATCCCGGCTTCCTCCGCGATCTCGTGCACGGCGGAAGGCCCCCGCCGGAGCAGCGCGAGGTAGACCTTCGCCTCCCGCTCCGTCAGTCCGGCCGCGCGCAGCCCATTTTCCATAATTGTCGTTATCTTCTTGACGACAAAGATATAAAAGCTATGCTGCGTCCCCATCAGTATGGATCCTGAGCGTATAGCGCACATGGCGAACCTGCAGCGGAAGATGCTGGTCAGCCACGCCTACCGCGAGCTCTGGGCGACGGAAGCCTACCGGCCCGTCTTGGAGATGGCCCCGTTGCCCGAGGATCGCGCACATGTGCAGCAGGTCTTGGTGGAGGAGATGCAGCACTACGAACGCTGCTTGCGAGTCGACTGGGAATACGCGCATGCCCGCGATTACTACATCTCCGGCCACGTCAGGATGGACATCGTGCCCGGGGTCGTGGAGCGCATGGTGAAAGGCCCGGACGGCATCCCGCCGCCCGGGAGCTGGATCGAGTTCCTGCTGGCCCAGGCACTGAACGACTACGCGGGTCTCCTCGTGCTGCGCAATGTTGCGAGGACCGCACGAAGCCCACCCTATTGTCCTCTGTGGGCATATGCTGGGGCAGCCGAGGGGATGGTCGCCGACGAGGAAGGCCACGGCGAGCATGGCCGCTCGTTGCTGCTTCGCGAATGGCGCTGGAACCCCCCTCCCGACAAGGAGAAAGAGTTCATCCTCCTGCGGCAGGTCGACGGCGCGATCCGGTGCATCGGCCGGCCGGGGACAGACGGGGACCGCGCGGCGGTCGAGTACGGCCTGAAGGCCCGGGGAGCCGGTGAGGTGCTCAACGAATTCACCGAATACGCAGACTGGCTGCTTGGCCGTCTCTACGAGCCCGCGGCGCCGCCGCTCCGCGTCAAGGAGCGCGCGCGGGAGCTCGCGCAGGCCTAACGTGCGCAGCCTTTATCTGGAGACGGGAGTCTGGTGCGACCGTTTGCCGCAGTCTTCAGGAGGGCGCGTAATTGTGAAAAAAGTGAAGTCTGCAGTCCAGGTTTAAAAAACTAACATCTTATAGATCTGCATGGTTTCCCGCTATGCATTCATCGTTATCTCCTTAGCGATGGCGCTGATTGTCACGTCTACCCTCCCTCACGTGGGAAAAGCACTCGCAATGTTCCCCCCTTCCATCAGCATCTCACCCAACAACGGCCTTGCGGGGAAGACGCCATTTGATCTGCCGACCTATTTCATCAAGTCAGGAATGATGGGTGGGCAGCGTGGGCTCTTTGTGGTGTATCCTGACCCCAACCTCTCTGCTGTTTTCATTCCGTCGGGAATAACCAGCATGGGATCAATAGGCAGAGTAGAGGCACACCCATTCCGAGACATCGCCTACGTGAGCCAAGGGTTCGGGGAAATCGCGATCATCGATACGCGGGCCTTCCAGCTCGTCGGGACATTGCCCCCTGCCACCGGCACCATCATCGGGCTTGAGGTCACCCCTGATGGGAAGTACCTCGTTGCACTCGCGAGCCCCTCGACTTTGCTGCTCTATGCCCTTAGGCTGAACACCGTGGCAGCCACGTTGACCGTTCCCGGGTCCGCAATGATGTCCATCTCCCCGGACGGAACAACGGTGTACGTCCTGACAGGAGGAATCCAAAATGCGGTCCACGTGATTGACCTGGACACACTCACGTCCCTCGGTCAGATACCGGCGGGATTTGAGCTCTCGACCGGACCGGACAAGACGCTCCACACCATCGGCTGGCTCACCGCGACCACCACAGGCGCCTATTGGGGCATCACGGACTCCGGCTTCGCCGGGCAGTCCTCCTTTCATCCCCCATACACCATTGCCCTTCGCCGCGGGTATAGCAACCTGACGTACACGGATATCGACATAGGAAGCAACTATCTCAAAACATTCGCTCACCGTGATCGCACGGACACACTCGTCATGGCCCGGGTAGAGAACCTTACACACAACATGGTAACCGTGGTGAAGGGTGCGGCCACACTCTGCCAAACGCTCATCCCTGACACGCAACTCGGCTATTTCCACTTCAGCCCGAATGGTGAACGGGCGTATGCGGAAGGCTCGTTCGGTTTCAATGAAGTCAACGTGTCAAGCTGCTCGTTCATGCATTTCCCCCTCCCCCTTGAAGCCCAGTCGGGGGGATGGTCTCAGGACAATGCACTGTCAAAGGATGGATCCCTCTTCGCGTATTATTACGGCACCAGTAGTCCAGTGAAGATGGCGATTATCGATACGCGAACCCATGCCGTCGTGTCTCTGCCCTTGGTAGGTGACTTTTCACTTGACCAGATAGAGGCTGCTCGCGTCGTGGGGAATCTCTGAAACCTTCTTCGCAATGCCTACCCTCCGGGGGTGCGGGGAAGGACTAGAGCGGCTCGCGCTCGTCCCGCTCGGCGCGCGGCCCCTGCGGCTCGCGGGTGGGCCGCTTGGGGGCCTGGCGGGCGTCGCGCGCCCGGGCGCGCAGGATGCGAAACGGGTAGTTGACCGGGTTCTTGATGTTCTCCCGGGCGACGCAGACCTTGTCGGGCGCGCAGACCCCCATGGCGTCGTACCAGCCTTCCTGGGTGCAGTTCGGGGGCGGGAACTTCTTCTTGTCCCGGTAGTAGCGCAGCTGCTGGGTGAGGTACGTCTCCTGGAGTGGCGGCGTGTTCTTGCGGTTCCACGCGAGGAGGCCGACTTCGATGTCCTCCCAGCTCCACTTCATGGCCGAGAGGAAGTTGACCAGCGCGAACACGGACCTGCGTTTGCCGTCCCGGATCCCGAGGAGGATGGTCTTCATGCAGGGCGGGAACATGGATTCCGGGACCTTCTTCGTGAGGCCGGTCCGCTTCCCTCCTGGCTTGCGCTGCTCCTGCTTCCGTTTCGCGAACCAGTCCAGTCCTTCCGCGAAGAGCGCGTCGGCCTCGCCCTCTTCCCCTCGTTCCAGGAAGCGGGCGCTGACCTGGACCGTTGCAGGGTCGGCCTGGGACTTCTCGAACCCCTCGAGGTCGCGCGCCCGCAACGGGAGCGAGACCAGGAACGACTTCTTGTTCAAGGAGTAGGGCATGCGGTAGAGGTGGCGCGGGGAGATGAGGATCGGGTCGATGTCGACGACCTTGAACGGATCGATGCCCTCCTTGGTGGCGACCGGCCTGCCGGCGATCTCCTCCAGCTGCTCGACTGTCCAGCGCTTCAGGAGGCGCGCAGTCAGGTCGTCGCGGATCGACTCGCGGAGGTACAGGGAGACCTTCCTGGCAGCATCGGGGAACAGCCGGGCTGTCGGCACCAGGCCGACCTCCTTGGGGATGGACTCCCAGGGAATCCCAAGGTGGAACCCCCGGTTCCCGGAGAACTTCACCGAGACATGGCGGATGCCATGCCGCTCCAGAGCGGTGACCAGCGCCTGCGCAGCTGCTTTCCCGTGCTCGACGTCCTTGCCGTCCAGGTCGAAGACCAGGTCAAAGCCCTTCCGCTCCTCGGTCTGGAGCAGCATCGGCCGTTCCCAGCGCTCGAGCGAGCAGTGGAACTCGATCGCGCCCGCGCGCGCCTGCGCGAGCACGTCGCCGGGGTAGAGGAGCATGTTCGGCCGCGTGCCGAAGGCGCCGGTCTTGAAGACGCCCACCACCTCCCGGTCGCGGCCCGCGTCCACCAGGGCCTGCTGCACGTCCTCCCGCGCATAGTACGCGAGGATCTGGGCCGGGGTCATGCGCTTACTCGGCAGAAGGACATAAATGCCCTGCGGGTCGATCTCACCGGCTATATAAGGAAACGCGGCAATAGTATATGGCATGAGAGCCGCCCTCGGCCTGATCCTGCTCTCGGCAGTCCTGATTCTGGCACTTCCCACTCTGGCCGCGGCCCAGACCTGCGGTGACGGGAGCTGCGGTGATGGCGAGAAGGAGAGCTGCCCCGCAGACTGTCCGACTGACCCCTGCGCGGGCGTGAGCTGCTCGCCCACGACGATCACCTGCGCGGACGGGACGACTGTCTCCTGCGAGAACGCCTGCAGCGGCGGGACCTGCTCGTCCTGCACGCCCTCCTGCCCATCCTCGGGTGGTGGTTCCGGCGGCGGCTCCGACACCGGGTCAGGCGGCGGCTCCTCGACCGGGCCGCTGATCACCTGCGGCGATGGTATCTGCGCGAGCGACAGCGAAAAGGAGACGTGCCCGAGCGACTGCACACCCTCTACCTCCACAACGAGCGCGTCGGCCTGCGGGAATGGGATCTGCGAGGACGGCGAGAAAGAAACCTGCCTGAGCGACTGTCCAGGAGATTGCCCGGAGGTCTACGAGCCGGTGTGCGGCAAGAACGGCCAGACCTACGGCAACAGTTGCGAGGCTGACGTGGCCGGCTCGGGCATCGAGTGCAAAGGTCCGTGCCCGTGCAGCGACGCCCCTCCTACTCTTTCGTGCCCAGACCAGATCTCCTGCCCGGACGGCAGCACGGTGGCCTGCGAGAAGCAGGACAACTTCTGCTCCTGTCAGTGTCCGCTGCCTGGCGAATGTGTCAAGCAGGTGGACGAGTCCGGCTACACCCACGTCTTCTGCGAGAACGAGAAGTCATCCTGTGCAGCTGTGCCGGCCGACCGGGTGAAGCGCTGCCTGGAGGAAGGCGGCCGGCCCGAGGCTAGGACCGACTCCCAGGGCTGTGAGATCGTCGAATGCGCCTTCCAGGAGCAGCGCAGTTTCTTCGGCCCGCAGCCCGAGTGCCCGGCTCCCGAAGCCATCGAGACCAAGCTGCACGCCTGCAGCGAGCTCGGCCTCGAGGGGAAGATCGTCTTCGAGGGTGGCTGCAAGATCGGCAAGTGCATCGAGCACGGCCAAGTGTGCGAGGATGTGCGGGCCGAGGCGAAAGAATGCAGTGACCAAGGGCGCTATCCCCGGCCTGATTATGATGACAGCGGCTGCAAGATCGTGCGCTGCGAAGAGGAACCGTTCTGCCAGCGTTCCCTGCCCGAGGAGGCCTATGCCCACTGCGAGAAGGAAGGCGGTGAACTGGTCGTCCAGCAGGATGGCCGCGGGTGCATGGCATTCTCCGAATGCATCCGCCGCGGCGATCCGAACCGGGTCGAATACAAGAAGGTCGACAAGGTTCCCGAGACCTCTGCCTTGCTCGGGATCGCTTTCAAGCTGGAGGCGCTGATCAAGGAGATCGACGAGCTCTCCCGGAAGTCGACCGCCCTCGCCGACTACTATGCCTCGGTCGGCTCGGCCGACGAGAACCGCTTCCGGCGGGTCGCGTCCATGTTCACCGATGCGAAGGACGAGGTCAACCAGATCAAGGACCGGCTCCGCCAGCAGCTGAACGACCTCACCACCGGAGACATCGAGGAGTTCAAGCGCGGTCTCGCTCACCTCAAGGAAGTCACCCTCAAGGACATCCTCTATGTCATGCTCAGTTCGAGCGAGGAGGCCGTCAGCAGCTTCGAGGAGGGACGGGTCGAGGAGACCGACGATTTCGTGGCCTTCGAGAAGGCGTTCCGCATCTGCGAACCGGCCGCGTTCCAGCCGGACGACAATGTCGAAGTCCGCCTCGAAGGCGTCGACGATCAGGGTCGCTGCATCATGAAAGCGGTGATGACCGAGAAGCCGGACTTCGCCATGGAGTGCAAGATCGCCGACTTCTCCAAGGGCATGCAGGTGGGCGAGGAAGGCCCCGGCCCCCAAACCATGGACGAGTGGAACTGCGTGGGCCCGATGGCCGACGCGATCCGCACCGGGAACTTCGCGAGCGCCGCCCCTCCTGAGGCCCAGACCATCATGCAGGAGCTCGGGTGCACGGACCAGCAGAGCTGCGCCGAGGCGTGCTTCAAGCCAGGGAATTTCCCGCTCTGCCAGAAGCTGGCCCAGATCTTCGGCGGCCACGGACCGGGCGGTCCTGGTGGCGACCAGGGATTCCAGGGAGAGGGCCAGGACTTCGGTCCCCCGCCGGGTTTCGAGGACGACGGATTCGGACCGCCTCCGGGCAGCTTTGGCGAGGGCGGTGGGTTCGAGGGTGAGGGCTTCGGCGGCGGCAATGCCTGCTCGGGCTGCCTCAACAACGGGGTCTGCGATCCGGGCGAATGCTCGGAGTGCGCGGACTGCGGAGGGTTCTGATATGCACGCGCTCGTGATCCTGGTCCTGCTGGTCGGGCTCCTGCTCACCGTGGCCGTCTCCGGCTGCACGTCGCCGGACGCGATCCAGTCCGACGACGAAGCCCAGGAGACCCTCCAGAACGTCTCGGTCGACGTGGGCCAGCTCGAAGATGCTCTCGCCCAGATTGATCAGTCGCTCGGCTAGGCCCGGTTCAGGTCGAGATGAACCCGATCACGAACGAGTAGATGCCCTTGATGATCACCAGCAGGCCGATCCAGAACACCCACGCCGGTGAGATCCCCCAGAAGAGCAGCAGCAGGAAGACCGCGGCGATGAAGTCCAGGTAGCCGAGCAGGTCGAAGTAGAAGCCCGCGGCGACGGCCGTCAGGATCGAATAGATGGCCTTCAGGAAGAAGAGGATCATGAAGTAGAAGAGGAAGCTGCTCCCCTCCAGCGCGAGGGCCGGCCCGAGGATCAGGGCGCCGCCGGCGATGAGGTCGATGATCCCCAGGATCGCGATGATCATGCGCAAGGATTGGCCGGCGGCCATAAAAACGTGTGTGGCTCCCCCCACACAATCAGACCACTTCAATGCCCGGCTTGCCCGGCTCGGCTTTGGCCGCCCGGGCCCCGGTGGCCTGCAGCGCGCTCACCACCTCGATCGGGCAGCCGAACTCCCGCTCCAGGAAGGTGCGCGCCCCGTGCAGGGCCGCGAGCTCCTGGGCAGGGCCGGCAGCCGCAGGCAGTTTCTTCGCGCGCTCGAAGAAGACTGCGGCAGCCTTTCCCTGGGCACGGATCGCGGGGTCGGCCATCAGGGTCTTGAGGTCTGCTCCGTCCGCAATCCGGCGGTGCATGACGTACTTCCAGTCCGGCGCGACGTAGAGGTGGACCTTCCCGGGCTTGCGATCGACGAGCTTGAGGATCTCGCGGATGTCCTGGACCGTCCGCCCGACGAGGTCTTCCCCGGCCTCCAGGGCGGGATCGACGGCCTTCGGGTCAGGCCGCGGCCAGCGCGCGAGGGAGACCAGGCCTTTCCCGTCTTGCCGCTCCCAGAGCTCTTCGCAGACATGCGGGATCAGCGGCGAGAGCACGATGAACCAGTCCTTCAGAAGGTCGCCGGGGATTGCCTTCCCGCCGCGGCGGAAGAAGTGCGCGACGTCGTTCATCATCCCGAAGAAGGCCCGTTGCGCGTACGACCGGAAACGGAAACCCTCAATGTCCTGGCCGAGGTCCTGCAGCATGGTGTGGAAGCGCGACCGCAGCCAGGCGTCCATCGGGCTCTTCCCCGAACCAGCACGTTCCGCCAACTCGATGAACGCCAGCAGGCGCTTGCGCACGGTCTCGATGCCCTCCTGGGTCCAGTCGATCACCGCGCTCATGTCCGCGCCGGAGGCGATGTAGAGGCGGTAGAGGTCGGCTGAGTACTGCCGGGAGACGTCGGCGAGAGGGATCACGTTCCCCTTGGATTTGCTCATCTTATGACCGTCCCGGACGAGCAGCTCGTTCAGGGAGATCGCCTTCGGCCAGTGCTGCTCCGGGAAGAGTAACGCGTGGGTGAAGAGGTAGAAGGTCAGGTGGTTGGTCAGGTGCGGGACCGCGGTGTGGCGCAGGTCGACCGGGTACCAGAAACTGAATTCCTTCCGGAGGGACTGCAGCAGTTTCAGGGGAAGGCCGGAAGCTTTCGCCGCGGCCGCTGCTGTTCCTTTCCCGAGGAGCGCGAAGTCGAAGACCGCCGGCACCAGCTTCTCCGCGTCCTGGTCCCGAACCAGGTGAGCGAGCAGGTAGAACGCGGGGTAGATGGTCGAATCGGACAGCGACTCGATCGTCCACTGCTCGTCCCAGGGGAGGGCAGTTCCGAGGCCGCGGCGGCGCGCGCAGGCGCGCTCGTGCAGCCACTCGATCGCCGCCTCGAACGATGCCCGGCTGCCCTCGGGGATGATGGCCATCTGCTTCAGGCAGGCCCGAGTCTTGGCCTTCCAGGCCGGGTCGCCGTAGTTGATGAACCACTGGTCGGGCAGGACCTTGACCACCACGCGGGCGCCGCAGCGGCAGACCAGGTCCGGGGTCTTGGGCACGAAGAAGTCCAGGGCCTTCCCCCTGGATTTCAGCCAGGCGGCGACCTGGCCCTTGATCTCCTTCACCGGCGTCCCGCTGAACGGCCCGGCCCGGGCGAGGACGCCCTGGTAGAACTCGGCCTTGTAGAGCATGCGGGTCGCCTCCTTCAGCTGGTCCCGGTCGCCTGCACTGGAGATGTGGAGCTGGTCGCAGACCTCCTTGGCCGGAACCGGGCCGTAGCCGGGGACGGTGATGACCGGGATCGGCTCGACCGGGAAGCCCAGGTTGCGGAGCGCGACGTAGTCCTCCGGCGCATGCGCAGGGACCGAGAAGACGACGCCGGTCGCGAACGCGGGGTCGACGAAGTCCGCGGGGAGGACCGGCAGTATCCGCTTCTCCACGGGCGACTGCGCCTCGCTGCCGGCGAGCTTCTTCCCTGGAAAGCGCTCAATCTCCTTGACGGTGTGGTGCTGGTCTCCGAGGGTCGCGAACCCCGCGGCGGAGAGGTACCAGATCTCGCCGTCGACCCGGGCCTTGACGTAGGTCGCGTCCGGCCTGATCCAGAGGTTGGTCGCGCCGAAGAGGGTCTCCGGCCGCAGCGTCGCGGCCACCAGGAAGCCGTCGCGGAAGGGGAACTTGACCGCGGTGAAGGCCTCGATCCCGGTGTCGAGCAGGTCGCCGTCGCGGATGTCATCCTCGCCGACGGCGTTCTGGTCCCGCGTGCAGAACTGCACGGCATGGGAGCCGCGGGTGATGACGCCGGCGTCGCGGAGGCGGAGGAACTGCCACGCGATGAACTTCCTGTAGGCCGGGTCGCCGGTCGTGAACGACCGGGTCCAGTCGATCGAGAAGCCCAGGGACTGGAAGTCGCGCGCGATCACCTGGGAGAAGAAGTCGGCGACCGCCTTGGGTTCGGTGAACGAGCGGAGGACCGCTTCGGCCTTCTTCTGGTCGGGCTCATAGATGCCGATGTAGTCGCGGTAGAGGTCGAGGGTCTCTTTCCTGCCTTCGCGGATGCGGTCGGCGACGGACAGGATCGGCGTCCCGGAGATGTGGAAGGCCATCGGGAAGAGCGTCGCCTTGCCCTGCAGGCGCTGGTAGCGCGCCCACAAGTCGGCCAGGGTGTAGGTCCGGGCGTGGCCGATATGCAGTGGCCCGGAGGTGTAGGGGTAGGGCACGGTGACGAAGACCTTCTTCCCCTTCCGCAGCGGCACGAACGCCTGGGCTTCCTGCCAGCGCTGCTGCCACTTCTTCTCGACGGCGTGCAGGTCCATAGGGTATGACACCTTTGGGCTTGCCGGGGATAAAAACTCATGTGCCCGGGCTGGTGAAGAGCGAGCTCACCGATCCGGCGGTCTCGATCTGGTAGAGCGCGTCGCCGACCAGCGGCGCGACCGGGAGGACGGTCATCCAGCCCTCCTGGCTGGCCCGATAGGCGTCGCTCATGGGGATCGTGTCGGTGACGACCAGCTTCATAAGCTTGCGGAGCCGGTCCTCGGCCCGGCCGTCCTTGGGGCTCAGCAGGGCGTGGGTCGCACAGGCGTAGACCTCCTCTGCCCCAGGCCCGCCGCCGCCGAACTCACCGCCTTCGCGGAGCTTGCGCGCCGTCAGCGCGAGCGTGCTGCCTGAATCTACCATGTCGTCGATGATGACCGGGATCTTCCCCTCGAGCGATCCCTTGATCTGGACATCGATTTTTTCCTGACCTCGCTTGACCTTCTCCGAGTAGACGGCGTGCGTTCCCAGCATCGCGGCCAACGCCCGAGCACGGTTGCCGCCTCCCGGGTCGGGCGAGACGACCGCGAAGTCCTTGCCCAGGCTGCGCAGGTAGCCGGCAAAGAGCCGGTTCGTGTAGAGGTTGTCGTACGGGTGCTCGATGAAGCCGGCTTGCTGGCCGGAGTGCATCTCGACGGTCACGATGCGCTCGAAACTGGTGCCGCCTGCGCACTCCAGGAGCTTGACGACTCCCTTCCCCCCGATGGGGACCCGTCCCTCCTCCTTGCGGTCCTGGCGCTGGTAAGGGATGTGGGGCAGCACGTTGGTCACCCGCTCGGCTGATGCCCGCAGGGCAGCATCGTTGATGAGGTAGAGCGCCATCCAGCCGAAATTGGGGTCATAGTTGTCGTACGGCGAGCCGACGGGACCGAGACCCTCGAAGGCGTGGACCAGGTAGACCCGCCGCCGCCGGACGTTGGGCCCGATCTTGGGCAGGATCTCCTTGTTGGGGAAGGCGGTGATCTCGACGTCGCCGAGCTCGAACAGGCCATCGTACTTCTCTTGGATGTAGTGGAAGACGTCGTTGGCGAAGCGTTCGCCGAACCTGCTCCGCAGCAGTAAGGGCTTCTGTTCCATGGTCACCGGATCTCGAAGCTCTCGAAGGACTTGGTGGGCTCGAGCCACTCGACCTTCACCTCGGTGACCGAAGCGGTCCCGGGTCCGTCATGGCAGCGGTCGATGATCTCCTGGATCGCCTCCTTCTGGCCTTCCAGGACGGCCTCGAGGCTGCCGTCTTCGGTGTTGCGGGCGTAGCCGGTGAGGTTCCGGATCTTGGAGTGGTTGCGCAGCCAGGAACGGAAGAAGACTCCCTGTACCCTGCCCGAGATGAGGATCTGGGCTCGCGCATCCATGCCATGGATTGACCGTTAGTTTTTAATTCCTATCCCAATCTGTGTGTATGGACGAGGTTGCCGAGGTCCTGCAGGCATCGGGCTTCCCGGCCCTCAACCCGGTCCAGCGGCTGGCGGTCGAGCGCGGGCTGGACCGCAACCTGGTCGTGGCCGCGCCGACCGCGTCGGGAAAGACCCTGATTGCGGAAATTGCCGCCCTGAAGGCGGTCGCGCGCGGGAAGAAGGCCGTCTACATCGTGCCGCTGCGGGCCCTTGCCCAGGAGAAGTACGAGGAGTTCACGAGGAAATACCCTCGTCTCAAGGTCGCCCTCTCGATCGGCGACCTCGACGCCTCCGACGCCTGGCTGGCCCAGTACGACCTCATTGTGACGACGTCGGAGAAGCTGGACTCGCTCCTGCGTCACGGGATCACCTGGTTGCACCAGGTCGGCTTGGTGATCGCCGACGAGATCCACCTCCTCACCGACCCGGGCCGCGGGCCGACCCTGGAGATGGTCCTGACTCGCCTCCAGGAGGCCAACCCGGTCATCATCGGCCTCTCGGCGACCATCAGGAACCACGACGAGCTGGCCGGGTGGCTGCGTGCAGACGCGGTGAAGTCCGACTACCGGCCGGTGAAGCTCTACACCGGCGTCTGCTACGGGAACGAGGTCCTCTTCTCCCCCCACCGGCGCTACCCGGTCGACGGCGACGCGCTGCAGGAACTCGCCGCGACCGACAAGCAGTCCCTCGTCTTCATCTCCACTCGGAAAGGAACGGAAGCGGCGGCAGAGAAGCTGGGCAAGACCCTCGGCGCGCGGGTGCAGGCCGGCGACCGCGAGAAGCTCACCGCGCTCGCGGACAAGGTCCTGGGCGCGCTCGAGCACAAGACCGCCCAGTGCGACCGGCTGGCGCGCTGCGTGCTCCAGGGGACGGCGTTCCACCATGCCGGACTGACCCATCCCCAGCGGTCGGCTGTCGAGAAAGGCTTCCGGCAAGGCCTGCTCCGGGTCGTGTGCGCGACCCCGACCCTGGCGGCGGGACTGAACTTGCCCGCTTACCGGGTGATCATCCGCGACCTCAAGCGCTTCTCCTCGTTCCGCGGGATGGACTACCTGCCTGCCCTGGAGATCCAGCAGATGGCCGGCCGCGCAGGACGGCCTGCGTACGACACGGAGGGCGAGGCCATCCTGCTGCCGAAGACTGAGGCGGAAGCTGACCACTGCTGGGAGACCTACATCAACGGGGAGACCGAGCGGATCACCTCCAAGCTCGGGGTCGAGCCGGTCCTGCGGACTCACGTCCTGGCGCTGATCGCGGGCGGCCTCGCGCCTACCACGCGCCGGCTCGAGGAGTTCTTCTCCCGGACGTTCTACGCTTACCAGTACAAGGACCTGGGCCAGCTGCGCGGCCACCTGGAGAAGACCCTGCGGCTCCTGGAACGGTGCGCGTTCATCACCATGACCGACCACGGCCGGCACGACGAGTTCCGCCAGGCCTACTTCTGGGAGGACCAGGACGCGCTGCTGCAGGCGACGCCACTGGGGAAGCGCGTCGCGGAACTGTACGTCGACCCGCTGACGGCCGACCTCATGATCCGCTCGCTCGGGAAGCTGCAGTCGCCGTTCTCGGTCCTGCACCTCGTCGCCTCCAGCCTGGAGATGAAGCCGCCGCTCACAGTCCGGAAGGGCGACGTCCAGGACATCGAGGACCTGCTCGCGGGCGAGGAAAAGGGACTAGTGACGCCTCCGCCGGCAGAATGGGACCTGGAGTACGAGGATTTCTTCCGCGGGCTGAAGCTCGTGCTGCTGCTCGGGCAGTGGATGGAGGAGAAGGGGGAAGACCTGCTCCTCGAGCAGTACGGGGTCACGCCCGGGGAGCTGCGCGCCCGGCTGGAGATCGCGGACTGGCTGCTCTACGCCGTCCAGGAACTCGCCCTCCTGGGCGACGACCGCGACGCGATCAGGCAGATCCGGAAGACGCGGCTCCGCCTGCGGTACGGCATCAGGGAGGAGCTGCTGCCGTTGGTGAAGCTCAAGGGCGTCGGCCGCGTGCGTGCCCGCCGGCTGTTCGCCGCTGGCCTGGGGAGCCTGCACGCGCTGCGGCAGGCCCCGCTCGACACGGTCGCCCGGGCCATCGGGCCGGCTGCGGCTGCGTCGGTGAAAGACCAGGTCCTGGCCGACCGCGAGCACGACAGACAGGCAACGCTCTAAGGCTACGCCGCCCGGCGCTCGCGCTCGATGTCAGCCGTCTCAATGTCGCGCGTCAGCTGCTCGATCTCGCGCCACCAGGTGTCGATCTTCTTCGACGAGATCTTGAGCGGTCCGAAGTTCATCAAGTCCTGGAGTTCGTGCATCTCGTCCTCGGCCAGTTTCCGTTCGGCCCGGAACTCCTGCACCAGGGCGGCGATACCCCGGGCGTCACCGCCGTGCTTGATCCGGTTCCGCAGGGAGCTCATGGTCCGGATGCGGTTGTGGATCTTGTCCTCCAGGGACCGCTCGGTTCCTGAAGCCTTGGCTCGCAGCCGCTTTTCCACGTAGCCGCCCGGGCTGGCCGCGTACCCGTGGCTACCCCCGCCTCCTCCGCCACCGCCGCCTCCCCCTCCTCCGCCACCCTTTCCGCTGCCCCAGCCGCTGGTCCAGCCGATGCGGCGGACCAGGACCCAGAAGCCGGTGAGGATGATGATGGTGATGAACCAGACCTTGCTGAAGCTGAGCGTGATGTAATACCAGCCTTGGACGACGATGAACAGGTAAATGGCGATGGCCACGAGGAACTGGATCTTTCCCTTGCCTTCGCCCTCGATGTTCTTGATGACGGTCTCCGAGAGCAGGTAGATCAGGAGGATCAGGAAGACCGAGGGGAAGAAGACCAGCCAGAGGACTTGCTGGGGGACGTCCGGATAGGCAGCGACGAACTGGCCGCACTGCGATGCCGTGTTCTGCTGGCAGAGGACGTCGATGAGCGTGTCCACGAACGCGACCATGCACTATGTTTGGTGGGGGAAGCTTAAATGGGCTGCGAGGCGCGCCTGCTCCTGGGCCTACGCCGCGAGCCTGAGGGGATAATCGAGGTCGAAGAGCGCGGCGCCGGTCCGAATCGTCCGGTCGGTCAGTTCCCTGACGAAGGCCTCGCGGGTCGCTTCCATCCTCCCGACTACCGGCTTCGGCGCAATCCCGACCATGGGGAGCACGTCAGTCACCACGTTCTCCGCTATCTTGACCGCACGATTGTACCCGCCGAGGATCGGCTCGGCGATGAGCCCCTGGGCGGTGATGTAGGTGCCGAGCCCGAGGTCGAAGTTCTTCGGCCGCACGACCCGGATCACCCGGCCTTGTTCGTCCACCCGCTGCGAATCAGAGGGCCGGTTGACGAGGTAGCGCACCGTGTCCTCGACCAGCAGGCGCCGGATCTCCCGCTCCGGCATCTCGCGGAAGCCCGGGAACGTCTGGGCGGAACCGAGCTTCTCGAAGAGGTTGTAGTCGTAGACCTTCTCCCAGTCCCCTCCAATGAGCTCGAACCCCTGCCCTTCAGGGAGGGTGATGGTCCCGTTGGTCACCGTCACGTCATCTGCCGTCAGGGTGTACGTGCCGTGCGTCTTGACGAGCGAGACAGAGTACCCCGGAATGTCCCGCTTCTTGACGGCGACGATGGTGTCGGGCTTGGTGTGGTCGAGGGCGCCGGCGTAGGTGTAGTTCCCGATCAGCGCGGCCAGGTACTGGCCCGGCTTCCCGCTTTCCCGCAGCGCGCGAATGGCACCGTCCTGTACGCCGAGGGCTATCGCGCCCACAAACTCGCGGCCACCCGCGATGAGGATGTCTTGGAGACTCTTCGGCTCGTATCTGCCTGTCGCCGCGGCAGCCGCGGCCTGGTTCCCCGCCTTCCCGTGGGCATCGTGCGCAGCGCCGTGACCGGTATCGTGATCCTTCCTCCCCTTTCCTTGGCCCTTCTCGTCCTTGGCGTCGTGGGCATCAAGCCCGTAGCTTCTGCTGTAGTTCAAGGAGTCGGTCCAGCCGCCTGAGTGCTCAATATCGGAGACGCCCTGGGATTCTCGGTAGCGGGGATCGCTGAACCGCTGCCGGTAGGAACGGTAGCCGCGCGCGGCCTCGCGCCGGACCTCGGGGTCTGGGTGGCTGAGGTTCCCGCGCAGCCCGATGCCGGTCATCTGGTGGATGTAGGCCTCGGGATGGTCTTCCTGGCCGGGGTTGCGGTCCTCGAAGAGGCCGTGCATCGCCTCGTGCGTGACCGTATCGTTCCGCAGGGCGGAATTCCGGTGGGCCGATCCGCTGAGGTAGGTGACCCGGCTCTGGTACTTGCCGTCCCGGCCTTCCCGCTCGCGCAGGTCCTCGTCAACGACGTAGGGCTGCCGGCCACTAGCCAGCGCGCCGAGCTTCTCTGCGGCCGCGGCGACCACCTCCTCGGGGGTGATGCCGTAGCGGCCGAGGCCGTCTGCTTCGAAGAGCCTCTGTTCCCAGGCTGCGGTCAGCGTATCAATCATTCGGGACCTCCTCGTCCGCGATCTCCATCCGATACAGGTCTTCCCGGTTCTTCTTCAAGAGCTTTTCCCAAAGGTCTTCAGACATAGTATGTCACTACCTAATAGTGACATAAGAGTATTTAAATACTTATCGGTTCCCTCAAAGGGACGGCCGTCCCTTTGGGGAGGAGAAATCCCACGAGGGAAAAAGGGAAAGGTGCTTACGCAGCCAGGAAGTCGCCGTTCTTGTTCTTGTGCGCTTCGGCCTCGTCGAGGTCAACCAGCTGGATCCAGTCCACGTGCGGAGGCTCCTGATCCAGGTGCTCCAGGATCGAGTCCTTGATAGCCTGGACAACTTCCTCCTGGTTGGCTTCGAGCATGTCATCAATCTCGAAGTCGAAGTCCTTCAGGACCTTCTCGACCACCCGATTGACCAGCTCGTCATCACGTCGCGTCATAGGATATCACTGACAAGTGGTGACATTTAAGGTTTAAATACCTTGCGATGCTGCAATAGCTATATTCAAGGATATATGTTTACTGCCACCGGTTTCTGAAGTGAACCAGCAGCAGTAGCTAGCGCTCCCACGGCCATTTCTGCAGCCGGCCGGCCTTCCGGAAGGAGGCGATCACGCCCAGGGCGACCAGGATGCCGAGGACAGCGCCAGCAGCCACATCGAGCCAGGTGTGGACGCCCAGTGCCACCCGGGAAGCCGCGACCAGGAGGGGGACGGCCAGCAACGGCAGCCAGCGCCGCGGGAGGAAGGCCAGCAGGACAGTGAAGGCGGCGAAGATGCTGGCCGCATGGCCCGACGGGAAGGAAGAATCTTCGAGACAGTACGGGTTCTCCGGGCCGCAGGGCCGGTCGATCTGGGTCACCTGCTTGGTGGCGAAGACGATGCCGAGGACGATGAGGAGGGAGAGGATCAGGACTTCGAGCACGACGTGGAGGCGGTGGTTGGGCCGCAGCCGCCGCCAGACGAGCGAGAAGACGCCCAGCCCGACCGCGATCACCAGCCAGAGGTCAGGTTCACCCAAGAGCGTGACGAGAAACCAGGGGTTGAGATGGAAGGTCATGGCCGTCTCCGCAGTCCAGAAGCGTCCGCATACCGGTTCTGGTGCATCCCCTCGAGCAGGCGGTCCAGGTCGCGCGGCCGCAGGGAGGCGACCGGGAAGAGGTAGTGGTGGGCGTCCCACCGGACATCAGGGAGGCCGGCCAGTGCAGCCCGCACGCGGTTGGCGAAGAACCGTTCCCGCGCTTCCGGGACCGAGGCGAAGACGTGGACGTGGCTGGCGTGGACGCGCACGACCGGCTTCGCGATCCCGGCTGCGGCCCGCTCTACTGCGTGCTGGACCTCGCGCTCGCGGCCCGTGAGCTGGTCGCGGTGGCGATCGGTCCGTTGGTAGAAGTGGATGCCCATGAGATCTTTAGGGCCGGCCACTTTAAAATCCCGCCGCATCGAGCAGCTCGCGCTCGTCCAGCCGCAGCTTGCTGCGGGCCTTCTCCAGGGCCTCGCGCGTCGCCTCCGAAAGGAAGACTTCGAGGACGTTGCCTTCGTTGACCTGCTTGCCGAAGACCACGTCGGGCATGGAAATCGCGATGCGTTGGCCCTTGACGGCCTCTGGACGGGACTCTCCCTGGTCCTGGATCTCCTTGACCTCGCCGATCTTCTTCCCCTTGTTCACCAGGACGACGCCAGGCCTGATCGTGCCTTTCACGACCTCGACCCCGAACACTGCAGGGTCCTTCTGCCGGAAGAGGAAGCCCCTGAGGACCGCCACCTGGCCTGGCCGGGGGACCGAATCCAGGATGTGCTGCAGCGAGCGCTCTTTCGCGCCGAGCTCCCAGGTCTGGTAGTCCTCGACCATGGCGTAGATGATGTCCGAGGCGAACAGGGCGACCTGGTTGTCCTTGGCGAACTTCTCGATGTCCGGGAGCCGCTTGGTCCCGAAGGCGAAGATCGGGCGGCCCAGGGTCTTGGCCTCGAGTACGTCGGCCCGGGTCACGGTCCCGACCCCGGCCTTCCGGATCGGGACGACCGGCTGCAGGGTCTTGATCAGGGCTTCGAGGCTCCCGAGGGTGTCGGCCCGGAGGATGGCGCCGTCCTGGGCAGAGGCGAATTCGACCTCCTCGACCTCTTCCCTGACTTCATCCTCGGCGGCCGTGACCTCCTTCTCGGACTTGACGACGCGGAAGGGCGAGCCCGCGAGCACGAATTCCAGGCCCGGGCCAGCGATCCTGACGCCGGCTGCGGCCGCGATTTCATCTGCTGGCTGGAAGCCTTTCTCCATGCGCAGCTCCTTCAGCGGAGCCGGCACGAGCAGCGCCTTGACGCGCGAGCGGACCAGGTCGTTGCCGCCGACCACCAGGAAGTCTCCCCTGCGCACGGAGCCGTCGTAGATGATCGCGTCGATGGTCGAGCCCAGGCCGACGACCTCTTTCACCTCCAGGACCGTGCCCTTGCCCTTCCCCGGCTGGACTTCGAGGCTGCCCTTGAGGAACCGCTGGGCGATGCCAGCGATGATGACGAGCAGATCAGGGACGCCTTCGCCGGTCGTGCCGGAGAGCGGGACAATGGCGATCTGCTTGGTGAAGTCCTCCACCCGGTCGAACCGCTCGGCAGAGAACCCTTCCCTCCCGAGCTCGCCGATGATCCGGTAGAACTTGTCATCGAACGCCTCCTTTGTCCGGGAGGACTGGTCCTCGAACGAGGCCACGAACGGCTCCCCCGGCCGGGGCACCCAGCCCACCAGGCGGTCGATCTTGGTGAGTGCGACGCAGAAGGGGGTCTTGAACTGGCGGAGGAAGTTCACGCTCTCCCGGGTCTGGGGCTGGAATCCCTCCATCAGGTCGACCACCAGGACGGCGAAGTCGGCGATCGCGCCGCCTCGCTTGCGGAGGGTCGTGAACGCCTCGTGTCCTGGGGAGTCCATCCAGAGGATGCCCGGGATGTTGAGGGTGATGCCCAACCGGTCGAGCAGCGGCCCGCATCGCTGGCGGATCGTGTTGGTGGGGATGTAGCTGGCGGAGATGTATTGGGTGATGAGGCCGGGTTCAGTCCGGGCGACGTCGCTTCCCCTAATCTTGTCCAGCAGCGTGGTCTTCCCATGGTCGACGTGGCCGAGCGCGACCAGGATCGGGGAACGCATCTTCATGTCTCTCACCTCAGGCTCCTGCTACCTTTTTGCGACATTTGACCATAAAAAGCGAAAGTAATCCCGATAGTTGTCGGCGAGCTCCTTGCTCTCGATCACGAAGGCGAAGAACTCAGTCCCGAGGAGCAGCAGGGTGGTCTTGTTGCCGTAGATAGCGACGACGGCAGGGTTGCCGCTGAATTCGGGTGGCAGGTAGCGGATGTACTCGAGCGGGTAAGGCTTCCTGATCTCCTTCCGGAGCTCGGCCCGGACCAGGTTGAAGAGCTTCATGCGCCGCGCGATCCGGCGCGCGTTCCAGCTGCGGAAGAAGCGCGGGAGGGTCTTCGGTACGTACCGGCCCGACCCAATGAACCGGATTTCCTTCTCGCGGAGGATGTCTTCCCAGGCCGCCTTCATCCCGTCGTGGCCGCGGAAGATTTCTGCCGAGACGGCTGGCCGTTTCGCGAGGAACGTCCCCACCAGGCTGGGAAGCTCCTTCTGCACAGCGCGCTTGGTCCGCTCCAGCTCGTCCCCTTTCGCATCGAGGTAGCCGACCAGCGTGCTCGGGTGACCGGCTTGGAAGAAGCGCCGCCGGTTCTCGGTCACGTACGTGACGAGTCCGCGCTCGATCAACTTGTTCAGGATGTCGTAGATGTTGCGCCGCTCGATGCCGGTCCTCTCGTGGATCCTGCTCAGCGGCGAGCGGCCTGCCTCGAGGAGGGCGGTGTAGACGGTCGCCTCGCCTTCCGACAGCCCGATCTTCCGCAGGATCGCCAGCGCCATGAGACCTCTTGCGATTCGGGCATATAAAAGCGTGGTATTTGTACAGCACCACATATTATTAAAAGGAGCGGAATGGCAGGTCACCTACGAGGCGACTATGCGCGCTTTCCGATATGCCCTGGGTTCCCTGGCGCTGGCGACAGCCTGCAGCGCGCCCGCTTCCGTCCAGGAAGCTGCCGCGACGCCCTGGGACACCCTTGTTGCGGAATCATATACACACCATACTGGCGACAACCTGAACACCCAACTCACCGTGACCCATCCGGATTTTCTGGCCGGCGTCGGCCGCGTGTCCGGTGATGACCGCCTGGACTACGTGAGCCTCATGGCCCGATTCCCGGCCGCTGAGGGCGACGTGGTGGTTGCCGGTCACGTCCTCGACGACCAGGCAGCTGGCCGGGACGCGCACACCGTCGCCGCAGCCTACCAACCGGACGATCGGTGGAGCGTCGGCGGCGGCCGGGTCGAGCTCCCCGGGGACGCGGACTTCGATTTCACTCGGCTGCTGTATCGCAACAAGGCCACCACTGGACAGGATTCGGTCGCCTATGCTGTTGCTGGCTTCGCGAAGGACGGTAAGACCACGGACACCTACGGAGCGGGCGGCATCGCGACCTGGGCGTCCAGCGGCTGGGAGATCGCGGTCGGCCACCAGCGAGAGCAGGAGCAAGCTCGCTATCTGGCAGGGATAGTCTTGCCTGTACTAGACGAGAGCCTTCAGCTGCGGCCGGCCCTGGACGTGCTGCACGTAGACAACATGGTAGGCGAC
Source organism: Candidatus Aenigmatarchaeota archaeon (assembly GCA_016198585.1). GTDB lineage: Archaea > Aenigmatarchaeota > Aenigmatarchaeia > QMZP01 > QMZP01 > JACQOD01. The sequence goes on along the minus strand of JACQII010000016.1, from coordinate 93,824 downwards.
GAGCCGGGCGCGCAGTTCACGCTGGCCGGGCTCTCGCTGGGCCACCATGGACGGTTTTTCGGACACGAGAAGCGGGCCGGCCGCTTGTTCGGGCCAATCGGTATCCTCTATCCCGACCCGAGGTTCGCAACCGATCCCTCGCTTACCCACGAGTATAATTTCAATCGGGTCGCTGACCCTTGGGCTTTCGGTGATCTCGCCAACATCCAATATCTGCGCCTCGCCTCCCCCGATGGCTCATCATCGACGCATTGGGACGCTCTTGTCTTTCCCGGGCAGTTCGATCGTGAGTCCTCGCGTTGGGACGGTTTATGTATCGGCTGGGGCATGGACTCGTTTGGCGACGACACCCGGTCGGGTCCGCTCGTGGGGATCCGCACGACGCTCGGAAAAATGCGGATCGGTGGGCAACTCGCGTTCTACACCGACGGCACCCAGGCGGGCGCGCTCTCCCTCACGTTCGGCAAGTAGCGCCGCTCATCGGCGCTGTTCGCGCTGCTGCAGGCCCTCGACGGCCTCAAGCACGGCGGCGTGGTAGCGCCGGGCGATCTCCTGGGCGGTCGCATAGGCTCCCCGCACCCGCAGGAACCGGTGGAAAGCTGCGTCCTCCCGGACCACGAGCTGGTGGCCATCGGTGCGCAGCAGCTCGGCGAATGCGCTGAGGGGGTAGAAGGTTGGCCGGCAGCCGGCCACCTGGGCGGTGACGTAACCGTCGTGGATGTCCACCAGCTCGAACGCCTGCGGCTCAGCCGGGAAACCGACATCATGCACATAGTGCAGAGAAACCGTGTCGCCTGTTCGGTAGCGCCGTTCGATGGGTTCCAACGAAACCCACTCTGTATTGGGCGCGCAAACATAAAAAGCTGCAGTCCAGCTACGTCCGCAGGAACCGCGCCACGATGAGCAGGTCCTCGCCGCGCGCGAAGTGGCTCCTGAGTCTCCCCTCTTCCCTGAATCCGTGCGCGCGGTAGAGGTCCGCGACCTCGGGAAACACGAGCGCGAAGACTTTTCTAACCTTCCGCGTTCGGCACGCGGCGACGCTGGCCAGCAGCAGCTGGTTCGCGACTCCCCGGTTCCTCCAGGCCGGCCGGACGAAGAGGTCGCGCAGCTCAGCCACTTCAGGTTCCTGGAAGACCACGGATGCGCAGCCGATGACCTCCTGGCCGTCAACGGCGACGAAGAACCGGTCGCCGAGGATCTCGATGCGATGGCCTTCCCGCAGGTAGCGACGGGTGTAGGCTGCAGAGTAGCGCATCCCGCGGGTCTCCCAGTACTCGCGCAGCAGGCGGTTCAGCCCTGGTTCCTGTCGCTTCGAGAGCGGCGCGACCTTCATGGAAGATCTTTCCCGTCAGAACTTAAATTCCAGCGTCAGGACCGCCCCGGCCTCGTGGGTCGGTTGACTGTGAAGGGGCTGGCACCTGCCATCAGATATTATTTCCCTGACCAGTGGACGACCCGTCGCTCGAGGAGGATGAAGACCGCGTTGATCAGGTAGCCGATGATCCCCGTCAGCAGGATGATCGCGTACATGCCCTCGATGTTGTACACGTACTGGAAATCGATGAGGCGGCGTCCGAGGCCGGCATAGGTGCCGATGAACATCTCCGTCACAACGACAATGACCAGGGAGAGGCTCACCGCCGTCCGGAGGCCGACGAAGATCTGAGGCAAACATTCCCAGAAGGAGACGAACCGGAATACCTGGAGCTTCGTAGCGCCCATGAGCCGGGCTGCCAAAGTCCTCGACTTCTTCGCGTGCATGACGCCGTGGGCGGTATGGAAGAGAATGATGAGCGCCGAGGCGAACGAAGCGACCGCGATCTTCGAGCTGTCCTCAATCCCAAATACCACCACAAACAGGGGGAAGATCGCCGTCGCCGGGATCGACCTGAAGAAGTCGATGACCATCTCGAGGCTTTCATACACCCGTCGCGAAGTGCCGAGGAACAGCCCGACCGGTATGCCGACCAGGACAGCGATGACGAACGCGAGGAAGACCCGCTCAAGGGTGAGGAGCGCATCAGTGATGATGCCGCCTCCAACGGCCAGTTCGAGCAGCTCGCTGATGGTCGCTATCGGACCCGGGAGGAAGAACGCGTCGACGAGGCGCAGTTCGGCGATAAGATACCATGCCAAGAGGGCGAGTCCTGGCCCCAGGAGGACGGTCTTCCCGTGTTTCATAAGCCGGCCCCCTTCTGGAACGCGGCGAAGACCCTGCCCTTCACGTCCCGATACTGTTTCGAATCCAGGAAGGAAAGATCGCGGGGGTAAGCGGACGGATTCTCTACGACGTCGACCACCCGTGCCGGCGGCTTCGAGAGGACGACGATCCTACCTGCAAGATGCACCGCTTCCTCGATGTCGTGGGTGACCACCAAGACCGTTGGCCTGTGGATCACGCAGTACTCCTGCAACCGCTTCCGCAGGAGGAGGTTGTTCTCGTAGTCCAGGGCCGAGAACGGTTCGTCGATGAAGAACACCTGGGGTCTGGTGACGAGGGCCCGCGCGAACGCAAGCATCTGCTGCTGCCCTCCGCTCAGTTCGTATGGATATTTCCTACGGTCGAGGCGGACGCCGAGGATGCTCTCCACCTCTTGGACCCGCTTCCGTATGTCGTCAGCGTTCATGTCCTGGAGTTCAAGGGGGAAGGCGACGTTGTCATAGACGTTCCTCCACGGCAGGAGGGAGTCCCGGTAGTTCTGGAAGACATAGCTGACGCGGCTGGATGAAAATCCGTCCACATCGCATTTTCCGCCGTCCTTCTCTACCAGCCGTGACAGGATGTTGAGTAGGGTGGATTTACCGCACCCGTTCGGGCCGAAGAGGGCCACGATCTCACCCTTCCGGACGCGGAACGACACATCCTGAAACACCTCCTTCTGGCCGAAGCGCTTCTTCACATCCCTGACCGATATTGTTATTCCCATAATCAACTCTCAGAACCATCCGACAGGTCACTCCGTCTCGCAATAGAGGAGCGTGTGCGGGTCGATCTCCCCGTCGACAATCCCATATTTCGTGAAGATGTCGTAAAACGCCTGCATGGCCCCTATGTCATCCGACGTGAAATCGCTGCACGACCTGAACATGACAATCGGCACCTCCTGAACGACCTCTTCGCTCAGAGGGGTGTACCCGAGGAGATACTGCTTGTGAGCGGCGGGGTCGGCCGCGATGTCGTCCATCGCCCTTTCGAATGCGCGCAACACCTTCGCCGTCTGCTCCGGGTATTCCTCGGCAAACGCGGCCCGTACGACGCCCGCGCCGCCATAGAACGGATTTGCTATGCCCTTCTCTACCGGGCCGCTGATCATGATCTTGCCGGCTCCCTGCTGGATGGCGACCGTGGACATGGGCTCAAGGGCAAGCAACGCGTCGATCTGACCGGAAGCGAGAGCCTGGACCTGCAGGGCAGGCGACAGCTCGACGATGGTCACGTCCTTGTCCATCTCCAGGCCGTGCTGGGCGAGCAGCTCCCTCGCGATCGTCCGCCATTGGATACCGCCAAGGATCCCGAGCCTCTTGCCGCTCAGGTCGGAGATCGAGACGATGTCGCTGTCAGGAGCGACCAAGAGGTTCTCCTTCGGGTGGTCGACGGAGCCGCCTGCGGCGGCATAGATCTTGAGCTTCCCGGGATTCTTGTGGTCGGCGATGCCGGTGATCCCGAGCGCGATGCTCGGCGACCCGAAGTCAATCCGATCCTGGAGCAGGGCGTCGATGATCTGGTTCGGCGCCTCGAATTGCACTCGTTCAACATGCAACCCCTCCTCGGCGAAGTAGCCCTTCTCCAGGGCAACGTAGAGCGGCAGGCCGTCGACGATCGGCAGGTCTCCTATGCGGACCATCTGCTCCGGTCCCGCGGCGGGACCGCTTGAAAGGCCGAGCAGGCCCGCCACGAGGATCACGCCGATGACGGCCACGAATATCTTGTTCATTGTCACTCCTATCCGATGACATAAACGTTCTTCCTTTAATATGTTTGTCGTCCAGATATGGACAACACATTTAAGTACGCTTCCCGAGGTATCCCTATGGACACGTCCGCCTTGGTGGACGCCGGCCTCTCTGCGGGAGAAGCGGCGACTTACCTCGCCCTCCTTGAGGCTGGCTCCACGACTGCCGGTCCGGTGATCAAGAAAACAGGTTTCCACCGGGCTACTGCCTACGCCCTCCTCCAGCGGCTGATCGAGAAGGGACTTGCGAGTTCGGTCATCAAGGGAAAGAAGCGTTACTTCGAGGCTGCAGACCCTGAAGTCCTTCTTGATGTGATGCGCGAGAGGGAGAATCATCTGCGCTCGCTCCTTCCCCACCTCCAAGTGAAAAGGGAGCTTGCAAAGGTGCGGCACGAGGCCACCGTCTACGAAGGTGAACAGGGGATGAGGACGGTCTTCGAGATGATGCTCAGGGCACTCCAACCCGGGGACGAGCACATCGTATTCGTGGCCGCGGATGTCGCCGAACCGTTCAGCCGCTTCCTCGAGGGGTGGAGCCGGCGGCGAGCACGGAAGGGGGTTCGTGGCCGGATCATTCTCAACGAAGGCGCCCGTCATCTCATCTCGGTGAACCGTTCGCTTCCCCTCACCGAGGTGAAGACCGTTCCGCGGGAGTTCTCCACCCCAGGGGAAGTGCACGTCTTCGGTGAGAGCGTCGCGATCGTGCTCTGGGGAGACCGACCGCTAGCCTTCCTTATCGGGAGCCGCCAAATCGCCGACAGCTTCCGGGGTTATTTCCGCGTGCTCTGGGATCAGGACGTCACGGTCTACCACGGTTTCGAGGACGTGTCGAGACTCTTCTTCTCTCGGATCGATCGCTATCGGCCAGGAGAGGAGTACCAGGTCCTTGGGGCAACCTGGGGCAAGGCCCAGCGGGAACGAGTCCAGCGATTCTTCCTCGACTACCACCGTCACCGCCTCGAGAAGGGCGTGCGCGTGACGCTCCTCGGCAACCATGCGGATCAGCAGGCGCTGCGCACGGGCTTGGCCAACGCAGGCGACCCCAGCTTTTCTTCCAGTCGAGTCGCCTCGTTGCCCAAGGGCATGGACAATCCCATGCAGATCAACCTGTATCGGGACGAGGCCATCATCATCCTCTGGACCAAGGACCCCATCGCCTTCTCGATCCGGAACAAGCAGGTCCGCGACAGTTTCAAGGCCTACTTCGACCAGCTCTGGGTGCTCTCGCGCAAGCGATAGGCTTTATCTTGTTTCCACTCCCAATAGAAAGCATGCTCGATATCAAGCTCATCCGCGAGCGGCCTGACCTCGTCAGGGCCGACCTCAAGAAGCGCGGCTCGGCCGAGAAAGGGAAGCTGCTCGACCACCTCATTGCGGACGACCAGGATTACCGGCAGCTGCTCCAGGAGCTGGAAACCCTCCGCCACCAGAAGAACCTGCGCGTCGAGGAGATGGGCAAGCGCATCCGCGAAGGGGAGAAGCCGGACCGCTACCGCAAGGACCTGAAAGCCCTGGGCGAACGGATCGCCGCGGCCGAGGCCGCCGTGGAGGAGAAGAAAGCCGCCATCGACGCGGCCCTGATGCGGCTGCCCAACCTGTTGCATGACTCGGTCCCGATCGGCAGGGACGACTCCCAGAACGTCGAGGTGCGGTCGTGGGGGAAGAAACCGTCGTTCGCCTTCACGCCGAAGGGCCATGAAGAGCTCGGCGTCAGCCTGGGCATCCTCGACATCGAACGGGCGGCGAAGATCGCCGGCGCGCGGTTCTCCTTCCTGAAGAACGAGGGCGTGCTGCTGGCGCACGCGCTGGAGAGACTCGCCCTCGACCGCCTGCGGGAGAAGGGCTTCTCCCCGGTTCTGCCTCCGTTCTTCATGCGGCGGCAGCCCTACGAGGGCGTGGTCGACCTGGGCGACTTCCAGGAGATGATGTACAAGATCGATGACGAGGACCTCTATCTCATCGCGACGTCCGAGCATCCGCTCGTTGCGCAGTACCAGGGCGAGACGCTCAATGAAGCTGACCTCCCGGTCCGGCTGGCCGGGATCTCGAGCTGCTTCCGCAAGGAAGCAGGATCGCACGGCAAGGATACCAAGGGCATCTTCCGCGTCCACCAGTTCACCAAGGTGGAGCAGATAGTCCTGAGCAGGCCCGAGGACTCCTGGACGCTCCATGAGGAGCTCATCAAGAACGCCGAAGACCTGTTCCGCGCGCTTGAGCTGCCCTACCGGGTCGTGAACGTCTGCACGGGTGACATCGGGTCGATCGCCGCGAAGAAGTACGACCTCGAAGCCTGGCTGCCCGTCCAGGGCCGCTACCGAGAGATGGTCTCCTGCTCCAATGCGACGGACTACCAGGCCCGCCGGCTGCGGATCAAGTATGGCAAGCGCGATTCCCCTCCAGCCGGGCTCGTTCACATCCTGAACTCCACCGCTCTGGTCCCGCAACGCGTGATCGTCGCCCTCCTCGAAACCTACCAGCAGCGCGACGGCAGCGTCGTGATCCCGAAGGCGCTGGTGCCGTACACGGGCTTCAAGAAGATCGAACCCCAGTAAGAAGTTGCCGAGCGAGGTCAGACGGCGAAGGTGATAGTCTTCGCGTTGTTTCCCTCGTTCAGCTCAGTGACTACATGCAGCGAATCTGCGACCACCGTGGCGTTGTAGGTCTTGCCAGCGGTGAGGTTGAAGTAGCCGGTCATCACCCATTGGCCGCCTGCGGGGATGCTGGGGGTGCTGTACGACTTGCCGATGACGATCATCCCGCCACCCGTGATAGACACAACCGCGAAGTCCGTGGTGGAGACGCTTGCGGCCGCCGTCCCCACGTTCGCGATCGTTGCGGTGAGCATGACGTTGCTCGTTTGGTTGGCCGGATCCACTGCTGCGGTGAGTGTGGTGACCGTGAGGTCAGGCAGGCTCTGGTTGGTGTTATTGTTGCAGTCAGAGCAGGTCAAGGAATTCTCTCCGAGGCGGAGGATGCCCCCAGAGTTTTGCTGGCCGCTGATGTTATGATAGACGTCCACGACGAACACATCCAATCCATTGATGGTCTTAGAGAGACCCTTGCTCGCTATGCTGGACAGGCCATTCACGCTGAGGACAATATTGCTCACATCAGAGGTCCCCACGACCTTCATGCGGTATTCATTCCCATTCACCAGGTAGAGCTTTTCCCCATCCTTGACATATTGAGTCACATCCAGATTCTGGCAGACGGCGTTCCCGCACGAGTAGGCAATCGATGTTGCTGTGCAATCTTGCGAGCAGGTGCTCGTGTCTTCACCGAAACTGAGGGTTGCGCCGCTATTTAACTGATCATTGAAAACGTGGATAACGTTCAGGACATACAGGGGCAGTCCGTTGACGGTATAGTGACCCAACTTAGCGACGCTCTGGGCAAGCCCATTGACGCTGACGACCGCGATGGAGGCGTCGGAGGTGCCGATAACACTCACCACATACGTCACGCCGTTGATGGATACCACCTTGTTGCCGTCCTTTGTGAGAATGGTGGAACTCGCATAATTGCAGACAGCGTCCCCGCAACTGCCGCTGACGGTCGTGTCAGGCGTGCAGTCCGCATTCACTGAGCACAGATCCCCGCCCGATCCAGGGACAACAGAGCACGTGAGGCCAACGCAGGCGAGATGACCGGAAGCGTTCACGCAGGCCCCATCGACGCAGCCGCCGGTGAAGCCGTAGTTCGCGCAGGTGTAGATATTCTGCGCGCAGGTGTTGCTGAGGCAGGTGTATTCGACGACCGAAGCGTTATTCCAGCAGTAGTCGGTCTTGGTCCCGTTTGCGGAGGTGCAGCTGCCCTTGGTAGAGAGGTCGAGGCGGTCGGTGTCCTTGCAGAGCGGCTGGATCGTGACCACACCCGAGACAACGGACTGGCCCTGCAGGCCGGCGGCGATCTGGTTACCGGCAATGGCACCGCTCTTGGCGACCGGGTTGTCGATGCCCGTCATGATGATCGTGGCAACCAAGGAGACGAGGACGACGAAGAGGACGGTCATTTCCACCGTGATGGGAGACCGATGGCGCTGGCGGCGCGCGGCCCGGCGTCGTGCCATATGGATGATATTGGCGGCCGAGATTTATATACGGCAATTCCGGGACGGTCGGACATCCGAGGGTTATTTATATGTACCTGCTCCTATAATCATCGACAAGATTGTTATGGCACAACCCATGCCGCCCAGCTACATGGCCTATGATAGGACGATCGTCGTCTTCTCGCCGGACGGACGACTCCTCCAGGTCGAGTATGCGCGGGAGATGGTGAAGTCAGGCTCGACGTCGATCGGCATCAAGATCGACGGCGGCGTCCTCCTCGGATCGGTCAAGATGACCGTGCCTCTCGCGGTCCCTGAATCCTACCGGAAGACGTACCAGGTCGACGACCACATCGGCATCGTCTCGGCAGGCAGTCTGGCCGACGCGCGCGAGCTCGTGGATACGGGCCGCACGCGGGCGCAGATCCACCAGATCACCTACGGCGAGCCGATCTCCGTTGCTTCTCTCACGACCTATCTCTGCGACCGCAAGCATCTCGTCACCCAGTACGCCGGCGTCCGGCCGTACGGCGTTGGCTTGCTGGTCGGCGGCGTGGACCACACCGGACCGAAGCTGTTCGAGACCGAGCCTTCCGGGACGATGATCGAATGGAAGGCCCAGGCCATCGGCCGGGGAGCGGACAAGGCCAAGAAAATCCTGGAGAAGGACTACAAAGAAGGACTGGACGTGGAACGCGGCCTGCGGATCCTGGTGCATGCCCTCCGGGCCGGCGAGAAGGATGCCAGCCCGGAGCTGATCGAGGTCCTGCACGTGACCGAGAAGACTGCGACCGTGCTGCCCGCCTCGCAGGTGAGGAAATCCTTTTAATGCTTCGTTCCTGGAGTGAAGCATGGTCTCCCTTGACAAGGCCGTGATTGCGAAGATCCACCGGACCAAGGAGTTCCAGATCCTCGTCGACCCGGACCTCGCGCTCAACTTCAAGAAGGGCAAGCCCGGCTCGATCGACAACATCCTTGCCGTGCGGGGAATCTTCAACGACGCGCGCAAGGGCGACCACGCGCCGGACAGCGACCTCACGAAGGCCTTCGGAACGACCGACGTGGTGAAGATCGCCGAGGTCATCCTCCGTGATGGAGAACTCCAGCTGACGACCGAGCAGCGGCGGACCATGGTCGAGGAGAAGCGCAAGCAACTCGCGACCCTGATCTCGCGCCAAGCCATCGATCCGAAGACCCGGCTGCCGCATCCGCCCCAGCGGATCATGAACGCCATGGAGCAGGCCAAGGTCTCGATCGACCCGTTCAAGTCAGCAGAAGCCCAGTTGGAGGAGATCCTGAAGAAACTCGAGCCGATCATCCCGCTGCGGATGGAGCGGCTCCAGATCGCCGTCCACGTGCCGATGGAATCCGCCGGCCGGGCATCGTCCATCATCCGCACCATCGCCCAGCTGAAGGAAGAGGAATGGCGCGGGGACGGCTGGTACGCCCTGCTCGAGATCCCTGCGGGCATGCAGGGGGACATCTACGCGAAGATCAACGACCTCACCCATGGCAAGGCCGACGTCAAGGTCATGGAGAAGCGCTAGCGCTTCTTTCCCGCTTTCGTGGGCGGCCAGCCCAGATCTTTCAGCACCTGCTTCAGGTACGGGTTCCAATCCTTTGCCGGGCTGGCGCACCAGACAAACGATGAATGGTCCTGGTCGAGCACGACCTCGGGCTGCCTCGTGAGTGGGGCGGCGAGGAAGGCGATATTGATGGTGTGCGCCCCTGATTTGACCTCAGGCAGGGCAGCCTGGGGGAAGAGGGTTTCATAGACGCCGACCTTGCGGACCACGCGAACATCGAGGCCAACCTCCTCACGGGCCTTGCGGATGATCGCGTCTTCGAGGAGCTCGTTCTTGTAGATCCGGCCGCCGGGGAACCACCACTGGTGCTTCGCAGGCTCGCGCTCGCGGTACACCATGAGGACGCGGTCCTGGTGCATGATCACTACGTCTACGCAGGCGTTGGGCGCGAACTCCAGGATGTCGCGGTAGATTTGCAGGGGAACGGGGTGGGGCATGTAATTTTGTTGGCTAGGGAAGGATTAAAAGGTTTTCCGGAAAGCGCCGGGATTGGATATCCCTCTAAGATGACATCAACGCAGGAAGGCGGGGTGGGGAGAGACCACCGCACCTTCCTGGGGACTAGACCGCGTCGGGCACGCGATCGAGGTCCGCGAGCCACGCCTCCGGCGTGGCATCCGACGGCATGCGCCAGTCGCCGCGGGGCGAAACGCACGTGAGGCCGACCTTCGGGCCGTCGGGCAGGCACGACCGCTTGTACTGGTTGGCGAAGAACCGGACCAGGAAGACGCGCAGCCACTTCTTGATCGTGGCGATGTCGTACCTCCCGCCGAAGGCCGCCAGGGCCATCCGCGCGATCTTCGACGGCGGATAGCCGAACCGCACGAACCAGTACCCGAAGAAATCGTGCAGCTCGTACGGCCCGACCAGGTCTTCGGTCCGCTGCAGGATCTCGCCCTGCGCGCCCGGACGGGTGAGCTCCGGGGACACCGGGGTCTTGAGGATGTCGTCCAGGACGGCCTGGACCGGCGGCTCCTTGCTGAACACGTGTTCGCACGACCACCGGATCAGGGACGTGACCAGGGTCTTGGGCACCCCGGCATTGACGCCGTAGTGGCTGGCGTGGTCGCCGAACATGGTCGTCCAGCCGAGCAGCAACTCGGACAGGTCGCTGGTTCCGAGGTCCAACCCGCCGGTCTCCCAGCAGGTGGCGAGCTCGACCAGCTTGCGCGTCACGGCTTGCACGTTCTGGAAGGCCAGGTCCTCGACCGCCGGATCGTGGCCGACGGCGGTGAACACGGACTGGGCGATGCCCGTGATGGGCACCTCCTTGAACGTCGCGCCCAGGGCCTCCACGAGGTTCCGGGCGTTGTCCTTGGTCCGGCCTGTCGTCCCGAAGCCGGGCATGGTGATCCCGATGATGGTAGACCGCGGGAGCTTCATCAGGTCCACCGCGTGGGCCGCCACCAGGAGGGCGAGTGTCGAGTCCTGGCCTCCTGAAACTCCGATCACCACGCGCTTCGCGCCCGCGTGCTCCAGGCGGCGCCGCAGGCTGGTGGCCTGGATCAGGAAGACCTCCCAGCAGCGATCGTCCCGGTCTGCCTGGTCCGCCGGCACGAACGGGTGGGGCTCGATGAAGCGCTGGAAGGAGAGGAGGGCAGGAGACGCCTCCTTTCCGAGCGCTCCCTGCACCATGACCTCCCGGAACGTCGCCTGATTGTCGGCGGCGTTCTGGCGGAACGACCCCTGCCGCATCCGGTCCTGCAGCAGCGAGCCGAGGTCGGCATCGGCCAGGATGACCTCCCCTTCCAGCACGCTTTGCCGGAACCGGACGGTCCGCGCGAGCAGCATCCCCCGTTCGGCGATGTAGCCATCCCCGTCCCAGGCCAGGTCGGTGGTGGACTCGCCCTGGCCGGCGGCGCTGTAGAGCTGGACAGCGATGTTCCTGCCCGACGACCCGAGCACGAGCTGCTCGCGGTACGCAGCCTTGCCGACGGTGATGTTGGACGCGGAGAGGTTCGCCAGGACGGTCGCCCCCGCCAGCGCGGCCTTCGTGCCTGGCGGGATCGGGACCCAGATGTCCTCGCAGACGTCAGTATGCAGGACGAATCCCGGCACGCCGGCGAACCGCACGAGGATGTCGTTCCCGAAGGGGACTTCCTTCCCCAGGAGCGTGACCAAGCGACGCCGCGCCTCGGTGGCGCGGGCGAAGTGGCGCAGCTCGTAGAACTCCCGGTACTCGGGAGGGTAGGTCTTGGGAGCGACCGCGATCACCTCGCCCCGGCACAGGGTGACGGCGGCGTTGAAGACGCTGCCCTCGACCACGAGCGGCATCCCCACCGTGAACGCCATCTCCATGCGCCCGGTCCGCTCGGCCAGCCGCGACAGCGCCTCGACCGTCTCGTCGAGCAGGGCGGCGGAGTGGAACAGGTCGCCGCAGCTGTAGCCCGTCAGCCCCAGTTCCGGGCAGACGGCGTACATCGCGCCGTTGCGGGAGGCCTCCTCCAGGAGCTGGGCGTGCGCCTGGGCGTTGGCCAGCGGGCTCGCAAGTGCCACCGGCGGAACTGCCACGGCAACCCGCACGAAGCCGTGGCCGCGGGCGTCGAGGAAGTTCATGACGCTCTCCTTCGCTGTCCCGCCACGCGGGAACGGAGCGCTCTCAAGGCCGAGGTGGTGAGACCGTAGCGGCGGACCAGCCAGAGGGACGGCGGCGTGTACCCCCCTCCGAGAAAGAACGCTCCTGCGGCATAGACATGGTACTCCTCAAGCAAGCCGCGCGCGGTAAGCCACAGCGTCGCTTTGGCGGGGTCGCCGATGGTTCCCACCTTGATCCGCCGGCGGGGCTGGCAGCCAGCCAACCGCCGCAGCGCTGCCAGGGTAGGATGCTGCTGCCGCTTCTTGATGATCTTCATGGACATCTCCTTATCTGTCAGCCGCGCCGCAGGGCCCGGACAGCGACGATCATGCCGTCCGGTCCCCGGATCGCGTTGGCGAGGTCGCTCGCAGGCGCGAGCAGGTCGTTCCGGCCAGGCAGCGCCTGGGCCACGATGAGCGAGACGATGAGCATCGTCCCCTCGGCCGCCGGGGGCAGGTCGACCGGCGAGCCGTACCGGACCGCCGGCAGGATCGGGATGCCGTCGACCACGAAAGGGGACTCGGGCAGGACATCCAATCGGGCGACGCCCTCGGAGGGGAAGGCCCGCGTGGTGCCGTCGGACAGCTGCACGACCACCTCGTGCGGGGTCAGGTTGCGGAACTTCATGGCGTGGGCTCCGTTGCGGCAGCTGCCTGCTCGGGCGGCTCGAGGCCGCCGAGCAGGACCGCGCCGGGGTACTGCCAGTCGTAGGCCAGGCGGCCGTCGGCGTAGAAGATCAGGGTCCGGACGTCGTCGTCCGCGCCGCCCACCGTCAGGCAGTCGCTGAGGCAGACGTTCTGGCCAGCGACGTCGTAGACCGTGGCGCCGTGCATCAGCGTCAGCAGGCGGGTGCCGTTGGTGTCGAGCCACGTCGCGATGGCCGCGATCTCCTCCTCGGACAGGCCGCGTTCCCGCACGAAAGCGGACACCTCGGCATTCGCCGACGACTCAGGCCTGCGGATGGGCGAGATCTTGAGCTGTTCCACGCCGTGGTCCTTGCAGTACCTGATCAGCTCCTTCACATTGGCCGGGGAACTGACATCGCCGTGCAGCATCATGACGCAGAGGCGCACGGTGAAGCCCTGGGAGTGGAGGAACGAGATCGTCGTCGCCAGGTCAGGGTACGTCATCCGGTACACCATCGCATTCGCGCCGTCGTTGACGCCGACCGTGGAGAGAGCGACGGTGTTCAGCCCGAGCTGCTTCCAGGTCCCGATGTCCTCGAAGGTCAGCCGACAATTCCTGCCAGTCGCGAGGTCGCCGATCTCCAGGCCGTTGGTCTGGAGCTCGATGAAGGGGAAGTTCCAGGGCTGCAGCAGCTGCAGGTAGCGCGTGATCTGGCGCGGGTAGAGCGTGGGCTCCCCCTTGCCAGTGAGCAGGACCGTGGTGGTGCCGGCCAGCTGGGCCAACCGGCACGCCTTCGCGAGGTTCGGCTCGTTGATCCCTGCTACCTTGGGGAGGACGCTGAAGCCGGTCATCTTGGAGACGCAGAACGGGCAGTGGGCGTTGCACGCCCGCGTGCCGACGACGATGCTGAAGGTCTGGATGCGCATGGATCGCTCCCTAATAGCGGCACGCCGCAGTGAGCGTGCCGGTGTAGCCGAAGATCCGCTTGTACCGGTCGATGTCCGCGGGGCTCCCGGTCGCCTTCGCGAGGTTGTCGCTCAGCTTGACCGTCCCCCTGCCGTTTGCCTGCACGGCCTTGATGACGATCGACAGGGCAGGCAGTCCGAGGTCGTTGGTGAGGTTGGTGCCCCACCCGAAGCTGACCCGGATCCGGCCACGGAAGTGGTCCGCGATCCGGAGCATCGCCTCGAGGTCGAGGCCGTCGCTCGGCACGAGCAGCTTCCCGCGCGGATCAATCCCGTGCCGCTCGTAGAACGCGACGACCTTGTCCCCGATCGCGATCGGGTCCCCTGAGTCCTGGCGCACGCCCTTCCACGCGACAGCCTGTTCGCGCTGGAAGTCGCTGAGGAAGAAGTCCGTGCCGAAGGTGTCCGCGAGGGCGATGGAGAGGCCCTCCCCGTACTCTTGCCACCACTCCTGCAGGACCCGGTTGTGGGAAGCGCGGACCACGTCGTCGTGCCCGTCGTCGGTCGCGGCAGCCAGCACCATCGGCAGCTCGTGGGCAGAGGTGCCCATCGGCAGCACGCTGAGTTGCATGGCCAGCAGCGTATTCGACGTGCCGCGGAACTGGCGGGGCAGCTCCGCCGCGACAGCCTCCACGACCTCGCGCTGCCACGCCCCGGAGAAGCGGCGCCGCGTCCCGAAGTCGCTGAAGGTGAAGTCCGCATCCCGCAGGGCCGCGATCTTCTGCCGCAGCCGGAGGATGCCTTCGGCATGCACGGCCTTCCGGGCGAACGTGCCCATCCCGCGCAGCAGCGAGCGCGCGTAGAGCTCGTTGACGATCGCCAGGGCGATGGTCTCCCAGTAGATCGCCTCGCACCAGCGCCCCGGGAACAACATCACCAGGTCGCCTTCGGGGGTGGAGTCGATGTGGAACTTCGGGAGCCGCAGGCCGCGGAGGAACGTCAGGTAGTCCTCCCGGAACATGCGTTCCCCGTACTCGTTGGTCCCGCGCAGGTAGTGCAGGTCACTGGTCCCGAACCGCAGGCTGCGGACGTGTCCGAGTTCCTCCCGGAGCTGCCCGAGGTCGATCTCCCGCGCGAGGTGCACACCCTTGGTCCGGCAGGTGAAGCCGTAGGCCACCTTCACGTCCCGGTGCCGGTGGAACACCAGCTGGCCCATGGTGAACTTGTAGAAGTCGACGTCCAGCAGCGAGTTGATGATCGGCATGTCGGTCTTCATGGTCAGATACTCCGAAAAGCGGCCTCGGGGTCCCGGGAGCTGCCGCTGCGCCGCCCGCTCGCGCGCATGCGTGTCGAGCTTCGCGAACAGCAGCCCCCGGGGCGTCCAGTCCCCTGCTCCGCCAGGGGAAGGCGAGGGGTCCGCCCTACCCGGCGATGAACTGGTGCGTGAGGAGAGCGGCCCGGAGCGTCGCCGGGTCGCCCTTCTCCACGGGGACGATGACGCTCTTGTTCGGGATCGCCACCGCGCCCGGGCGGCGCTCGTACGCGACCAGCCCGTTGCGCTCGACCGCGGCCAGGACCGCATCCGCGATGCGCTGGGAACCGCGGACGATGAACACGGGCCAGCCGCGCGCGGCGGCGAGGACGATCTCGTCGAGGGTCACGTCGCCGCCGTTCCAGACGACGAGGCCCAGGGCGGCGAAGCCCGCGTACTGCTTCCAGTTCTCCATAAGCTGGACGTAGACGCTCAGGTCGCCGTCCCAGCCCAGGGTCCCATCCGGATCCTTCTGCACGATCAGGATGCCGGACATGGTGGGGTTCGGGAGAGCTCCCCACTGGTCGAGGACGAGGCGGGAGTCGCCCTGCAGGGTAAGGAACTCGGTCCGCGGGACCGTGCCAAGGGCCACGCAGCCCTCGTTGCCGGCGGCGATGACGCCGGGCACGTCGGTGACCATCGGGTCGAGCTCCCCGGCCGGCGTGAGCTGGCGGGTGCCGCCCGACCAGGCGACGCCGCGGTAGCCCGCGAACGCGGCGGCGAAGTATCCGAGCATCGCCGTCTTGTCCTCCGGGCCCATGTTCTTGCAGCCACCGGTGATGCGGATGGCGACCTTCTCCGCCGCGCGCGTGCCCATCAGGGCGAAGGCGGTCGGCAGGCCGTCGTCCGCGTTCATCACGGTGAGGTGGACCTTGTTGCCGGGAGCAGTCACGGTCAAGGGCGTGGACATGGAACGCACTCCAGAATGGGGGACTCACGAAACAGGGAGGACACCGCACACGATCAGTGCGGTGCGCAGAGCCTGGCGGTCTTTCGGGACCGCCCTGACTTGCGGATGTGCGGCGAGGAACGCGGCATCGCTGCCAAGGCAGTCGGCCGCGCGGCCGCTGCCCTTGATCAGGATCACGGGGGCGTGCGGTGCCCACGCGCGGATTTCCCGCTCGGTGGTCCCGCCGCCGTTGTAGGCGATGAGGACGGACTGCCACCCGGCGGACGTGCGCAGTTCGGTGGCGATCTCCCGGCACACGCGCGCCTCGTCGTCCCAGGTGGCGATCCCGTCCGCGGAGGGCTGGACCACCACGCAGACGTCCTGGTCCGGATGGACGATCGTCACGTAGCCTGCAGCATCGTCCGACACCACCATCCCGATCTCCGCGAGCCGGAGGTCGCCGGTCTTCGGGACGACGCCGAGGATGACGCAGGGGTTCTGCGCGCGCACGAGGGGCGGAATCTCCGTGATGCCGGGGACGACGACCCTCGGGTCCGCCCTGGCGACCATCCGCGTCCCCCCGAACAGCATCGCGCCGCCGAAGCCGGAGAAGGCGGCGCAGAACAGGTCGGCCATCCCGGCCGCATCGGCAGCGGCCATGGCGCCGCAACCGCCGGTGAGCCGGACGACGACGCGGTCGCGCGCCCGGGTGAGAGTGAGCGCGACCTTGACGGACTGTTCCCCTGTCCTCTGGACGTAGAGGGAGGGGACGGTGCGGATCGGATGATCCATGGTATCCCTCCTTCCAGAGGAAAGGTGACGGGGAGAGGGCCCGCCCGATGCAGGACCCTCCCCCCGCCATTCGCTCACGAGCGCGCGCTCAGGCGGTCACTTGCCGAAGCCGCCCATCGCCGACTGCGAGAACGGGGCCGCGCCCTGGCTGGCGCGGACCGCGGACTGCGAGAACAGCAGGAAGGCCCGGCGGATCTCCTGCTGCGTGTTGCCGGGGGTGAGGATCCACTTGTCCTGGATCCCCATCTCCGCGAACACCCGCCGGAAGTCCGTGGCCCCGTTGTCGATGCCCATGGCGGCGATGATGTGGGTCTCCTTGCGGAGCATGTCCCTCGCCACCTTGGCCACGTCCGCCGCGGTGGTGCCACGTCCGCCGTGGGCCGCGGACGAGTGCTCGTCCTGGCCGTCGGTGACGATCAGGGTCACCGTCCGGACGGGCACGCCCGCGTCCTCGAACTGCTGGGCCTTCGCCAGCACGGTCCCGAGGAGCACCACCGCCTGGTCGTAGAGCGGCGTGCCCAGGTTCGGGTCGTAGTTGCTGTCGTCCATCCGCACCGCCTGGTCCAGCGGGGCGTACGGGAACAGCACCGTGCCGTTCAGGTACAGGGTATGGGCCAGGATGCCGTCCCGCCTCTTGGCCTTGCCGAGGGCATCGAGCACCATGTTGTGGCCGTCGCGCACCACCCTGGTGTTGCCCGCGGCGCTGATCGACCCCGAGTCGTCGACCAGCATCGTCACGAGGGTCACCTCGCTGGCCGGGACGTTGTCCACCTTGATTCCCATCCCGGCCTGGATCCGGGCACCCAGGTCAGGGATGGTGAGGACCTGGGCGGCCTGGGCCGACAGGCCCGCCCCGGTGAGGAGAGCTCCCACGTTGGGAGCGGCGCTGGAACTGGTCATGGTTGGTCTCCGTGGAACAGGGAACAAAGGGACAGGGTCAGGCCGGGACCGTGAGCCAGCTGTCCACCGGGTCGGTGGAGCGGATCACGTTCATGCCGGCGGCGGCGAACTTCTCCAGGGCTTCCTCGGCCTGCGGCGTGAAGTCCGCCGCGAAGCCGCCGGCACCGTCCGGAACCGCCACCGCGGACATGCAGTCCCGGAGGATGAAGACCTTCTTCGCCAGCTCGGGGTCCTTCGCCACGAGCTGGTCCAGAAGGTCGGCGATGGAGGACTTGACGCAGTGGCTGGCCGCCTGGCCGGCGACGAGGACGGCGTCCGCCGCCATCAGCGTCTCCAGGAACGCGGTGTTCCGCTGCGCGAGCGGCCTGCCGTCCCACCGCATCAGGACCTCGGGAGCGAGGACGGAGTAGTTCTCCGTCAACGGGTGGCCGCCCTTGACCTCGCCCGTGGACTGCGAGAACCGGCAGAGGCTGTGGAAGAACCGCGCCTCGTGGATCACGCCGGCCAGGGCGTGGCCGTCGCTGCCCAGGAGGCAGTGGGGCGGCCAGAGGTAGAGGACGTACTTGCCGCCCGCGTCGAGCTGCTGGCAGTAGAAGTGCGCCTGCTTCTGGAGCCAGGCCACGTTGCCGTTGCAGAGCCACCGGGCCATGGCCGGGTTGGGCTGGACGCCCTCGTGCAGGAGCTTCCCGTCCAGGCCGACGTTGTCGAGCCGGCTGCCGTCCTTGCCGCCCAGCTTGATCATGGTGTGGGCCTGCAGCGGGTTGCCCTGCTGGTCCTGCCAGAACCACGGGAAGAAGATCTGGAAGGCGAAGTGGGTGTCGAACGTGGTGGAGATGTCCGTGATCAGGCCCAGGTTCCGGTAGATGAACTGGGCCGTCCGGACGTTGTCCTCGATCGCTCCCTGGCCGCTCCTGCCGCCCACGTAGAGGGTCCCCTGGGGGAAGCAGAAGTCGCGCTGGGCGTCGATGATGAGCAGGTGAGCCTTGAAGCGGTCGGAGCCGGACGGCCTGATGCCGTGCTGCTTCCGCCACTTCGCAGCCTCGTCGGCCAGCTGCTGCTGGTTGGGGCTGAAACCCCACTCCGCGGCGTGGGCCGGCTTGAAGAAGGGGGGAACGGGCAACGTCTTCATGACTGGTGATGACCTCGAAAAGAGGAGAGGAAAACAGGGAACAGAACGAGAACAGAAGCGAAACCTGACCGTGTGCTCTTGTGTACCTTCCCTTCTACCCGATGGTCAGCAGGTGGATCTCCTGCCGGCCGACGACGTAGATGCCTTCCTTGGCGGGGAAGAGGTGGGAGCCGGCATCCACGAACGGCTCCGTGTCCGGGAACTCCCGGACCACCTGCAACGCTGTTCCGGCGGCCTCGATCCGGACGATCCCGTCGTCGGTCGCCGAAAACAGGGGCGTGCCACCGCACTTGCCGCGCAGGCTGCCCAGCCACGAGCCGTCGCCGGCCTCGGCTTCGGCGGTCGCCAGGACAGCGCCCCGGCGGCTGATCTGCACGCACTGGTTGACGGTCCGGCCCTGGTGGCGAGTGGAGACCAGGAACCAGCAGCAATCCTTCCCGAACACGCAGGTCGAATCCACCAGCTGGCCCCGGATGGGCGGCAGCTGCACGGAGTCGTTGATCCCGCGGGCGTCGGCATCGAACACGAAGCCGACGCAGAGCTGGCCCGCACGGTAGAAGCCGAACCCGAAGGATGGGCCGGCCCAGAACAGGGTCTGGCGCGCGAGCACGGTCCCGACAGTCTCGGGGCCGAACCTGCCCTCGCGGAGCAGGTTGCCGTCCCGGAGCCAGAACGTCCGCTGCTCGTTGGCGTCGAACACCGGGAGTTGCCCGTACTGGTCGACGATGACGGTGGACGCCGGCTGGCCCGGCAGGAGGGTCAGGAGCCGGTCGCCAGCACCGATGAGGGTCGCGTCGCCGCGGATGCGGAAGCGCATCTGCGGCGTGGGGTCGCCCTGCACGGCAGGGGCGCCGTCCTCCCGACGGATTGCACCTTTCTCGTGGACCAGCCAGCGGAGCTTCCCGCCCTGGTGGGCCGCGAAGAGGATGAGGCCCTCGGTGGTGAAGATGCGTCGGGATTTCACGGTGCCGCGGATCACCTCCTTCACGACCGCCGCGGGCGGGGTGACCCCGCACTGCGGGCAGCTGGAACGGGCGTGCTCAAGGCCGCACTGCGCGCAGGCCGTCCAGCGCATGTGCTGGAGGAGACCGACCG
Source organism: Candidatus Aenigmatarchaeota archaeon (assembly GCA_016198585.1). Classification (GTDB taxonomy): domain Archaea; phylum Aenigmatarchaeota; class Aenigmatarchaeia; order QMZP01; family QMZP01; genus JACQOD01. The sequence goes on along the minus strand of JACQII010000016.1, from coordinate 74,010 downwards.
GGAACGGCTGCCGCTGGTCCTTCTCGAAGGTCTGGTGGAAGAGGTGCAGCAGGTCGTCCGGGAGGACGCGATAGTGGACAGCGGGCTTCGGATACCTGACCTCCGGGTGGAAGACCGTGATGCGCAGCAGCGGCCGCTGCCCGTGCGGGACCGGCTTGCCCTTCCTCGGGCGGTAGACCCCGCCGTAGGGGTCGACGAACAGCAGCGACTGCATCACCATGACGGTGAAGGCATACCAGTCCGACAGCTCGGTGTGCGGCTTGATGAGCATCGGGGCGTGGGCCCTCGGATCGCACAGGAGCGGGTCGACGAACCGGGCGGTGAACAGGCGGCAGAGGAAGCGGCCGAACTGGAAGCTGTCCGCGTCGATCAGGAAGGCCTGGCTCCCCTTGACCAGCACGTTCAGGTCGTTGCAGTCCCCGATCACCACGCCTTTCTGGTGCAGGCCGGCGACGGACCCGTGGAGGTCGGTGAAGACCTCCAGCACCCTGCTGGTGGGAAAGCCGGCCGCCCGGTACGACCGCTCGCTCAGCATCGAGAGGACTTCCGCCCCGTCCACGAAGGGCATGGCGTAGCCCACGATGCGGTGGTCGCGCGAGGTGGCGAGTTCTTCCGGGGCGATCACGCGGGCGGGGAGGCCGCGCGGGAACGCCGGCAGCTTGTCCTGATGCTCGGCGAGGCGCTGTCGGGCTGCGGCCTGCTCCCCGGGCTCGTTGGCGTAGTCCGGGTGGTCCGGCGCCTTGAAGACCTTCACCACCCGACTGCCGCTGATGCGGTAGACGTCGGCCTCGCCGCCCTTGCCGACAGAGTCCTGGGGGCGCAGCGTGTGCTTCACGCCGCCGATGTACACGTCCATGGTCGCTGTCCTCCGCGTCGTCGCCCGGGACCGGTGCTTACGACCACCGGCGGGCGACGACCAGGGTGGTGTCGTCGTGGAGCGGGCTGCCCGCCGCGGCCGCCGCGAGCGCGAGGGTGCGGCGGACGCTGTCCGGGTTCGCGAAGTACTGTTCCTGCGTCCAGAACTGGCTGATCGGCCCGATCAGGGCAGTGCCCACATGCGCGCCTTCCGCGGCCCGGAAGTCCTCGGCGCCGTCCGTGCCGATCAGGACGGACTCGACGCCGCTGACCACCTGCCGGTTCATCTCCGGTTCATCGCCCAGGAGGGCGTAGGCCGGGTATGGGGGTTCGTTGCCCGGGTAGCCGCCCGACCGGACGACATCGCCGTTGACGATGATGAGCGGATCGCCGACGGAGAAGACCAGCGACCGGTCCTCCGTCAGGACGGCGCCGCCGAGGGTGAAGAGGAAGCAGTCGCCGATGGTCTCGCTGAAGCTGCCGCCCATGGCGTGGGCCAGGACCCGGATCTGGGCGAGCAGGTCCTGCATGGCCTGCTCGAGCAGGATGTCCGCGGAGTCCGGGGAACGCCGCCACTGGCGGAGCAGGGCTTCGACCATCAGGCGCGCCCCGAGCTTGGCGCCGACCTCGTTGTGGCTGCCGCTGCTGCAGCCGTCGGCGACGACGATGGCCGTGGCGCCCTCACTGGTTCGCCAGGCAAACGCGTCCTTGTTGTTGTGGGGATTCAGCGGGTGGCGGTGGTCGCGGCCCGCGATCGAGCCGCCGGCGATCTGGAACTTCATGCTGCCTCTTCCTCCGGATCAGAGCCCGGGCGACGGGGAAGGGAATTCGTACTGGATCAGGAGGCCGACCGGCCCCCGAGAGACAGACGCTCAGGTGTGCCCCGTGACCACGGTGCTCTTCGTGATCGTGACCTTCCGGGTTCCGGCCCAGGCGTCCCGGGCTTCTTCCAGCGCCGCGGTTGCCGCTTCGGGAGTGTCGTGCTTCACACCCAGCCGGTGCCTGACGATGGCCGTGCCGTTCTCCAGGTCGACCACGCCTCCCTCCTCCCGGGCCTCCTCGAGAAGGGCGTTCACCCGGTCGCGCTCACGATCGTAGGCGATCTGGGCCGCTTCCGAGGACAAGGCCTGCTCGTGGTCCTTGGCAAGCGCGGTGAACTCCTCGGGCGTCAGCTCTTCCTTTCCGCAGGCGGTGACCGCCGCGAAGCACACGCCGAGCACGATGGTCGGCAGGATTCTCATGGGTTCTTCCTCGTCTGGTGGGGTTGTTCACGACTGTTCACGACTTCGTACCTGCTGTTGATCACGCGGACTCGCGCTGGGCGGGGAGGTCACGCTTCACGACGTCGCGGAGCTCGGTGAGCCTGGCGATAGCCTCATCCATCGCCCGGCCGATCTTCTCGGCATCCTCCGGCTTGCGGTGGGCGAACAGCTGCGCGACAGTTCGACGAGGCATCGCCAGGAAGATCCGGGCATCCCTCTCCACTCGCTGCAGGAACTCCATCAGCTTGCGGGCTTCGTCGCTCCGTGTGCGCGTTCTCCCCCTCTGGACGCCCAGCCTCACTGCCGCAAGCCGGACATGGGTCCGTGCCTCGTGGGACAGCATGCCCCGGGACTCGATCACGCGGGCGGCCTCCACCTGCCGCTCTGGCGGGAGTTCGGACAGGAGGTATGCGACGGTGAAGGACAGCCGCTTGTCCTTGGGGCGCGTGGGATCCAGCAGCTGCTGCACCTCGGGGCAGAGGCGCAGGATGCACAGGTGCTTGGACACCCATCCCTGGGACCTCCCGAGCACCGCCGCGATGTCCGCTTCCGTGCGGCCGCTGACCAGCATGCGCTTGAGGGCGTGGGCGGTGTCCATGACCGTATGCGGCGAACGGCTGTAGTTGGCCACCATCGACGACGTGAACTGGTCCTCCGGGTCGTCCAGCTCCGTGACGATGGCGATCATGGAGTCCTTGCCGATCATGCCGCACGCGTGCCAGCGCTGCTGCCCGTCCACGAGCTCGTAGTCGTGGCCGGGATCGCCGGTGATCCGGCGGACGATGATGGGCACCTTCTGCCCGACCGTTGCGATGCTCTTGGCCAGGGCCTCGAGGTACGTCTGGTCGAAGAAGGTGCGCGGTTGGCCGGGGAACGGCCGGATGCGGTTCCGCCGCACCATCAGGACCTTGGCGCCTTCCAGGTAGTTCGACGTCGCGCTCATCTGGCCTCCTTCTCCTTCAGGGACAGGAAGATTTCCTCCAGCCTCGTCGCCACCGCGCTGAGGCGCTGGCATACCCTCGACTCCGTCAGCCCCAGGAGGTCCGCGATCCGGCGCATCGTGTACCCCTCGAAGAAGTACAGATCGGTGATCACGCGGTCCGTCCGGGGGAACGCCTTCCCGATCCGCTTCCGGATCTCCTCCACCGCCTCCCGGTCCAAGAGCTGCTGCTCCGGGCCTTCTCCCGGGTCGGGGATGAAGTCCTTGCGTTCCACTTCCTGGTCGTCCATCCCAGCCGTCCAGGTGTCAAACAGGGAGAACACCTGCGCGCTCTCAGCTTCCGCGTGCAGTGCCGTCAGTTCGTCCGCGGTCATCCCGAGGAAGTCGGCGAGTTCCTGGTGGGTCGGCTGACGGCGCAGGGACGCGAACAACTCCTGCCCCGCTTCCTTCAGGAGCTTCTGGCGCGTGCGGGTCAGGCGCGGAGTCCAGTCCTCTTTCCTGAGGCCGTCAAGCATCGCCCCCCGGATGCGCAGTGACCCGTACGTGTTGAACTTCACGCCCCGGTCGGGATCGAAGTGCTCGACCGCGTCGATCAGGCCGATCGTCCCGTTGCCGTTCAGGTCGCCGATATCCACCGAGCGCGGGAGAGTCCGCGCCAGACTGCCGGCGATGATGCTCACCAGGGGCAGGTAGTGCTCAGCAAGCTGGTTGCGGAGCACCGGGTCTCTCGTCCTGATGTACTCTTTCCACGCCTCGTCCGTGTCGATGTCCATGGGTCCCTCCCCTGGCCCCGCGATCGGTTCGTGGGGCGCTTCTGGCTTATGTCCTGCCACGCTCATACAGCAGCCCGCGGGCCCTGAGTTCCGCGAGGGCGGAGCGCAGGGCAACCGAGATGCACTGGCCCTCCGGGTAGCGGATGGAGACCGTCCAGTAGACGTCGTCTTCGGGTCCGCTGCGAGCCAGGTCGGTGATGGTCAGGGCAGGGCTGATCTGGCGGAGACGGCTCACGACCTCCTCCAGGCAGCCCCGTCGCGCCGTGACGGTGACGTCCACCATCTTGTCGGTCAGGGTCTTGTCCTTCATGGTCTCCTCCTCAGCGGATGACGATGGCAGCCGGGTCGAACGCCGGCTTGGGGAACCGGAGGTCCATCCCCTCCAGGGTCTGGACCAGCAGGCGGGCGACGACGAGGTCGCGGAACCACTTGCGGTCCGCCGGCACGACCGTCCACGGCGCATGGTGCGTCGTGCAGCGGGCCAGCAGGGCCTCGTAGGCCGCCAGGTACGCGTCCCACTGGCCGCGGACGGCCAGGTCGCCGGGGTTGAACTTCCAGGGCTTCTCCCGCAGCCGCTCCCGGAGCCGCTCAGCCTGCTCCGCTCGGCTGATGTGGAGGAAGCACTTGACGACCGTCGTGCCCGTCCCGACGAGGGTCGCTTCGAAGTCGTTGATCTGGTCGAACCGGCCCTCGACCTGGTCGTCATCGAGGTCGCCGTTCACCCGCGGCACCAGCACGTCCTCGTAGTGCGACCTGATGAAGACGCCCAGCATCCCCTTGCCCGGAACGCGGGCGTGGACACGCCAGAGGAAGTCGTGAGCCCGCTCCTCGGGGGTCGGGACCTTGAAGGCGTGGACCTGCATGCCCTGGGGCGTGACGCCCGAGAGCACGCGGCGCACGGTCCCGTCCTTGCCGCTGGTGTCCATGCCCTGGAGCACGAGCAAGAGGGCGCGCCGGCCGTCGAAGAAGAGGCGGTTCTGCAGGGCGATGATCTGCTCGCGCAGGGCTTCGAGCTCCTCGCGGGCATCACCTTCCTTCACGCCGTCGGTGTCGCGCGGGTCGCCGCGGGAGAGGCGGACGGGCTTGCCAGGGTCGAGGATGTGCGAGCGCATGGTCGTCTCCTTTCCTGTCAGGGTCTGTCGGGGAGGGTGGGCAGGGTGAAGCGGTACTTGGAGCCGTCGGGCCGCACGACGTAGACGCGGTCCTGGATGCCCGTCTCGGCCTGGCCGCCGCTGGTCCTGGTCGGCTGGGTCTCCTCCAGCTCCAGGAGGCGCGCCGTTGCCGCGGCCCGGGCCGCTTCCTCGGTCGCGTACTCGCCCGGGAGCATGTACCACTCGCTGCTGAAGGTGTCATAGCCCTCGAGTGTCCAGGGTCGGTTCATGGTCACGTGTCCTTCCTCGCCTTCCTCCTCGGCTTGTGCGGCTTCTCGGAGGCCGGCGGCATGAGTGTCCAGTCGATGTCGGCGAAATCGAACGCGGGGTCCCGGTCGCCGCAGAGGAGGGCGAAGGCCGGGAACAGGGTCGGGAGCAGGTCCGGCCGGTGCTTGGTGGCGCTGTCGAAAAGGCGGCTCATGAAGTTCCCGACGACGGGATGCTGGTGGCCACACGCGCTCCGGAGCGTGGCGTGGATGCTCCCAAGTTCCGCGTCGGAGCCGGACGCAGCGGCCGTCGTGAGCAGCTCGAGCAGATGCGTCTGGTTCATCTCATTCTCCTCCCGTCCGCCGCATGACGGCCGGGCTCGTGGCAATGTATGACACGGTCAGGAAGAACGCGAGCCCGAGGACGAAGTCGAGCAGGTCCTCGCGGGCGACGACGTCAAACAGCCACGCCCAGGTGAGGATCAGCGCGCCCATGGACGTGCAGATGGCGAGGCGGAAGCCCCGGTGGGCACGGGAGAAGAACGCACGAAGGGAGGAGAGAAACACGCGAAGGCGATGCATGGGCAACTCCTTTCACTCGGTGGACGGGGGAGGAGGTTCCTGGTCGGCGTCCAGGTCGACGGTCGCCGTGTGGATGAGCCAGCCGTAGACGACTGCCCACCAGTGGAACCCGAAGCAGAACAGGCAGAAGAGGATCCAGCACACGAGCCGGGAACGCGGACTCATGGTATGGTGCTCACGAAAGACAGGGACCTGTCGCGCGGGAGTCTTCTCGGCGGTCCAGGTGGGGAGCAGTTCAACTGCGCAGGACCTGTGCCCGTGCGGGAACGCTCAGCGGATGCTCAGCGCGACGTGAATGGTGTGGGAACATGAGCGATGCACATCGGTTTCACTATCCCCGAGTGGATATTTCTGTTACCCATGAAACTTTATATACGCTTGCGGTCGGCGTCATGAACCTGACGTTGTCGGACCGGACCTCCCGGCCGGCGCGCCGGCGTCCGGGGGACAGCAACCTTTAAATACCCAAACCCCCTATATCCGCTCAAGACAGGAGAAAATAAAAGACGTGCGGGAGTGCTTTCTCTCTGTACATCATCAAGAACCCGCACATGGAGACATCATGGAATTGCTCAAGAAGGAGCGGGATGTGGTCATCCCGGGAGACATCATTGTCGAATCGATGGAGTTCCTCCCTGGCCGGAACACGTTCCGCGAGAATGAGGCTATCCTCTCGAAGCGGGTCGGCCTGGTCAGCATCAACGGCCGCGCGATCTCTGTCGTCCCGTTGAGCGGGGCCTACATCCCGCGCGAAGGCGACATGGTCATCGGCAAGGTCACCGACATCCAGAACAACGGCTGGGTGGTTGACGTGCACGCTCCGTCCGACGCGTTCCTCCCCCTCGCCGGGGTGAAGGAGTACATCGACACCCGGAAAACCAGCCTCAACCGCTACTATGACGTCGGCGACATCATCTACGCGAAAGTCAACGGCCTTCAGGGGACGTCTATCTACCTGTCCATGCAGGACATCAAGGCCCGCAAGTTCCACGGCGGCCGCCTCGTGCGGATCAGTCCGACCAAGGTCCCCCGCCTGATCGGCAAGCAGGGCTCGATGATCAACATCATCAAGGACGGGACGGGCTGCAAGATCAACGCCGGCCAGAACGGCCTGATCTGGCTCGAGGGCGAGGGCATGGAGAAGTGCATCGAGGTGATCGGACTCATTGAGCGCGAGGCCGCTGCCGAAGGGCTGACGGACAAGATCTCGGCCATGCTCGGCGTCACGATTGACAAGAGTCAGGAGAGCCAGGAGGTCCTGGAATGAAGCGCGACGACGGCCGCAAGGTCGACGAAATCCGGCCGATGGAGATCGTCGCCGGCGTGATCAAAAATGCAGATGGGTCGGCCATGGTGCGCATGGGCAGGACCGTGGCAGTTGCCGGGGTCTACGGCCCGCGAGAATACCTCCCGAAGCACAAGCAACGGTCTGACCGGGGCGTCCTCCGTTGCGTCTACCAGATGGTCCCCTTCTCCACCGACGAGCGCGTGCGGCCAGGTCCCTCCCGTCGGTCGACTGAAATCTCACTAGTCACGACCCACGCGCTGCAGCCCGCGATCTTCCTGGAGGAGTTCCCGAAGACCGTCATCGACGTGTTCATCAACATCATCCAGGCAGACGCCGGGACCAGGACCGCGGGCATCAACGCGGCCTCGGTCGCGCTCGCCGACGCGGGCATCCCGATGCGCGACCTCGTCGCTTCGGTCGCGTCGGGCAAGATCGGCGACCACTACGTCCTCGACCTCGCCGGCAAGGAGGAAGAGGCGACCGCGGCGGACATGCCGATCGCCTGCATGCCCCGCACGAAGAAGATCACGCTGCTCCAGATGGACGGCGACCTGCCGCCCCAGGACATCAAGGGCATTATCCAGCTGTCGCTCCAGGGCTGCGAGAAGATCTACGCCCTCCAGGTCGAAGCCCTCCGGAAGAGGTGGAAACTATGAATCTCCAGGAAGAGTACATGATCGGGCTCGCGGCCAAGGGGACGCGGCTCGACAAGCGCGGCCTCGCGGACTTCAGGCCGGTCACGATCGAGAAGAACCCCATCAGCAAGGCCGAAGGGTCGGCCCGGGTACGGATGGGCAACACAGAGGTGATCGCCGGCGTCAAACTCGACGTCGGGACGCCGTTCCCGGACAAACCCGACGAGGGGACGCTCATCGTCTCGGCTGAGCTGTCGCCGATCGCTTCCCCGGACTTCGAGCTGGGGCCGCCGCGGGAGAACGCCATTGAGCTGTCCCGGGTCGTCGACCGCGGGATTCGAGAATCGGGGGCGATCGACGCCAAGAAGCTCTGCATCACGCCCAAGGAGAAGGTCTGGACCGTGTTCATCGACCTCCAGATCCTCAACCACGACGGCAACCTGATCGACGCCTGCTCGCTCGCCTCCATCGCTGCACTGAGCTACGCGGTCTTCCCGGCCTACGACGGGACCCGGGTGGACTGGTTCACCAAGACGACGGAGAAGCTGCCGATGACCGCCACGCCCATTGCCGTCACCGTCCATAAGATCGGCAGGCAGCCCGCCTACCTCCTGGTCGACCCGACCCGCGAGGAGGAGGACGCCGCCACCGCCCGGCTCACCGTGAGCACCATGGACGACGGCCACGTCGCCGCCCTCCAGAAAGGCGAGGCGGAGCCGTTCACGCTCGAAGAGGTCGAGCAGGCCATCCAGTGGTCGCTCGCGAAAGGCAAGGAGCTCCGCGCGCTGATCTGATATGGCCACGAAAAAGGTCGGCATCACCGGGAAATATGGCGTGCGCTACGGCCGGATGATCAAGGAGCGGGTGATCAAGGCCACGGAAGGCCTGACCATCTCCCACAAGTGCGACGCCTGCCTCCGCTTCTCCGTGAATCGGGTCTCGGCGGGCATCTGGCAGTGCGGCAAGTGCGGCCGGAAGTTCGCCGGCAAGGCTTATAAACCCGCGTGAGAAGGAAGGATATGTCCTACCAGTGCTTGAATTGCGGGAAACAGGTCGACTTGGACCTCAAGGCCGCGAAGAAAATCCAATGCAGCTACTGCGGCTACCGAATCCTGGAAAAGCTGCGCCCGCCCGTGGCGAAGCGGCTCTCCGCGGTGTGAACGACCAGGTTCTTTTGCGGCCAGTTTCTGGCGAGCCCTATAAATAGACCATCGCCATATAGTAGCTATGACCGACCAGTCACAGCAACTTCTCAGCCAGGCAGCCCTCTACCAGCAGCAGATGCAGGGCATCGCCGCCCAGAAGGAGGCGCTCAACATGCAGCTGATGGAGATCTCCAGCGCGTTGGACGAGCTCGAGAAGACCGCGAGCAAGGAGGTCTACAAGATCGCCGGGCCGCTCATTTTGAAAAGTGACCGGGAAGAGGTCCAGAAGGACATGGCCGAGAAGAAAGAGCTCATCCACACGCGGCTGCAAGTCCTGGAGAAGAGCGAGCACAAGATCAAGACGAAAGTCGACGAGCTGCGCGAGCGGCTCACCAAAGCAGGATAAACGGGTTGCACGGGTCATCAGATGGACAGGCAGGAGATCATCACGTTGGTGGGGGGGATATTGTCCGATCACGGCATCCCTCGGAGGGTGAAAGACGAGCTGGAGAGCTACCTCGCCCAGCTGCAGCGGTCGCCCGACGACGGCCTGTCCCAGATCCTCTTCATCCTGGACGAGGCTTCCACCAATCCCAACCTCACCATGGGGGCGCGGACAGCGATCTGGAACACGGTCTCTGCCCTGGAAGTCGCGATGCGCAAGTGAGTCCGGCCGGCGCGCCAGCCCTTTTGGGAAAAGAGCTGCTGCTCGAAAGCTTATAAAACTGCGCGCCCATTAAGTATACACTGCATCCGCAGCGGTTGAGACGGGAGGTAATCATGAAGATCAAACTTTTCGGCAACGAGTACCAAGAACCCATGCAGGAAGAGGGATCGTACGTCGAGGTGGACATCACTGACGTCAACGCGCCCTCCGGCCGCACGGGCATCACCATCGAGCGCCTGAACGAGTTCGCAGACAGCGAGCGCATCCTCCGGTCGATCCGGAAGGGGAACGTCGTGTTCCTCAAGATCAAGGGACTGCGCGAGAAAGACATCGGCGAGCTTAAGCGGGCGGTCGAGAAGCTGAAGAAAGCCGTCATGGCCAACAACGGCGACATTGCCGGCATCGAGCAGGACTGGCTGATCCTGACGCCTGACACGGTCAACGTCGAGCGCTAACCTGGTTTCTTTTTTCCGTTTTTTGCTTTCCACGGGGAAAGCCCTGATTGCAGATGCAGGGGACCCACTGCCCTCACTTCAGCCGGATCGCGTCCATGGGCCGGGGCGCGAAGGCGTCTGCCCGGAAGTACGAGTGCAGGTCGCGCGCGAGCTCCTGGCACTTCTTGGCGTCGCCGTGGACGACCGCGATGCGTTCGGGCTTCGAGCTCAGGCGGCGCACGAAGTTGACCAGTTCCTGCCGGCCGGAGTGGCCGGTCATCCCATGGATCGTGCCGACCTCCATCTCGATCTTCAGGCCGCGCATGCGGCCGCCGGGGGCCTCGATGGGGATCTCCTTCCAGCCCTTCTGGATGCGCGACCCGAGGGTCGCCGGATGCTGCCAGCCCACGAAGACCAGGGAGTTCTTCGGGTTCGGCGCCAGCCCCTTCAGGTATTCGATCGCCGGCCCGCCGATCAGCATGCCCGAGGTGGCGATGATGACGCCGGGTTCGGCCGAGTCGATGATGCCGTCCCTTTCCTTGGGAGCGACGTGCTTGAACATGTCGTTGACGAACGGGTTCCGGCCGTAGCGGAAGATGTTCCGCTGCATCTGCTGCGAGAGGAATTCGGGGTAGGCGGTGTGGATCGCGGTCGCGTCCCAGACCATGCCTTCCATCCAGACCGGGTGCTGGAAGTTGTGGGCCTCGAGGATCGCCATGACCTCCTGCCCGCGGCCGACCGCGAAGCTGGGGACCAGGGCCTTCCCGCCGCGCTCGACCGTCCGGGTGATGAGATCCATGAGCGACCGCTCCACTTCCTGGCGCGGCGGGAGCATGTCCCGGGCCGACCCGTAGGTCGACTCCATCACGAGGGTCTCGATGCGCTGGAAGTCGGTCCAAGCCGGGTCGAACAGCCGGGTGGGGCCGTACTTGAAGTCGCCGGTGTAGAGGATGTTGTGCAGGCCTTCCCCGATGTGGAGGTGGACGAGCGAACTCCCCAGGAGGTGGCCCGCGGGCTGGAGGGTGAGCCGGATGTCGGGCGTGATGTCGGAGACCTCGCCGTAGTCCAGGGCGATCGAGTGTTTGACCATCTTTTCCACCGCCTTCTTGGAGTAGGGCGGGGTCTTGCCGTTCTTCTGGCAGATGTCGATGTAGTCCAGGCAGAGCAGCACGATGGTGTCCCGGGTCGGCGCAGTCGCATACATCGGGCCGGTGAAGCCCTGCTCGTAGAGGAACGGGATCAGGGCGCCGTGGTCGATGTGCGAGTGCGAGAGCACGACCGCGTCGAGGTTGTCGAGGTTGTACTCGGGCGCGTTGAACAGCGGGAACTCCCCGGTCCCGGGCACGATGCCGCAGTCGAGCATCACGTTGGAGTGCTTGGTCTGGAGCAGGAAGCTGCTCCGGCCGACCTGGCGAGACGCCCCGAGGCAGGAGAGGCGGGCCCAGTCGTCGCTGAGGTCGACCTCGGTGGCGATCTTCTGGCCGACCTTGTTGAGGAACTTCTTGCGGTACTCGATCTCCGAGTGCAGGAGGTTGCGGACGGCCCGGACGACCGTGGATTTCATCCCCGGGGCGCGCTCGATCTTGGGCAGCCAGCAGGTCTTGGCCTTGATCTCGCGGTAGGTCTCGCCGCCCTTGCCGATGACCAGGCCGGGCTTGTCGCACTCGATGATGACCTTCCCGAGCTCGGGTTCGAAGTAGATGGCCTGGATCCCCGCTTCAGCAGGGACGAGCTGCTGGACGATCTCCTTGGTCTTCTCGGGGTCGAGGGTGATCGAGAGGTCTGGCCGGAGTTCCATGCGCTTCTTCAGCTCGCGGACGATCGACTTGATGGCCGGTTCGCCGTTCTGGAAGAACTCCTTGTTCCGCGTGTACAGGACGATGTCCGAGGCCTCGAACTTGACTTCGGAGATGTCCGCATCGGCCGGCAGCTTCTTCGCCAGCTCCTTGAGGATCGTAGACATAAGGATCAATGGCCCAGTGCGGGGGGTCAGGGGCTACTTCGCCAGCTGCTGGACCTCGCCGTCCGGGACCTTGCGGAAGCCCTTCGCGTCGATGATCGCGACGTCGATGCCGCTCCCGCCGGAGGCGATGTCCCGCTGGACCGCAGCCCGGATCGCCCGGACGACCAGGCGCTTGGCTTCGTCGGTGGTGAGGCCCTTGTGGTAATCATTCTCCAGGACGCCGAAGGCCATCGGGCTTCCCGAACCGGACGAGTAGAACTCGTCCTCCTCGATCACCGACCCGTCGGGCGCGAAGGAGAAGAGCTGCGGCTTCTTGTCGTAGCCGCCCACGATCAGCTGGACGTAGTAGGGGTAGTAGCGCCGGGCGTAGAGGATGTTGGCGATGAGGTGAGCAGCAGCAGCGACGTCGATGCGGCGCTCCTCCTTGAGGTTGTAGAGTTTGACCTCTGCCTTGATGTACCGTTCCAGGGCTTGGGCGTCGCCGACCGATCCGGCAATGGTCATGCCCATGTGGTCGGCGATCTTCCTGATCTTCTCGGTCTTCTTGCTCGCGACCAGGTAGCCCATCGTGGCCTTCCGCTCGGCGGCGATGACAATGCCGTCCGAACACACGACGCCTACGGTGGTGGTGCCGGTCTTGAGTTGCTTGATCTCGTCCATCATATGGTTCACGGTGAGAATGAGTTTTGAATATAATAGGCGCCAGCCTTTATAAACGTTTTCAGCATCCTGGGCGTTGCGCCGCGTCGTGGCCGCTACTCATCCTTCTCCTCGGACTGCGGCGCCGGGGTTTTCCTGTCCTTTTGGCGGCTGATGGTCGAGAGGTCGAGCTTGTACTTGCCCTCGCCGGTCCGGATGACGAGCGGGCGTTGGTTGAAGAGGGTGGTGACATCGATCTTGTACTTCCCTGGCTGCACCACGCGGATGGCCTCGAGGTCGAGAATGACGGTCTCGTCCTCGACGCCAGCGATCTCACGGACGTCCTGCTCGATCTCCTTGATCTGGTCCTGGGTGATCTCCTCGACCTCCTTCTCGATCCTTTCCAGCACGTCCTGGCGCACGTAGAAGAAGAACTTCGAGCCGCACTGGCTGCATCCCGACAGCAGGTAGGTGGCGTCGTCCGGGTGGACGGTCCCGCAGTGCGTGCACTTGTTCGGCATGAGGATAGTTGGGAAAGAAGCTATTTATTGGCGCGCGCCCTGGCCCCCGGGAGGGCGGTCACATATACACGAGCAGTTCTTGCGGGTTCTTCTTGATCTTGCGCACGATGCTGGCTGGCCCGATGATGGTGAAGCCGCGCTTCTTGCCGGTGAGCATCTCGGCGAGGGCAGACTTCACCTTGTCCAGCCCACCGGTCTGGAGTGGGCTCTCGAGCGAGGAGAGCTCGATGCCGGCGAACCGGTCGGAGAAACGCTCCATCGTGTCCTTGATCAGGCCGGCCTCCTGGTCGGGGTCGAGCTTCGCGTCGATGAGGACGATGTGGTCGTCCTGGAGGGCCTTGAAGACCTTCTTGAAATCGCCGCGGACGCTCTCGTAGGGGAGGAGCTTGATCTTGATCATGCCGGCTCCTTGCCTGTCTCGGGGATCATAGCTGCTCCAGGAGGGCGTCGTACAGGCCCTCAATGTTGATGCCGTCCTTCGCGGAGACGGCGACGGTCTTGTAGCTCTGGAACGCTTCCTTGACCTTCTTCGTGTGGTGGTCGCCCTTGTCGGCCTTGTTGGCCACGATCAGGAAGGGGATGCCGCGTGCGTCGAGGTTGCCGAGGATGGTGAGGTTCACCTGGGTGAGCGGATCCTGCGTGGAGTCCAGGACGACCAGGACCAGGTCCATGTCGTCCAGCCACTTGATGGCCTCGATCACGCCTTTGGTGGCTTCCCGCGCCCGGGTCTTCGCCTGCTTCTTCCCGAGGCCGTGCTTTAGGAAGTCTTCGTAATCGATCTTGGTGGCGATCCCAGGAGTGTCGACGAGGTTGAACATGAGCGACTTCTTGCCGCGCTTGATGGTAACCTTCTCCTTCATCTGGATCTCGCGGGTCTCGTGGGGGATGATCGAGGCTGTGCCCATCTCCTGGCCGATCCAGTCCTTGCAGATGCGGTTAGCGAGGGTGGTCTTGCCTGAGTTCACGGGCCCGTAGAGGCCGATCTTGACTTCCCCCCGCTTCTTGAACAGGGCGGAGATGCGGGTGAGCATCTTTTTCAGGCCTCGGAACACCATGGCACTCACAAAACTCTTATAGGCTCCTGTTAGTGCGCAGACATAAATAGCTTGGCCGGTTCCCGGTGGCGCTCTGGTTCCGGAGAGACCGCCCTTTATTAGCTTCAGCGCCAAGGAATACGCAAGTCAGACCCAGGGTGTCTTTTGTCGCCGACCTGAAGACTTTCCTCGTGCGGCGGCGAAAGTGCGCTCCCTGGGTCAGGGGAGAAGCGCCCGCGACCGCGAGGCAGAAGAGGAACGATGCCGAAATACAAGCCGCCCGAAACCGGAGCCAAGTTCGACACCGAGAACGAGTACCGCGAGCGGAAGCTCCGGGAGTATGACCTGGAGTTCCAGGGGACGGAGCGGCCACTGTTCGAGGAGAAGCCGCTGCGGCCGGAGAAAGAGGCCCGCGAGATCATTCGCGAGGTCCCCCAGACCATGCCTCGTCTGGAAGAGACGGCGATCAAGCCGCTCAAGCTCATCGGCGCCGAGGTGATCGGCAGCATTTTCGACCGCGTCGGCTTCCTGAAGACGCGCATCGAGGAGATCCAAGGCTCGCTGGCCCTCCGGGAGACGATCCACCGCCAGATGATGGAGGAGATCGACCAGGACGTCCGCGAGAAGCAAGAGATGGCGGCCCGGGCCGCTGACCTCAACGAGCGGCGGAACCTGAAGATGGACATGTCCGTGCTCCGCAAAGAGAAAAGGAACGAGAACGTCCAGTACTGGCGCGACGTCGTCGAGCTGAAGAGCGAGCTGCGCGAATTCCTGGAGAAGTTCGAGACCGAGTCTAAGATCGTGGCCCTCTTCACGAGCATCGGAGGCGAGCCGGTATGATCGGAATGCAGGAGAAGCTCGTCAGCGACGAGATCCGGCGGCTGGTCCCGGTCCTGGGAAGGGAGAATGCGGCCCGGCTCAGCAGGGCCTACCTCCTCGCGGACGAGGATACCAAGCAGCGGATCTTCGAGCTCGTCGACGTGATCAAGGCAGCGGTGTTCGCCGATCCTGACCTGAAAAGCGCGATCCTCCGCGAGCCGCCCAACCCGGCCGAGTCGAAGGGCGAGATCGTCATCGGCGACGCGCTCTACGGCCGGAAACGGCTCTACCCGTTCGCCATCAAGAAGCAGGACCTGCTCGCGCACCTGGGCGTCTTCGGGTCGTCAGGCTACGGGAAGACGAACATCGCCTACACCCTGATCGAGCGGCTTTCCGACCAGAACGTGCCGGTCATCGTGTTCGACTTCTCCAAGCGGAACTACAAAGACCTCCTAGCCACGCGGCTGCGGGACCGCATCGACCTGTTCACGATCGGGAGGAACGTCTCTCCCTTCCGGTTCAACCCGCTCCTGCCGCCGCCCGGCATCCAGCTCTCGCAGTGGATGAAGGAGTTCTCCTCGATCTTCGACCACGCCTACTGGCTCCTCGGGGGCGGGCGGGCAGTCATCCTCAAGGCCCTCGACAACGTCTTCCTCGAGAACCAGCACCCGCGGATGCAAGACCTGCGGCGCTGGCTCGCGGACTACGGGACCGAGGGTGTCAGCTCCCGGGAGAGGAACTGGCTTGCCACGGCCGAGCGGCCGCTCGAGAGCCTCTGCTTCAAGGAGATCGGCGAGGTCTTCGACGTCGCCGAGGGATCGATGCCCTCGGACTTCTTTCGGCCGGGCCGGGTGACGGTCCTGGAGCTGGACGCCCTGGACGTCAACGACAAGACCTTCTTCATCGAGATCATCCTGCAATGGATCCGTGACTGGCTCCTCGTGAAGGGGCAGAAGGAGCAGCTCCAGGCCGTGGTCATCCTCGAGGAAGCCCACCACGTGCTCAACCGCGAGAAGTCGCGCAAGCTCGGTTCGGAGACGGTGATGGAGCTGCTGTTCCGTGAGGTCCGCGAGCTGGGGATGGGCATAGTCTACCTCGACCAGCATCCGTCGCTGGTCTCCTTCCCTGCGCTGGGCAACACCTCGACCCACATCTACATGAACCTCGGTCTCGACACCAGGCAGTCCTCGGACATCCAGGACGCGAGCAACATGCTCGGCCTGGACGAGGAGGAGACGCCCTACCTGCGGCTGCTCCCGGTGGGCCACGGCCTGATCATGTGCAGGATGTCGCTCCGCGAGCCGTTTGCCATCGGATTTCCCCGCTACCCGCTTGAAAAGGGGAAAGTCACGGACGAGGACATCGCGCGCATCATGAAGGCCAGGCTGCCTCCGGTCCGGCCGCAGCGGGCGGTCGCCGTCCTGGAAGTTGAGGAACCGGACGAGCAGGGTATGAAGATTGTCCAGGCGCTCGGGGCCGCAGCAGGCAGCTTCGCCTCCCAGATCTACACCCAGGCGAAGATGTCGGGCAAGACCTTCGAGAAGTCCGCCGGCCGGCTCATCGAGACCGGCCTGGTGGGCCGGAAGAAGGCCAAGATCGGCAGGAACGTGCTACACTTCTTCTTCCTCACCGAGGCCGGCGACAAGGTATTCGACGCCCACTTCCCGAGGCCGCAGCAGCGGTCGACCAAGGACATCAGCCTCGTGATCTCCAACCTCGAGGAGGCGGGCTGGATCTTCGACCGGCAGGGGGAAAAGCTTATATTTGAAGACGCCAATAAAAGGATGGTCGTCGCCATCGAGACCAGCCCGGACCGAACCAAGATCCGGGCAGATCTCCGGGAAACCCCGCATTTCATCTGCGTGACCGAGGGGGTGAGGAATGCGCTGCTCCAAGAGGCCGCCCGTGCGGCCTACGAGAGCGGGTCACTCACCGTCTTCGTCGCTGCCCCGGAGCAATTTGCCAGGAAAGCGGACTTCGAACGGATCGAATTCCGCTGATCATGCTTCACCAGACATCACCAACCGAACATCGTTCCCTGAACGCTGTTCATCTGCCATCATTGGCACACCGGCTCGCAAGGGACATTCCCTTACGCTTGCGGTTGACTCTGCGCGTTCCTGCGCGGACTTCCGTCGTGCGCTGCGAGCCCCTGGTCCTGTCTTCCGTCGACTTCTCTGGCCGACCGGGCCCATCCTCCACATGATGGTCCATGGCTGACCACTGGTCCGCATTCGGTCAGGAGGCGGTTGTGGGGCGTGTTCGGTGTCTGCACGCGTTCTGCGGAATGAGGGTTCATCTGCCGCTGAGAGGCGTACGCCTTGACGACAGGAGGCCTGTCCGCGCCTGATCGATTTCTCTTCGTGTTGCTTCGTGTTGCATTGCCAAGACCAAGGCCGCAAGGTCACGCACCACCCTGCGCGTGAAAGCGAGCGTGAAAGAGCGAGATGCTGGCTCCCCGAAGGCCGGCACCTCTTCTTGTCTGTCTGTTCGTAGCTTGTTCTCCGGAAGCGCCACCTGGATGGTAGTGGTGGGTCCCTTAAACCAGGCGAGGCTTCCTTGCGGCGGAGTGGTCTGGACTGGCAGGTCAGGCCTCCCTCCTCCGCGGCGTCGAGCCGGTCCCAGCAGTCCGCTGTCCCTCCCCAAACCCCTCAGCGACTCTGGGCCGGCTCCCGCCTTCCACCGCATAGTCACCGCATTGAATCGGGCAGGTTGGCCTCCCCCTCCTTGCCGGTCGCGTCCGGCAACACGCGAAGGAAGGTCAGGGGCCGCAAAACTCGCTAGAAGGCTAGAAGTCCTCCTGCCCACGCACATTCGTTCTGCTGTCATCGACCCCTCTCCCGCAGCATCCAAGGGGACATGGTGGGTGGCAGCCGCGCGAGCCGGTTCCGGATGTGTGCCGCATCCTGGGGCCGGCCCGCGCCTTCATCGCATGGCGATTCGGGAAAGGGGGGCCGGTATTTGGGAACAGGTCCTCACGCTCCGTGTCCCTCGACAACGGCGGAGGCGGAAATAACCAACCTGAGGTTCTGCTCGTACCTAGGCGAGCAGTGTCCTCGCCGGCCTTCCTTTCCCCCCTGAAGTTTCTGGTGGGTTGCGTTCGTGCCCATACCGTATTGACAATCAGCCGAGGTTGCGCCTTGACCGGTGCGTAAAACCCTCCTCCCCCTTTCCCGAAATTCCTCGGCTGGTTGTTTTTCCCCTTTCTCTACCGTGGGTTGCGCCCGCGTCCACGGGTCGTGCAGGAATCAGCCGGGGTTGCGCCGTGACGGTGCGTAAAACCCTCTTCCCCTTTCCCAAAAAAAAATCCCCGGCTGGTTCCCTTTTCCCGCCTTTGTGTGGGGCCTCCTGCGACGGGATGCAGGAGTCCCGGGTTCACGTTCCGTTCCCTCGTGCGGAGATTCGCGATCATGCACCCAAAGCACCTCTCCGGCCGCGGTCCGCGGCTTGCCGGCGCCAGAGTCCACTCTGCAGCAGTCGACAGGGAAGACGCTCGACGCGCCACCCCGACTGCACAGGAGGAGGGCCTGCGACAGGTCGAGAACCCGGACGGGAGGACCCCTGTTCGCGGGGACGGGCAGCGGCCGCGTGGCAGCTGACTCCGCGAGGCAGGACATGGGAAAGCAGCGAACGACGCAGAAGAGCCATCGGACCGTAGGCGACCAGGACCGCCCATCCACATCGGACAGGGGCCCAAAACCTGCCTACGTGCACAACCACGGACGCCGTGGTCGGACCTTCGCACCTGCGGCAATCCCGGCCGCACGGGCGCGTCGCTGACCAACATGGGGGAGGGGGGTGGCCGGGCTCGTGCCAGACGACCACCCTTCTCCTTTTATCTGTCATCTTTACGGGATATGCTGCCCGGTCCGCTGGGCAGGGGATGGGCGGGCAGGATCAGACGCCCTTCCGGAGATGGTACTTCCTGCTCCAGCGCAGGATAGTCCAGCGCGAGACCTTGACGTCGTCCTGCTCCATGCGCACCTTCACCTCGGCAAGGGAGAATCCTTTCTTGTAGAGGGCGACGGCTTTGGTGATCTCCTTGGGGGAGAAGCGCATCCGGAAGAAGCCGTCGTCGGGGGTGAACTTCCTGCCGCAGGCCGTGCAGAGCCGGAGCCGCTTGCGGGTCTTGCGGTTGTACCGGTAGCCGCGGTAGACAACCTGCTTCGCGTTGCAGGTGGGGCAGGGCGGGTGCATGGGCCTTTCTTGGCGTCTGTCTATTTAAAGGGAGTTGCTCCCACGGATGCGCCGGGCGGGAATCGAACCCGCGTCACAGGCTTGGAAGGCTTCTCCTTGGGAAGGTCATCGCCGTGGCTCACCGCTTCCAACGATCTGGATCCTACCGCTAGACTACCGGCGCGGTGCTTCATATTGGCGTGCAGGGGAATTAAAAGGGAGGCCCGCAACCATTTAAGTCCCGGAGCGCAGGTGTGTGCATGGACTGCGCCTTCTGCAGGATCGCACGCGGCGATCTCCCGGCAGCGAAGGTCTGGGAGTCCGCTGACTTTCTCGCGATCCTCGACCTCTTCCCCACGACGGAAGGGATGACGGTCCTGATGACCAAGGCCCACGAAGACTCGTACGTCTTCCGGCTACCCGAGTCCAGGTACCTGGCTTTCCTTGCCGCGGCCCGGACCGTGGGCACGCTCCTGGAACGGGCGCTCCAGGTCCCACGTGTCATCCTGCTGGCCGAAGGGCTGGAAGTCCCCCACGCGCACCTCAAGCTCTACCCGCTGCCCGCCGGCCGGCCGTTCGTCGCCGGCGGCGGGAAAAAAGCAGACCCCGCGGCGCTCCAAGACCTGGCCGGACGGATCCGTGCAGCCCAGGAACAGAAACGGCCGCCTGTCTAGCAGGCCTGCGCCTTCCAGGAACGGGTCAGAAATTGAAGTCGATCTCTTCGAAGTCGCCGCTTTCCTCGTCGTCCGAGGCCGGCTTCTGGCGCCGCTCCTCGGCGGGGGCTGCTGGCTTCTCCGCTGCCCGCGGTGGCTCCTCCAGGCGCGCGCCGGTCGCGGGCGCGCCTTTGATGGACGCGGCGATCTTGTCGAGAGCCTTCTCATCCATCTTCTTGATGGGCAGCATGTTCTCGAGCGCGGGCGGGCCCTCGCTCAGGAAACGGGGGATGACATGGACGTAGAGGTGGCCGACCACCTGGCCGGCGGCCGAGCCGTTGTTCTGGCAGATGGAGATGCCCTGGGCCTGCATCCCTGACTTGACCATGGCGGCGACCTTCTTCACCGCTGGGAAGAGCCGCGCAGCCTCAGCTTCAGGGAGATCGAAGATCGTTTCGGCGTGCCGCTTGGGGATGACGAGAGTGTGGCCCGGATTGCGGGGATTGATGTCCAGGAAGGCTAGGGCGCCTGAATCTTCGTAGACCTTTTTGGAGGGGATTTCGCCTTGCACGATCCTGCAGAAGAGGCAGTCCTTGGGATCGACCATATACAGATTACCCCGGTCATCTATTTAAATGGGGCCACCCGGACTCGAACCGGGATCGGAAGCTCTTTTTCACCCCGTCTTTCCGTTGACGCTTTCTTCGGAAGAAAGGGTCACCCAAAGCTCCAATGCTGGCCATTACACCATGGCCCCGTGGATGGAATTTCGCGACGGAGCATATAAACCTCTTTAAAAAATTGCGCACGAAGAAAGATGATGGACCGGGAGTACACGGACGTGGTCGACTACGGGAAACTCGATCCGGTCGAGCGCGGCGACCGGCAGGTCATTATCGAGCCGGTGGGCGTCACCTACCGCAGCTGAGGCGAGAGCCCCCGGAGGGAATCGAACCCTCGACCCCGAGTTTACGAAACTCGTGCTCTCTGCCGGACCTTCTGGTTCTCTGTCGGCTTTCTCCCCAAGAAAGTCAACCGGCTGAGCTACGGAGGCGTGGTGTTTATTTATAGGGGGGAGTATAAAAGGCATGGACGACCTGAAGCGGCAGGCGGAAAAGCGGGTCAAGGAAGGCTGGATCCACAGCGTCATGCTGATCGAGGTCCTCGCCGTCACCGAGGAAGCGGCCCGCTCCGCTCTGGAGAAACATGTCGAGAAGATGGCGAAGGAGAAGAAGTCCCTGGTGTTCCGCCAGGACTTCAAGCCCTCCCGCCGGATGGAGAACCCGCTCCCGACGGTCCCGGTCGGCTACTCCATCATCGTCGAGGTCGAGCTGGTGGCCGAGTCCCTCGAGAGCCTGGTCTACCTGGTGATGAACTACGCGCCCACGAGCGTGGAGATCCTCCACCCCCCGAAGCTGACGATCAAGATGAATGAGGCCCAGGGCTTGCTGGTCTCGGTCGCCGACCTGGTCCACAAGTTCGCCCGCGCCGGCCTCGGCGGCGTCATGATCAATTCCTGACAGCCGTTCAGTAGACGAGCACGCTCTCGATCTGGCCGCGCAGCTTCTTCCTTCCCGCAAGGGCGCGGAGTTCGATCAGGAAGCTGAAGCCTGCGACTGTCCCGCCTGCCCGCTTCACGAGCTCGCCCGCAGCCGCGGCCGTCCCGCCGGTGGCGAGCAGGTCGTCGACGATGAGGACGCGCTGGCCAGGCGCGATCGCGTCCCGGTGGAGTTCCAGCGCGCCAGTCCCGTACTCGAGCGCGTACCGGACTGCAGCGGCCGGGAGCGGCAGCTTGCCTGCCTTGCGGATGGGGACGAATCCCACATTGAGCGCTCGCGCAAGCAGCGACCCGAAGATGAAGCCGCGCGCCTCGATACCAGCAACGAGGGCAACGTCCATCCAAGGCTGCTTCATCTTCTGGACGGCGACGTCGAGGGCTTTCGGGTGCTGGAGGAGGGGCGTGATGTCCTTGAACACGATGCCCGGTCGGGGGAAGTCGGGAACGTCACGGATGAAGCGCCGCAGGTCCATGTGTTCCCTTGGCTCGGGCGCTTAAATGCGTCAGAATTCGAACAGTCGGCGCTGCCTGAGGATGACGCTCTTCTTGCGATAGGCGGCCATCGGGACGCGCAGGCGTGTCGCCGCATAGGCGAGGGCTTCTTCCTTGGTCGCGAACCGCTGCGGCTGCTGCTGGAAGGCCTGCTCGGAGACGCCGCGGACCACCCAGACTCCCATCGGAATTGTGTACCCTTCATAGACCTCGCGGAACGCGACCACCTTGGCCTGCTTGTGCTCGCGCGCGAGGTAGCGGACCGCGGAGATGCGCGAGGCGTAATACCCTCCTGCCTGCGACTCTGCGTAGGCGGTCCGGCCCGCGAACGGTTCATACTCCTCGATGATGCGTGACTGGGTCTGGGCGGACCAGTTGCTGCCCGGCGCCCAGGTCTCGAAGTTCTCGAACTCCCAGCTCCCTGGCATGAGCATGATCACGAAGCGGTTGTCGAAATGCTGGGCCTCGAAAACCTGGTAGTCCTGGATCTCAGGGAAGTCCCTGACCTGCTCCAGGAGTTGCTTCGCGAGGATGTCATCGATTGCCGTGACGCTCCATCTGGACGGCACCAGCTTCCTGCCCTCGCCGCCGAGCGCGCCGGAAGCGAAGATGGAAGAGATCCGGTGCACGTCCAGGCCAGCGCGATACAGCTGCAGCGTCGCTTCGGTTGCCGGCAGCCCGGAAGTCCGCTCGACCTTCGGGCTGATCTTCACGTTCTCGGTGATGCGCATGCGTTCCATCTCGCCCGACGGGCCCATCGGCTGGAGCGCCTCCGAGAGCTTGAACGAGAAGACCGGCGTCTTCTTGAAACTGAGCTCGACGTCTGCGGGCCGGGAGGCGAGGGCCAGTTCTTGGAGTTCCTGGGTGAACCGCGAGCGTGCATGCACGTTCTCTCCCTTCTTGGTGCGGAGGAGGAACGACCGGAGCTCGATGATGCGGGCATAGTCCATCTGGATCCAGTCCGCAGGTGAGTCGATGGATGCACGGGCCTCGATGCCCACCATCGGCCCTGCGGCGACATCCGGGTAGCCGTGGCGGCCCACGAAGACAGAGTAGCTCGGGCCGAAGAACTCCTTGCTGAGCTTCTCCCGGACCTGCTGCTCCACCTCGCGCGGGTTGGGGAGGGGGTAGCTGCGGTGGATGCAGAACGGCCGGCGGCCGCTGCAGACCGGGCAGGGCGGGACCTGGACCATGCACCATGATGAGTTTGCAGCTTAAAGAAGCCGCCGAGTGCAGGGTGCCGGGAGGGCCGGTTCCCCGGGAGCTGCTGGGCGAAGGAATAAAAACCCTGGCTGCCGTATACTCACCATGGCATGCGAAGCCTGTGGTGCCCGCCTGGAGAAGGGATGGAAGTTCTGCCCCAGCTGCGGGTCCCAGCAGTCGCGCGGCTTCTTCAACATCAGCGACCTCTTCTCGCGCATGCGCAAGGAGATGGAAGTCCTCAGCCGCGAGATGGACCGCGACTTCGACAAGGAGATTGAGGCTCTCGACCTCTCCCCCTACTTCAAGCGGCCGCGGGGCCAGGGATTCACCATCAAGATCGTCTCGGGGACCGGAAGGGAGCCGAGGATCGACGTCCAGACCTTCGGCGACGTCGACCGCCAGACCATCCAGCAGCAGCTCGAGCGACAGCTCGGCTACCGGTCGGCGAAAACTCCCACAGAGAAACCCTTGGCCATCCCTGCGCCGCAGCGGAAGTCCCTGGTCCTCCCGAAGATGACGGAAGAGCCGGCAACCGAGATCCGGCAGCTCGGGACCAAGGTCGCGGTGGACCTGAACCTGCCGGGGGTGAAGGGCGACCGGGACATCGAGATCACCGACCTGGAATCCTCGGTCGAGGTCAAGGCCGTCGCCGGCGACAAGGCCTACTTCAAGATCCTCACGAAGCCGCAGGATTCTGCCATCGTGCAGCGGTCGTTCAAGGACGGGAAGCTGCACCTCGAGTTCGCGTAGCCTTCCCTCTCCGCAGGTTCTCCCTGATGATTTTCCCTGCGGACGCGTGCAGTCCAGGTCCGCCGCGGCTGCTGCAGAGGTCGGTCAGGATCTCCATGCGATATCCGAGGTCAAACCCCTCGAACGCTGAAGCGAGGACGCAGGCGTCCGTGTTCGTCCCGCAGAGCGCCACGCTGGTGACCCGGTGCTTCTTCAGGAACGCGACGAGGCCGGGGGACTTGAAGGCGGAATACGTCGACTTCTCGAAGACATGGTGTTTCCTGGCGAGCGCAGTGAGCGCGGGGTGGAGGTCAGTTTCCGGAGGACGGGTGCACTTCTTCCAGCCGAGTGTCCTGAAGAAGTTGGAGCCTTCCCTGTTCACGAACTTCGTGAACAGCACGACGTCATACCTGTTTTTTCTGACGAAGGCGGCGATCTTCCGGGGCAGACTCCTGGAGCTTCCGCGCACGAAATAGTTCTGCACGTCGATGACGATCAGCGCGCTTGCCATGAGGATGCTTCGTTCTTCTCCCGTATAAATGTGAACGGAGAGTCACTTATTCGATCAGCGTGCGGCAGGTCTCGAAGAGCTGCGTCGTCGCCTGTTCCATGGAGAGTTCTCCAGAGGCGACCCGCTTGGCGACCGCGTCGACGTCCTCGAGCAGGCGCGGATAGTTCACGAAGATGCCAGTCCGGTGGCCGCGTAGGTCGCGCTTGTACTGGGAGATCGCCGGCTGCGAGACCTTGAGCTTGTCCGCGACCTGCTTTTGCGAGAACCCGTTTTCGATGAGTTTCTTTGCCACCAGGGCCCGCACGCACGGGAGAACCTCCTGGGAGACCACCTCGAAAACGGTTTTCATGTATATATCTAGGGTTCTGCGGCTTTATATATAACACCGTTAAATACGGCTTTTAAGCCCCTGGCTCGTGGCTGCTGCATCCCTGTTCCGACCCGCGTTTCCTTTCGGTGAGT
Source organism: Candidatus Aenigmatarchaeota archaeon (assembly GCA_016198585.1). Classification (GTDB taxonomy): domain Archaea; phylum Aenigmatarchaeota; class Aenigmatarchaeia; order QMZP01; family QMZP01; genus JACQOD01. Next base: position 49,312 of record JACQII010000016.1, on the reverse strand, counting down.
GGGCGGCCAGGATTTAAGCCCGCGAGTCCACAGGATCATGTCATGGACGGCGAATCACTGACCCTGGTCAACCGGGACTACACCATCCACGCGATCCGGCCCTGCACCATGGAGAAGGGAAAGAAGATGGCAAAGCTCAGGCTCACCTCGCCGCCGCCCGACCTGATCGGCCGTCTCGCGGCTGCAGGCGCGTTCGACGAGATCAAGCCCTTCCCGGCCATGGGCATGGCGACTGCCCGGCTCGGCGGCAAGCACATCCTGATCTTCTCCTCGGGCGAGGTAACCATCCGGGCTGCGGACGACGAGGACGACGTCCTCAAGACCGCGAAGCTGATCCTCGCCCTGATCCGCACGAGTGGAAAGACATGAACCGTCTGGTCTCCCTTGTTGTCCTGGTCGCGTTGCTCGCGCTGCTGTTCTCTGGCCTGTCGCTGACGGGGATGCTCTTCGCGCAGGAACCAGTGGGTGCGGAGCCTGCCACAATCCTAACACTCAAAGGTGAACCGGCGGTCGTGGATCGCGTCGTCGATGGCGACACGGTCGTGCTCGCGACCAAGGAATACGTCCGGTTGCTGGGCATCGACACGCCGGAGAAAGGCCAGCCGTTCGCGAAGGAAGCGACAGACCTCCTGCGTGGCCTGGTGGAAGACAAGAACGTGACCCTCGTCGCCGACCTGGACGACCGTGACAAGTACGACCGCCTGCTGCGGTACGTCTTCGCCAACCAGACCTTCGTGAACCGCGAGCTCATCCGCAACGGCTACGCGTCGGTCCTGCTCATCGGGCCCGAGATCCTGCTGGCCGACGACCTCCTCGCCCACGAGGCGTACGCTCGAGAGAAGGGCCTCGGGATCTGGAGCTCGGAGACCGAGGCCTGCATCGGTATCTTCTCGCTGCGCCACAATCCCTGGGGCAACGATAACGAACACCTCAACCGCGAATGGGTCAGCTTCAGGAACAAGTGCACGCATCCGCTCGACCTGACGGGCTGGACGCTTCAGGACAGCGGGAAGAGCGCGTACGTCTTCAGGCCGTTCTCGCTTGCCGCGAAGACGGCCGTGACGCTGCACAGCGGTCCGGGAGCGGACAATGCGACTGACCTCTACTGGGGACGCGACGTCGCGGTCTGGAACAACGACGGCGACCAGGTCCTGCTGCGCGATGCGGCGGGCGCGGTCGTCCTCAACTACACCTATCCATAGTCGCATGGCGGGGCAGCGTTTATAAACGGGAGTCAGCAATATGGACTATGCAACATGCGGACTTCCTGAAGATCGAATTCACCGGCAGGATCGCTGATACTGGCCAGGTGTTCGACTTCACGCAGGCCGAGGTGGCCCGGCAGGAAGGGATCCTCGACCCCAAGAAGTCCTACCAGCCGGAGCTGGTGATCATCGGCGCGCACATGGTCATCCCCGGCGTGGAGAAGCAGCTCCTCGGGATGCAAGACGGAGAGGAGCGCCGCTTCCGTCTCGAGCCCGCAGACGGCTTCGGCGCGCGCAACCCGCGGCTGGTGAAAGTGTTCTCGATGACGCACTTCCTGAAGCAGAACATCTCGCCCGTTGTTGGCGGGTACGTGCACATCGAAGGCCTGCGCGGCCGGATCCAATCAGTCTCGGGCGGCCGCGTGAGGGTCGACTTCAACCATCCGCTTGCGGGCAAGCCCCTCGACTACTGGGTGAAGGTTGTCGCCGTCGTCCGCGACCCGGCCGAGAAAGTCAAGGAGCTGTTCGCGCACTTCGGCGTCGCGCGCGAGACCGCGCTTGCCGACAAAGTCCTGACTGTCCACGGCGACGTCCCCGAGCCTGAGCAGCAGGCGATCAGGGAGATGGTCCTGCGCTGGGTAAAGGACGTGCGCGAGGTGTCGTTCGCACCGCGGGCGGAGCCGGCAAAAAATTCCGGTGTCGCTAAAGGTATTTAAATCTTACTCGTATAGAGTTGGATAAATAAGATCATGCGTGAACAGCTATGGCGGAAATGTTTCTGACCCCACAGGCAGAATATCCTGAGAAAAGGAACCAGGTTGACGACGAACTCCGCAAGATTCTCGAATCCCGCAAGGCCGAGATCAAGGTTGTCGGCGCCGGCGGCGCCGGCGGCAACACCGTCTCCCGCCTGATGCAGGTCGGCATCGTGGGGGCGGAGACCATCGCGATCAACACCGACGCACAGGATTTGCTCTACAGCGACGCGGACCGGAAGGTCCTCATCGGCAAGGACATCACCGGCGGCCTCGGCGCCGGCGCCGATCCGAAGATCGGCATGGAAGCTGCGAAAGAGTCCAAGGAAGAGATCAAGACCGCCCTCGAAGGGGCGGATATGGTCTTCATCAACTGCGGACTCGGAGGAGGAACGGGAACCGGCAGCGCGCCGATCATCGCCGACATCGCCAAGAAGCTCGGCGCCCTCACCGTGGCGATCGTGACGCTGCCTTTCTCCATGGAAGGCCGGCAGCGCGCGCGCAACGCGCAGGAAGGCCTTGAGAACCTCGAAGGCGTGGTCGACACCCTCATCATGATCCCCAACGACAAGCTTCTGGACATCGTGCCCGACGTCTCGGTGACCACGGCGTTCAAGGTCGCCGACGAGATCCTGGTGAACGCCGTGAAGGGCATCGCCGAGCTGATCACGAAACCTGGTTTGGTGAACCTGGACTTCGCTGACATCCGGGCCGTGATGGGCTCGGGCGGACTGGCCATGATCGGGATGGGCGAGTCGGACACCGAGAACCGCGCAGCGGAATCGGTCGAGAAGGCCCTGAACAACCCGCTGCTTGATGTCGACATCGACGGGGCAGTCGGCGCCTTGGTCAATGTCTCCGGGGGCAGCGACGTCACGATCCGCGAGTGCCAGGAGATCGTCGAGGCCGTCTCCACCAAGATCAACGCGGACGCCAAGATCATCTGGGGAGCCCAGATCGTGAAGGAACTTGGCGACACCATCCGCTCGATGCTGATCCTGACCGGCGTGAAGAGCGCGCAGATCTTCGGCCCGGCTAAGACCATCACCGCCGAGAAGCAGAAGGAAATGGAGCGCGTCCTCGGCGTCGACTTCATCGAATAAACTTCTTTGAGAAAGAAGTTTAACCAAGAAACCCAGAAAATTTCCACTTCTTTCCAGTCTTTCCTGTTCCTCGGGCTGACACCCAGCCGGTTATGACACGAAGCCTGTGAGGGTGCCTGTGACGACAAAGCCGGCCAGGCCGGTCTTCACGTTCGTATAGGTGATGTTCACGCGGGCGCTGTAGGGCGAGCCGGCGGGCTTCTTCGGGAGGCCGATGTACGTGATGACCGCGGTCTGCTTGGGGCCGAGGACATTGCCGCCATTGATCGGAAACCTATTCGGCTGGACCACGCTACTGACGGTCGCCATGGAGCCGGTGACCAGGACATCTCCGCCGACCTGATTGACCACCTGGAGGATCAGCACGCCGTCAGACCCCAGCTTGAAGCCGCCGACGGGAATCTGGAACTCGGTGAATCCGACCGCTGCCGTCGTGGTGTAGCTGGTCGAGTCGAAGACCCCGAGCGCGAGGAGGACGGCAGCCACGATGACGACAATCAGGATCACCCAACCGTACGTCATGAGGTATTCCACCGTGGACTGGCCTCTGCGCAGGGCGGTCATATACTCATATTCATTCTGCCTCCTAAAGAAGGTTCATGAGGCTAGTTGCTCTGTGGTAACCTGGGCCGTGCCAGCGCCAGGAGTGGGGGATGCATTCAATCGGGAGCCTGCTGGCTGAGGACGCCCTGGGGATCGATGGCCGCGTCGATGATCGGGAAGCCCGCTTCTGTCCATGACTGGCGGATCTTCTTCGAGACCTCGGGGCTGAAGCTGACCGCGATGCCGCAGTCGCCGCCGCCTGCGCCGGAGAGCTTCCCGGCCCCGCCAGCCCGGTTCGCCTGCTCGCTCAGCGTGCGCAGGTCCTGGGTTTCGATCTCGACGCCCGCCTTCTGGCCCAGCTCGCGGAGCAGGTCCTCGTTCTTGCGGAGCAGCTCGACGATGCGGACAGGCTTCTTCGCCCGCCAGGCGGGCAGGAGCTCCATCATCAGCCGGCCGATGCTGGTGTAGCTGGCCCGGGCAGCGGAGCGGTTGCTCTTGGCCCACTCATTGACCTGCTTGACCAGGTTGACGGTCGATGCGGGCGCGCGGGTCCATCCGATGTCGAGGAACATGCCCGGCGGGACTTGGAGCGGCTCGACTTCGAGGCGCGGCCAGGTGTCCGCCACGATCTTGGCGAGGGATTTCCCCTCCTCCACCTTGCGCACCAGCCAGTCGCCGTCGAACCGCTTGTACATGAAGACGCCGCCGTAGGTCGAGGCCGCGACGTCGAAACCGCTGCCCGCCTTGCCCTGCACGAAGTAGTGGGCGATGGTGGCCAGCTTGAAGACCTCGTCCTTGGTGGCCGGGTAGCCGTGGAAGTCCAGGATGGCCTTCACGACAGCCACGGTCGAGGCCGCCGAGGAGCCGAAGCCCAGTTTCACGGCTTTCCCGTCGACCTGGACTTTGGTGTCTTCCCCCTTGGTGCGGATCTTAAAGGGCTTGAACGGAATGGATTTCTCCTGCAGGAAGCGCAGGGCAGTTTCGATCGACACCCGGGTGAACTTGATGAGGTCTTCATCGACCTTGTAGTTAGGGAACAGCTTCAGGGCCTGACCGTCCCACGAGAAGCGCAGGTCCTTGATCCGGAAGTCATCGATGTGGACAGAGATGTACTTGCCCGCCAGGGGGGAGACCTCGGCGCTCACGCGCTTGTTCACCGCGGTCACGATGCCCGCGTTGCCCAGTTCGAGGATGGCCCACTCGCCGGCGATAAACAGCTTGCCCGGTGCGGAGACCGTGATCATGCCTTCTCCTTGGTCACAATCTTTAAAACCTTTGCCGAGTCAGCTGTGTTCGACGCGGACGCCCTCGACCGCGAGCGGGGCGTCCCACGGCGAGAAGCCCATCGCCCGGAGGGTTTCGGTCATCCTGGCCTTGTCAGGATGGTAGCAGAGCACAATGCCGCCGCCCATCGCGCCGCAGCCCTTGGCCGCGCCGCCGATCTCCTGCATACGCTCGTGGACGCGGTCGATTTCCGGGACCGATACCCCTAACCGCGCGAGGTGCTCCTGGGCCGCGTTGATGAGGGACATGATCTTCGCGTGGTCGCCGGCCAGGAGGGCATCGCGCATCGCGAACGCGGCCCGACCGAGGGCTTCGATGTGGGGCTCGCGGATCCGGACGTCCAGGTCGCGCACCAGCTGCACTAGCTCTCCCGTGGTCTTGACCGGCTTGCGGGTGTAGACGAACATGACGTTCTCCAGCGGCCGGGCGAGGTGCAGTGGCTCCACCAGCTGGCCCTTCACGAACCAGGACAACCCTCCATAACAGCAGGCAGTGTTGTCGCCGCCGGACGGGGAGCCGTGCATCACCTTCTCGATGTCGTAGGCCAGGGCATTGACCTCGGCGAGCGGTAGCGGCTTGTGGTACGCCTCGGCGATCGCCTTCACCAGCGCGACCGCGAGCGAGGCTGACGATCCCAGGCCGGACCCGACCGGGACGCCGCCGCTGATCTCCAGGCGGACGCCGCCGTCGATGCCGAGCCGGGAAAGCGCATGGCCGATGCCGATCTTCTTGAAGTTGTTGCCGTGGGAGAGGGCGAAGACGCGGGAAAAGTCCTTCTCCCGCGACCCGGTATCCCAGGCCCGGAACGCCTGGGCGGCCGCTTCCCTGCACTCCTGGGCGGTCCAGGACTGGTTAGGAAACTCCATCTCCTTGTCCGAGACTTCCACCTGGTCGGCCTTCGCCGCCGTCACCAGGATCCGGCGGCCCACGGCCGCGAGGATCGCGGGCTTGCCATAGACCACGGCGTGCTCGCCGATGAGGTGGACTTTTCCCGGGGCAGACACCGTCACCATGCCCATGCTTGGAGGTTCCGCTTAAAAAGCAGCGCCGTCGGAGCCGCTACAGCATGGTTTAAAAGAATAACCCCTAATGACCACCATGCAACGCGTTGTCTGTTGGGACGTGGACCGGGTATGGTATCCCGGGATCTCGACCTCCTACTGCGCCGACCAATCGGTCAGCAATCCCCGGCCCTACCTCGAAGGATTCCTCGATCGCGGCTGGTTCACGCCGGCCGATGTCGCGGCATGGGCCGCCTACCGGGGCAAGGATCCGGATGCGCCGATCGCTCGAATGGCAGACCTCGCGGCGATGCTGACGGACTTCTTCTACGAACTGAAGTCTGGCGGGCGACCGGTCCTAAGCAAACCCCAGGCTGTCGAGGGCAAGCAGTCCCTGCTCACGGGGACCACCATGTCCGAGATCCGCGCGATCGCCGACGGCGTCCCACTCACTCCCGGTTTCCGCGAGACCGTCGCCTCGCTCCGTGGCTGCGGGGTCTACCAGGCCGCATTCTCTGATGGGCTGGGACCGTTCGTCTCCTACGTGGCGCGCCGCGAGGGCATGGACCACTGGGGTGTCGTGCCTGCGGCTGTTATCGCGGGCAACCGCAAGACGCTCTTCTCCGATGAGATGCTCGATCGCGACGATGTGGTGCTCACCGGCATCGTCGACCGATACGATAAGAGCATAGCCCTGTTCGACCATCTCGAGGTCGCGGGCTATACCTTGACCGAGGTCGCGGCGATCGACGATTCGGCCGCAAACATCCCCACGCTCAAGAAGATCCAGCAGGGCGGCGGGGTCGCAGTCGGGTTCAACCCCCTCGACGAAGATGCGTTCCGGCGGGAGCGCATCCCCATTCTGCGTGGGCGGGCGCTCGAGCCGTTCGGCGAGATCGTGCGGGATCCGCGGGCCGTGGAGGACCTCTGCGTATGATCCCGGAGATGGACGACCGGCACCTGCCATTCCGCCTGGGGTCAGTCCTGCGCGTGCCCAGCTACGCCTACCCCGCGTGGGGCCTCGCGGAAGGGAACTACCACCGGGAGAGCGAGCAGGCCTACGACGTCGAGTTCGTGGAAGGCAGCCCGCGATGGATGCAATACGTGAGCGACGCCTCGGTGCGGGCAGGCCTCGGCGACTTTCCCCAGCGGTTGCGGGCCGAGAACGCCCGCGTCGTCGCCTCTCTCATTCAGGAGACGGCCGGGCTGGTCACGATCCTCGACGTCGGCGCAGGGGCTGGTCACTCCGCGCGGGAAATCCACCGCGCCTTGGACGGCAACGCCCGTGACCGGGCGCGCTACACCCTGCTGGACGGCGCGCGTCACCGCCTCGACGCTGCCGAGGCCCTGCTCCAGGAAGAGGGGATCACGGACTACGCGATCGAGCTCGCGAACGACACCCAGATCGCCGAGCGCTTCGAAGAGGGCGCGTTCGCCGTCGCCACATCCGTCGCCGGCGTGCACGCGCACGCCTACCTGGAACCGACGTTCTCCCAGGTCGCCTACGTCGTGCGGCCCGGCGGCTTCTTCGTGACCGCGGACTGGCACAACTCGATGTGGGAGCACCCGCGCCGCGTGTACCAGTTCCTGATGGGCTTGGAGTGGGACACCAAGAAACAGGACATGGACGCCTTCCGACGGGCCTTTCCCCGATACGCCCGCGAACCCGGGCAAACGCTGGGTCACGACGAGAACGCGAACGAGATGATCCGGCGCTTCTGGACGGGCTGGGCAGAGGTCCGCCGGGAGGCCGTGGCCGCCCACGGGTTCCGGAAGGCGGACGAGATGTACCTCCTCGAAGGCCACCGACCGGTCGAGCGCTACCTCCAGGAGATGGAGCAGGCTGGCTTCCAGCTCGACACGATCGCCACCCGCCGTCTGGTCCGCGACCAAGTGATGAACGGCAACCCGCACCAGGTCCTGCCCGACAGCCGGTTGCTCATGGTGACGGTCGGGCAGAAGCCATGAAATCGGAGCATTCGCGCATATAAAATCTCGCCCCTAAAAAGAAGGCATGAAGGCCGTGCTGTTCGACTACAACGGCGTCCTGGTCAACGACCTGCGGCTGCACGAGAACGCCTACCTGGCGGTCGCCAAGGCCCACGGCTACCCCCTCTCACGCGACCGGCTCCAGAAGGTCATGCACCTGCCGGCCCGCGTGAAGATCGAGATGCTCGCAGGAACGAGCAACCCCGCCCAGGTCGACGCGCTGCTACGGGAGAAGGAAGACCTCTTCTTCTCGATGGCGAAGGATGATCCGTACCTCTTCCCCGCGACGCGCGACGTCATCGAATCGCTCGCCCGCGTCCGCCGACTTGCTATCATCACCTCGACCACGCGCCGCCAGTTGACTGCCCTCTTCCCACCAGACCTTCGGGAAAAGTTCAAGACCATCCTCACCTACGAGGACATCCAGAAGCCGAAGCCCGCGCCTGACGGCCTCATCCAGGCCATGCGCGAGCTGGCGGTCAAGAACATCCAGTCCTGCTACATCGGCGACTCGCCGTCGGACATGGAAGCCGCCCACCGGGCCGGCGTCCTGGCGATCGGGATCACTACCGGCTACTACAACGAGCGGCAACTCGAGGCTGCGGGGGCGGACCTGGTCGTGGACTCGCTGCTCGACCTGAAGCAGGCGGTCTAGATCTCCCCGTAGAGGATGGCGTTGAGGATCTTCTTCGTGTAATGCGTGAGCTCGATCTCGTGCATCTCCTCGAAGCTGAACCAGCGGGCTTCCGCGGCATCAGACCCGGCTCGTGGCTCCCCTACTAGCGTTCCCCGGAAAACGTGGGCCCGGTGGCGGTGACCGACTTTGACGTCGTGGACGAAGATGATGAAGGGTTTCTTCTCGATCTGACCTTTCCCTACTTCTTCCTGGCATTCGCGGATCGCGCATGCCCTGATCGTCTCCCCTGCCGTGCGGTGGCCTCCGGGGACAGCCCAGAATCCCTGCTCCGGGGGATTGGCGCGCCGCACGAGGAGAAACCTGCCATTGCGCTCGATCAGAATCGCGGTGGTGTCATGCTGGTCAAGAGGCGGCTTGCTGTTCTTCATGGGGCCTCCGGACATGGTCAGAACAGATGTTCGCGGACGACGCGCGCGTCCGGCCCCGGCCGCGCCAGGCGGACGTCCTCGATGCCGGGGAACTCCTTGGCGCGCTTCATGATCTCCTCGGCGTCCTTGGAGAGGCACATGATCTTAACCTGGGGGCCGGCATCGATGGTGAAGTAGCACTCCAGGCCCTCGTCGCGCCAGTCGAGGATCGAGTGGATCAGCTCCAAGGTTCCGGCGTTCCAGTAGATGATCGGCGGCCTGGTGGTCATCATGGTGGCGTGCATCTTGAGGCAGTTCTCCTCCGCGGTCCGGCCGACGAGGCTGAAGTCGCGGCTCTGGATGCCTGACCGCACGGCGTCAAGGTCGTGCTTGACGCTGTCCAGCCAGCCCTTGTAGAGGGCCGAGGTCTTGACGGTCTGGGACATCCCTGCGCGGGATTTGACCTTCTTCGCCTGGAACGAGGTGATGCAGGCAATCATGCGGAAGGCCGGCCAGTGGCTGGGCGGGGCGATCTGGAGCGCGATGGAGTCCCGGCCGTCCTGGTTGCTGCCGCGGAGCCACTCGACGAAGCCGCCGTAGATCGACCGGGTAGCCGACCCGGAGCCGCGCCGGGCGAGGACGCTGAGAGCTTGCTGGTCCAGGTTGAGGCCGAGGGCCTCGTTCACGGCCGTGGCCAACGCAGCGAATCCCGCTGCAGATGAGGCGAGCCCGGCTGCGGTGGGGAAGTCGTTCTTGCTGACGATCTTGACCCGTTCCCGCCGGCCGGTCATCTCCCGGAGGGCGGCAAGGAAGTTGCCGACATACTCGTCATACTCCTCGGTCCCCTTCCCCAGCTGCGTGCCGTTCAGGACGAGGACGTCCTCGGGGACGCCGAACTCCACGGTCGTGTGGGCGGCGAAGTCGTCCGTCGTCATGGAGATGCTGCCGTTGTGGGGCAGCATGAGCCCGTTATCGCGCTTGCCCCAGTACTTCACGAGGGCGATGTTCGCGTGGGCGATGGCCGAGGCTTTCATGCCAAAGGATTGTCCTTTGCCTTTAAATCCCGATCGCTCCCCGTCAGTAGGTCACGTTCACGAAGGTCGTGTTCGCGCGGACCACGAACTTGTAGAGGCCCTCGTTCGTCGGGAGCGAGCCGTTCAGCGGGCCGATCGAGGTGGACGCCACATCTGTCGTGCTTCCGGCGCCGAAGTAGAGGGTGAAGATGACCGAGGTGTTCTGCATCCGGGCGCTGGCGACGCCTTCGGGGATGTAGACGTCGATAGTGAGCATCGCGGGCGGCCCCTGGGCCCACACCAGGTCGGCCGCTGAGGTGATCTTCCTGGCGGCATTCTGAGCCTGCGAGATAGAAAGGGACTGTTGCGAGCTCTCGTTGACCGTGGCGAGGTGAGACCAGATGGGGATGATGAAGGTGAAGACGATGGCGACGATGATCATGTACTCGAGGGCGGCCTGGGCCTTCATGCATAGCTATTGTTCCGGCCGGGTATAAATGCTCCGAGACCTAGGTCAGAGAAAAACAAAAAGAAGGGAAAAAAGAAAAGCTTATGAGACAGTTCCCGAGAGGGTTCCGGTTGTTTTAAATCCATCGAGGCCGGTGTTGATGTTGGTGAAGTTGATTTTCACGTCGGCTGTGTATGCGCTTCCAGCGGTCTTGGTTCCCAAGCTGGGGATGGTAATGGTGATGGTGTCCCCCGGGGCTACGTTTTGCTGGCCGTTGATCGCGCTCGTGTTCGATGCTTTGGTGGCCCCTACAACCGCTTCAGCCCCAGCGATGCGAATGGTTGCACCGACACCGTTGGTCATCTGCACGGTCAAGGTCCCGCCAGAGCTTAGCTGGAACCCTCCAGAAGGGACGTTGAACCCGGAAAAACCCACGGCTGCGGTAGTGGTGTAGGTTGCCGGATCAAAGACCCCCAGCGAGAAGAGAACTGCTGCCACGATGATCACGATCAGGATCGCCCAGCCATACGTCATGAGGTATTCCATGGCGGACTGTCCCTTTCGCGGTACGTGTGTCCTCATACCACAGTATTGGCAGTTCCCCTATTTAAGCATACGGAGCGTTGTTCCGGTGGACGGTGTTCTGTTCATCGGGTGCAAACAGGAAGCAGTCGGGCACATATAACATCGTTATGCAGGGCCGGCCTCCGCGCATCCTCACATCTCCCGCCGGCGGGTCACCCGCCGGGAATGAGCGTCCCGAAGATGCCGCTGATGAAGACCCGGGCCGCGAAGAAGACCCCGAGGCCGACGACCATGAAGATGGGGATGAACTTGATGCCCGCCTTCTCCTTCCCGGTGGAGATCGTGCCGATGATCAGGCCGCTGAAGAAGGTGGTGATCGCGATCGCGGCGAGGCTGAACAGGAAGAGGAAGTCCGCGGAGATCGCCACGCCTGAAAAGTCGCCGAACGGGACCTGGGCTGCCACGGTCTCAGGGAGCTGGGCCGACGCGCCCAGCGCGCCGATCGTCACGATCAGGAACGACGACAGGGCGTAGAGCACGGGCGCGCCGACGCAGCCGGCGAAGCCGATGAAGATGATGTACATGGTGATGTTGGCCTTGATCTCCTTCTTGATCGCCTGGTTCCGCCGGATGTCCTCGGCGTTTTGCTCGAGCAGTTCGGCGAACTGCCCGCCGGACCTGATGCCTTCCACGATGAGCTTCATGGTCTTGGCCAGGACGTCGGACTTGATGTACCGGGGGATGACGGCCAGGCTCTCATCGAGGCCTTTCCCGGTCATCATCTCCTTCCCCGCGCCCTTGATCGCCTCCGACAGGGGACCGAACTCCTTCCGCGCGCTCATCGTCAGCGCCCGGGAGGGGATGTAGCCCGCGCGGGAGTTGGCAGCCATCAGCTGGAGCGCGTCGGGCAGGATCGACTCCACGAAGCCCGCGCGCCGGTCGACTGCCAAGGTGAGGAAGCCGTGCAGCAGGCCGAAGGCGGCCGCGAAGGCCCCCAGTCCGACGTAGAGGCCGATCCCGCCGCTGACCAGGCCGGCCACCACGGCCAGGATGAGCGAGATCATGAAGGTGGAGTTGGTGAAGTTCTGCGGCGTCCGCTTACTGCCCGCGTTCTGCAGCAACTCGTGGATCGCGTGCTTGTACCGGTCCGGCATCAGGCGGTAGATCATAGTCCGATCGGCCTCTTGTTCTTGATGAGCCCCATGAACATGACCTGGACCAGGAGGATCAGCGCGAGGATCCCGTAGAGGATGACGTAGACATCGATCGCCGCGCCGACGAACGAGAACAACACCAGGAGGAAGACGATGCCCATGGTCGGGAAGATCACCACCAGCATCATGTAGAACAGCGAGAGCGGATTCAGTTCCGACCCGTATTTCTTGATCGCGGTCTTCTGCTCGTCCGCGATCGCGCTCACGATCTCGGTCAGGACGTTCCCGATGTCCGCTCCCGACTTCAGGGCGTTGACCATCTGCCAGGCGATCCGCCGGAAGAAGAGGGACGGGTTGTTCCGGGCGATCGTCTCGATCGCCTCGACGTCTGACTTGCCGGTCGTGATCTGGCTGACGGCCTTCCCGAACTCCTCGGACAGCGTGCCGTAGCCGCTCAGGGAGATCGAGTGCAGCGCATTGAAGAGCGTCACCCCTGCGCGGACTTGGATGAGCAGGTGGTTGAGGGCGTGGGGCAGGTTGTGCTCCAGGTCCTTGATCTTCTTCTTAAGGGCCATCTTCGGGTAGAGGGAGAAGTAGAAGAACACGGCGCCGCCGACCCCGGCGCCGCCGCCGAACGCCAGCCCGAATGCCCGGGCGGGCGGTGAAATGAGCGGGAACGTCGCCACGAGCAGGGCGCTGAAGCCGATCACGAAGTAGATGACGCCCGCGAAGAACGCGAGCCCGAGCCATTCCTTCGCGTCCATGTCGACCTCGGCCTGCTGCAGGCTGAAGTCCGCCCCGGGGAACAGGTGGGAAGCGGTCTCGCCGAAGCCTTGGAAGTGGTGCGCCAGGCTCTTCCCCCGGTCTGGATGCAGGAAGAGGAACGGAAGGCGTTTCATAGTGAGAGGTCTTTCCCGGTGGAGATGGCCTCCAGGACCTTGTCCGGGTCGAGGTAGTAGGTGGAAATGATCTTGCCGACCCGGTTGATGTCCTTGACCTGCTTCTTCACCAGCCAGGTCAGGATCTTCTCCTTGTTCCGGAGGTCGCGGGCGAGGTCGTCGCGGGTCATGCCCGTGTACATGCCGATCTCGTCCATCACCCGCGAGGATTTGGAGACCTCCATGAAGGTGTCCTTGGTCGGCAGCCACTCGAAGACCGTGTTCAGTTCCAGTTGGGGACCGGACATGATCTCCGAGACCTGGATCACGCGCCGGATCTCCCGCCGCCGGTCGCGGTGCATCACCGCCACCAGTTGCAGCGAGCTCAGCAGCGTGACCGGGATGTTGATCGGCGGGTGCGTCAGCCGGCGCACGGTCTCCTCGGCGGTGTTCGCGTGCAGCGTCGAGTACACGGAGTGGCCGGTGTGGATCGCCTCGAACAGGACTTCGGCCTCCCGCGACCGTCTGATCTCCCCCACCAGGATCCGGTCAGGCCGCATCCGCAGGGAGTTCACCATCAGCTCGAGCATCGAGACCTCACCCTTCCCCTCCGGGTTGGCCGGTCGCGTCGTGAGCGGGACCCAGTGGAGGAAGTCGGGCAGCTGGACTTCCCTAGTGTCCTCGATCGAGATGATGCGCTGGTTTGGTGGTATGAAGTTGGAGAGGACGTTGAGCAGCGAAGTCTTCCCCGAGGCCGTCCCCCCCGCAATGAGGACGTTCATCTCGTACTGGAGGCCGAGCCAGAGGAACGCAGCGACCTTGACCGAGAGGGTGTTGGCCTCGATGAAATCGGTGATGGTCCAGGGCCGCCGGGCGAACTTCCGGATCGTCAGGGTATTGCCCTGCGAGCTGATGGGGAACAGGGTGGCGTTCGCGCGGTCGCCGGTGGTCAGGTAGGCGTCCATGAGCGGGGTCAGGTAGGTGATCTGGGTCCCGACGCGCCGGCCGATCATGGCCGCGTAGTTGTAGATCTCCGTCTCCGACGGCAGAGTGATGTCGGTCTTGAGCCAGCCCAGCTTCCGATGGTAGACCCAGACGGGCTCGCGCGCGCTGTTGATGACGATCTCCTCGAGGTTCTGGTCGTTGAGCAGGATTTCGATCGGGCCGAGGCCGAGGGAATTGTGCAGGAGGATGCCGGCGAGGACGTCCTGCTTGTCGGCCGGGGTCTTGGGGAGTTCCCTCTTGATGTGCTGCTTGGAAGCGGCGAAGAAGCGGGCCTTCATGGCCTCGATCTCCTCGGGGACCAGGGTCTGGCTCGGCCGGATGTCGATCTCGCTGATCAGCTTCTCGCGGATCGCTTCCAGGATGGCCCGGGTGGCGATCTCGATCTTCGGGTACCGGACGCGGTAGATCGGGACGAATTCGCCGGGCGCGAAGCCGATGTTCACGTCAGCCGCGATCCCGTCCGCGGTCACCACATACTTCTGTGCGACGTCTTCCTTCTTCATCGTTTCCGCCTCCGTGTCGTCCGCCCGGCCCGCCGCCGCGCCGCCACCAAGACGGCGACGGCAATCATACTGATGATAGCCGCAGCGCCATAAGTACCTTGCACCCCGCCGGTGAAGAGGCCGGCCGGGATGGTCAGGGTCTGACCCGTGGCCACAATCCAGCCGACAAGGCCGGCGGCGCAGGCCAGCAGCAGGAGCGCGGCCACCCGTCGACCGGGCAGGCGCCGGGCATGGCGTGCGGTCTTGGCTGGCGCGGCCTTGGGCGGGTGGAGCTTCCGGGGGCCGTGCCGCCGCTTGACGAGCAGGATCAGGATGACCACGACCAGGGCGACGACGACCACGAGGCCAGCCAGCACCGCGGGACTGCTCTGGACGGCGGCAATCAGCTGATTCTTCAAGGACTGGACCGCGAGTGAGAATGCCGGGACAAAGGTGTTCAGCACCAGGAAGGCTATGGCGAGGGTGAGGACAGCCGCGACCGGCTTCTTCCTTGACCGCCGCTTCCGCAGGGGCGGCAGGCGCGGCGCCGCGGGCTGCTCAGGGCTTTTCTGGCGCGCCTTACCGGGGATTTTCTTCTCCAGCGGAAGGAGCAGGACGGGCTTGCCGAACGGCGGGTAGTGGACACGCACCAGGCGGTGGTCCTCGAGGATGGTCCCCCACTCCTCGATCAGCCGCTCCTCTAGGCCGAAATCGGCCGCGGCCTCGGCGATCGTGACCCGCTTCCGTTCCTTCACCATGCGATAGAGCTTGTCCGGGCTAGTCTCGAGCAGCTCGCGCGGCGGGGCCTTGGCGGCTGCTTCCGTGTCCACCATGGGCGCGACGATCGTCGTCTCCTGGGGAGTGTCCTTCACCGGGAGGGGCGGCTTGGCCTTGTCCGATTCCTTGAGAATGGAGATGATTTCCCGTTCGAGCTGGGTGATCGATTCCGGGGCAGCCTCATGCGATTGTGGGCGGTGGTGCGGCTTGGCGCGCCGGACGACCAGCTTCTTGACGCGGTGCTTCGGCGCAGGATGCTTCTTGGCTCTCTTCGCCATGTACTATTATTCGGCGGCCGCTATATAAGCCCGGAACCTGACCAGCAAAACCTCCCGCTCCCAGCCGCTGCGCGCTAGATCTGGAGGTCGGTGACGTTGAAGAACGTCGTGGTGTTGTCGTCGAGCAGGAACCAGGACGGGAAGCTGCGGAATTGGTGGCCCAGCTTTCCCGGCGTCCAGAAGTAGACCCACTCCACTCTCGTCACACCTTCGGTCACCCCGCCGCCCTTCGCCTTGAGTTGGTCGGTGTTCAGGATGGCCATGATGCCGACGTCGCTCGAGTTCGCCACGTCCCCCGAGAGCCGCTCGAACGGGTCGGGCCCCCGGAATTCGTAGTACCGCTCGTTGCCGGGCTCCAGACTGCGGTTCAGTGGCAGCGACCACGCCGCATTGGTCACGTTGTCGACGTAGAGGACGTTGTAGCCGCTGAGCTCGTTGATCGTGGCATTGATCGTCGCCACCGGCGAGGCCACGCCAAGAACGTAGCACGGCTGCTGGCCGGGGTTCGGCGTGCCCGACTCCGCGATCACGCATCCCCAGCTGCGATGACCGGTCAGCGTCTCGTTGACCAGTATCCTGGTGGCGCGCTGGGACGTCGGGAGCGAGGCGTTGAAGCTGACGTTGCCGGTGAAGTTTCGCGACGCGATCAATCCGCTGAAACGCCGCGCATAGAACGCGTACTCGTACATCTTGTACGTCCTCCTGATCAGGCCGTTGGTCTCCAGCGCGAACACCGGGTCTTCCAGGCCCTCGATCGAGACCGTGAACTTCTTCCGCACATCGGTCTTCTCGATCCGGGCGATCCCGAACCGGTCGGCCACGCGGAGGGTGAGGCCGTAGTCGCCGACGATGTCCGTCCGGTTGAAGTTGCCGGCCGGCGTCGTGTAGTTGAAGTCCACCTCGAAGCCGCTCTGGACGGCGAGGAGCCGGTCCTTCCAGTCCTTGAGGGTGTTGTTGACCATGACGTATTGGGGCTGGCCGTTGATCGAGCCGTTGAGCATGGCCTCGACGACGTAGTAGGTCGAGTCGATGCTGAAGTAGCTGCTGTTGGTGAAGACGTAGTTGGTGGCCGCGATGAACGCCCGCTTGATCGAGGTCTCGACGGCCTTGTTGAAGTCCTCCTCGATGCTTTTCGCCACCAGGGCGAGCTGGTCGGCGACGATCTTCTCCGTGACCGACGACTTGGCCTCCTGGAGGCTGGAGAGGGTCGCGGTCATGAAGAGGACGACCGGGACCGAGAGCAGGATCGCGATCAGGGAGTAGACCTGTCCCCGGCGCCGGCGGTTCAGAGCCATATCCGGACCTCCATCTTCGCCGGACCCCAGAGCGAGGGAATGTCCGGGATGAACACGGTGCTGTTCACGACCTCGACCGCTTCGAGGTACGGCCCGAGGACGATCTCCAGCCGCTTCTGGGCGTCTTCCGTGGCCGCCGAGGAGTTGGGGAAGGTGTCGTTGTAGCCCACGAACGAGGGGATCCAGAGGAAGTACTCATATGACGACTCGTTGGTGATGTTGCAGAGGTCGGTGCAGTCGTCGCCGATGCGGATGGTGTTCTTCTGCGTCGCGCTCAGGTACTGGGGGTCGACGAAGACCGTCGTGGGCGTGGCGAACTGCCGGGGAGTCCGGAAGACCTGCTGCAGGAAGCCGGGATAGCTGGTGTTGACCGTGACGTTCTCGTTGTCCAGGGTCATGAGGTGGAGGAAGGTCCGGAAGAGGACGCTCCCATTGAACGTCTTGTTGTACTCCTTCGGGTTCAGGGTCTCCCCGCCCAGCTTCTCCTTGACCCCGACCTGGATGTTGCCGAACTTGATCTCGGTCGGCGGCTTCACGTACTCCACCACCAACCGGCTCGAGTTCGTCGGGTCGTTCTGGGGATCGGAGTAGAGGATCGTGTCGAGCTTGCCCCAGTAGTCGTTCGCGTAGCTGTTCAGGTAGACGGAGATGATGTTCGTGCCTGAGGTGACGTTTTCCTTCAGGCTGAAGTTCAGGGTGATGTTCAGTTCATCATCATCGTCCTGGCTGACTGGGTCGGCGAGGGCGACCGTCAGGTTGTTGAGGTAGATCTGGACGTTGGCCTTGGGCGCGCCCACGGGGATGTCGTCGGCGGAGATGTTGTTGATCCCGATGCCCTTCACGTACAGGGTCGCGTTGATGACCTGGGCGCCCTTCGGTAGGAAGAAGGACAGGGTCGACCAGACTCCGGTGTCTTTCGACCCGGAAGCCTCGCTGTCGATCTTGTCGAAGTAGTAGGTGATGCTCTCGTTCGGCGAGACGTCGACGTTGGTCGCGTTCTCCTCGACGTCCATCTCCAGCCGGAAGCCGGGGTGGATGTGCGAGTACCACTCGGTGTCACCCTTGAGGTCGACCCGGATGGTGTTCCAGCCGAACTGGAGGCTGTCCTTCACGTCGACCTTCCCGACGGACAGGTGGGTCGCGTGGCCGTTGATGGTCTTCGGGATGTGCTCATAGAACCAGGTGACGTCACTGCTCTGGATGATCTGCGCGTTGACGTAGAACTTCTGCGCGCTCAGGTCCTGGTTGCCGTAGTGGATCGAGACGTAGAGGGTCGCGTTGTTGATGGTGAGGACTTCCGAGGAGTTGAGGTAGAACTTCTTGGTGACCAGGACCCGGGTCCCCTGCTCGATGCCTGATCCTTCCGGGTCGAATGGGAAGATCAGGGTCGTGTTCTTCTTCAGCTGCGTCGCGACTGCCGAGGCGACGTAGCCCTCGGGCTTCTTGCCCAGCTCGAGGCCGCTCACCACGGCCTGGGTCTTCGCGAGGAGCCGCTGCTGGGGCAGGTCCCGGCGGTAGATGACGGTCTCGTCGAGGAGGACCTCCGCGCCGAAGAGCGAGTTGTTGAGGGTCTGGTTGAGGATCTCGCCGGTCAGGTTCTCGGCGAGCGACTGGTTGCCGGTCGCCCACCAGAATCCCAGGGCCTCGATCAGGGTCTTGTTCAGGTCGTCCTGCACGATGGCGCCGGTGGCGAGGGCGTTCTTGACGGTCGTGAACTCCTTGACGTCGCGGAGGGTTGCGTCGAAGAGGACGGTAGTGATGTCCTTGCTCACGTAGAAGACCCGCTTCGCGTCCAGGTCCTCGGCCGAGAAGCTGAGGGAGAAGCCCGCGATGAACAGTGCCAGCAGCAGGAGCAGGCCGGAAGCGACGATCGCGTCGAGGGACAGGATGAAGCCACGCATCACCATAGTATTGGCCGCGAGCCGGTATATGCTTGGCGGTCCCGCACGCCCAGGCGAATGCCGCTTTTTTATCCCAGGACGAAGAATAGGTATGCGGGGCTCGGTCTCGGTGGAATTCCTCATGGTCATGGTCTTCCTTGTCGGCGCCATGAGCGTCGCCGGCGGCGCGAGCTTCGCGAAGACCCTCGAGATCAAGGCCTTCACTCAACAGCAGCAGGCCGAGGGCCTCGCGCGCGAACTCGGTGGCACGATCAACACCGCCCACCTCGAGGGTGACGGCTTCGGCACCAACGTGACCGTGCCCTCCAGCCTCAGCGGCGCCCCCTTCAACGTCTCCGTGACCGGGAATCTCGTCCTCGTCTCGGTGAACAGCGTGACCTATCCGGCGACGCTCCTGACCAAGAACGTCTCCGGCCAGTTCAAGGTCGGCACGAACGCCGTGCTCAACAGCAAGGGGGAGGTGAAGATCCTGTGAGAGGCCAGGTCTGGTCGCTGGACTTCACCGCCTCGCTGGTGATCTTCGTCACCACGGTCGTGCTGTTGCTCTTCGCCTTCAACCTCCTGCTAGCGGACGCCGCGAGCCAGCAGCGACTGACCGTGATGCAGGACGTCGGCCTGGAAGTGACGGACGGCCTGCTGCGCAGTCCAGGCGTTCCGGACGGGTGGACTGCCGGGACGGTCGAGGTCATCGGCTTTGCGAGGCAGGTCCCGGTGACCAATTTCTCGATCGACGTCTTCGAGAACATCCTCAACGACACCAAGGTGATAGCCTTCGTCGGCCTGGATTATGACACCAGCCAACAGCTCATGGGCATCTCGAATTACGACTACTTCTTCCGCATGGAGCACCTCAACGGGACAGTCATGACGCTGCAGGGGACGGGCCTGACCGCGGGCGTCGAGCCCACCGCAGCCGCGAAGAATGTGGTCGACGTGGACCGCTACGCCGTCCTGGGAGGCTCGCTGGTGCGCATGGTCTTCCGGCTCTGGAATTAGCGGCCGCAGGGGCCAGGATGGGGTCAGGGAGAATCGAACTCCCACATGCTGGTTGCTTCACGGTCATCCGCATTTCGCGTCCGTTCTCCAGGACTGGAGCCAGCCGGTCTGCCACTAGCCTATGACCCCGTGAGCGGCCGCGTTGCCAGCCGCTCTGAGAGCCCCGGGCGAGAATCGAACTCGCGACCTTTGCCTTATCGTAAAGCCTTCCTGACTGCCAAAAAGGCTCTTACCAAGGCAACGCTCTTTATCGGGCTCCAGCCGACCGACTGAGCTACCGAGGCAACGTCATCCTTTTGGCGTTTCCGCTTATTAATATATAGAGCGGGGCCGCATCCCGCGGGTTGCGTTGCCAGAATTACTTCTTCGCTTTCTTCTCGAGGGGTACGAAGGTGAGGTCGACCGTGCCGTCCATGCGGACCAGGGACTTGCCGACGTGGAACTCGACCCCGTGCAGGTCGACCTTGGCGCGCGACTCGCGGCCTTCCAGGATCTCCAGCAGCTTGATCAGCAACTCTTCCCGGTTTTTGAGGATCTCTTCCAGCAGTCCCATGCAATTCCCTGCTTATTAATGGTCCGGAGCATATATAAAACTGGTGGATGCGTGCCTGTCCAGAAGATCGTCATCGGCCGGGACAAGGCCGACCTGAAAGACTTCGGCCTCCAAGGAACGGCCTTCATCGGCAAGCACGTCGTGGGTGAGGGCGACGAGGCCCACCTCACCAACGCGGTCCAGCTCGACGTGAGCAGGCCGCACATCGTCCTGGTCTGCGGCAAGCGCGGGACCGGGAAGAGCTACTCAGGCGGCATCGTCGCCGAGGAGATCGCGCTCCTTCCCACGGAAGTGCGGAACAACCTCTCCGTCCTGCTCTTCGACACGATGGGGATCTACTGGTCGATGAAGCATGCGAACACGAAAGAGGCAGGAGCGCTCCGCGACTGGGGGCTCGTGCCCAAAGGGCTGCCGATCCGGCTGCTGGTCCCGAAAGGCTACGTCGCCGCCTATCAGGAGGCGGGCGTCGAGGTGGACGGCGTCCTGAGTTTGCCCGTGGCCGACCTCACCGCACTGGACTGGATCCTGACCTTCGGCTTCTCCCCCATCGACGACTTCGGGATCGTCATCGAGCGCGTCATCAAGAAGGTCCAATCGCGCGTTCCCCGGTATGGCATCGAGGACATCATCTACGAGATCCAGGCCGACAAGACCACCGACCCGCGCACGAAAGACGCCTTGGTGAACCGCTTCCTTGCGGCGATCGAGTGGGGCATCTTCGAGAAGGCTGGAACGCCCGTGACCGGCCTCTTCCGACCGGGAGGCATCACGGTCATCGACGTCTCGCACTTCCTCTCGGTCAGCGAGGGCTGGTCGGTCAAGTCCATGCTCGTCGGCATGCTGACGCGGAAGATCTTTCAAGAGCGTCTCATGGCCCGCAAAGCCGAAGAATTTGAAGTCATGACCGGTGAGCGCAAGAAGACCATCCCCATGGTCTGGGTGATGATCGACGAGGCCCACGAGTTCCTGCCTTCCCACGGGAAAACGGCAGCGAGCGAACCGCTCCTGACCCTGGTGCGCCAGGGCCGCGAACCAGGGATCTCGCTCCTCCTGATCACGCAGCGGCCCAACAAGCTGCACGAAGCGGCGCTCTCCCAAGCAGACATCGTGGTCGCCCACCGCCTCACCTCACGGGCCGATCTCGAGGCGCTCCGCGGGATCATGCAGACCTATCTCTTCGAGGACATCCAGGAGTATATCAATTCCCTGCCGCGGGTCAAGGGCGCGGCCATCGTCCTCGACGACAACTCCGAGCGCATCTACCCGATCCAGGTCCGGCCCCGGCTGACCTGGCACGCGGGCGGCTCGCCTTCAGCCTTGAAGAAGAAGGGCATCTTTGACGAGTAACCAGGGATCTCGAGAGCCCCGGACAAAAGTATATAAGGACCCGATCCAAGAAAAAGTATGGCAGATTTGCACACCGCATCGATCCTTTCTCTGGTGGCCGGCATCCTCATCGTTCTCAGCAGCATCGTGACCGCTGCCATGGGCGGCGTCTTCATGGTCATCCCCTTCGCCGGGGCGATGATCATGGCCATGGGTGTCGTCGGGATCATCTTCGGTTTGATCGTCATCTACGGCTCGACCCTGATGAAAAAGCAGGGGAAGGCCCAGACCGGTGGCATCCTCGTGCTGATCTTCTCCATACTCTCGATCATCGGCGGGGCAGGCTTCCTCATCGGGTTCATCCTCGGCCTGGTCGGTTCGATCTTGGCCTTGACGGCGAAGAAGTAAAGCGAGTTCTTGTTGCACACCTGCGGGCCCAGCAGATGCGCTAGCGGACCGCGATCTCCTCGAAAGTGACTTTGCCGGCCTCGACGAGGCGCTTGATCTCCCGCTGGCGGACCGAGAGCCGGCCGCCGGCCTTGAACTCCACGAGCACGATCTTCTCCGGGCTGAACTGGACCCCGTCGATCGGGCTACCTAGGAAGCGGAACTCCTGGGGATCATACGGGTAGCTCGCAGCGAACGGCAGGAATTGCTCGGCCATCCTGCCATGGCGCGCGGCCTGGGAGAGCTTGTCAAAGGCCAGGCGCGAAACCTGCCGGCGCAGGTGGCGGACCCACCCGGCGAGCGCAACGATAAGAACCACCAAAGCAAAAAGGATGATAAGCTCCATAAGATGGGGATAGGTCATGGACTTAAAAAAACACGTCATCACGGGCGGCCCAGGCAGCGGCAAGACCACGACCGTCGAAGCCCTCCGTCAACGGGGGTTCCCGATCATCGAGGAAGCGGCCCGGGCGGTCATCGAGGAAGGCCTCCGGACCGGCAGCGAAATCCTGCCATGGAAAGACATCCTGACCTTCAACCGCCGGGTGATCGCGGTCCAGCTGGCCAGCGAGGCCCGGCACACGGTCGGGACGGTCTTCGCCGACCGCGGCGTGATCGACAACCTGGCCTACTGCGCGTGGGGCAAGGTGAGCCCGCCGCCTGAACTCACCGTGGCAGCGCGGGAGGTTCTCTACCACCGCGTGTTCCTGCTTGAACCGCTCCCCTTCCATGAGCAGGATCTCGTCCGTCGCGAGAGCCCCGAGGACGCCCGCCTGCTCGGGACCCTGATCCGGGAGGCCTACGAAGATCATGGGTATGACGTGATCTCGGTCCCGCCCCGCTCGGTCCAAGAACGGGTCGAGTTCATCCTGCAGAAAGCCCTCAACGTCTAGCTTCTACATGGCCGCTGCCTGCTTCTTTTCCCTGATCCACGGCGGTCGGTGGTCGCACCTATAATAAAAGGAACCTGTGCCCACAGAAACATATTTAAGTATGTTCATAGCAAGATATAACTCCCAGAGGGAGAGGGATGATCGAGGGCAAGGAGCGGTGGTACGTCCGCCTCCATGAGCAGCCGCGGCGGCCGGCAGGCGAGACGGGAAGCGAGGACCGGAACCTGAAGAACTACGACCGGCAAGGCGCGTTCTCGACGGCAGGGACGCAGATCGTCAACACCTATGCCACCCCCCTCGCGCTCTCGTACCGGGCATCGCACTATGAAATCGGCCTCCTCAGCTCGCTGATCTCCTTCGCGAGCATGATCGCGCTGATCCCGGGCGCGAAGATGATCGAGCGGATCGGCAGCAGGAAGACTGTCTGGGTCGCAGCTTCCCTCCTGAGCCGGCTCTTCTGGATCCCGCTTGCTGCATTGCCTTTCTTCATCCCACAGGGGCCGAGCACCTTCGCGGTCTACGTGATCATCGCCTCGCTGGCAGCCTCGAGCTTCTGCCTGGGCTTCCGCTGGCCGGCCCAGTCGAGCATGATGGCCGACGCGGTTCCGCGCGCGACACGGGGCCGGTATTTCGGCAAGCGCAACATGATCATGGGAGTGTCGGGCCTGGTGTCGCTCCTGGTCGCCGGTCAAGTCCTGCTCGTCTACGGGTTCGGCGCCCTCTTCCTGGTGGCAGTCGCGGTCGGGATGGTCTCGACCTTCTTCATCGCCCTCATCTTCGAGACGCCCTTCCGGTCGGCGTTCTTCTACCGCCGGACCTTCAACCTGGGAATCCGCGACCTGCCGCGCAGCCTGGCGGTGAACCGGAACTTCTTCCTCTTCACCGTCTTCATCCTGCTCTTCCACTTCTCGGTCCGGATCACCTCACCGTTCTTCACCGTCTTCATGCTCGAAGACCTCGCGATCGGGTACTTCTGGTTCGCGATTGCTGCTGTCCTGCGGAGCGGGGTCGAGATCTTCTCCCACCCCTACTGGGGCAGGCTGGCTGACCGGATAGGCGAGAAGCACATGATCCGCATCTCCTCGATCCTCATCGTGGTGATTCCGCTCGCGTGGGTTTTCGCCGCCAACCCCCTGGAGGCCGTCGTGATCGAGATGCTGAGCGGCTTCGCCTGGTCGGCCTTCGACCTGTCATCGTTCACGATGCTGATCGGCGTCACCCCTGACCGCCAGCGGCCCCGCTTCCTCGCGATCCACAACACCCTCAAGGAGCTCGCGCTCCTGACCGGTGCGCTGGTGGGCGGCGTCTTAGCCCAGAGCTTCCAGGGGTCGACGTTCCTCTGGTTCGCTGGACTCCAGCTCCTCTTCCTGGTCGGGTTCGTGCTGCGGGCGGGCGTCCTCGTCCTCGTGCCGCTGCTGCGCGACCCGCGCATCTCCCGGTCGGGGAACGGCCTGTTCTGGGAGGTGGTGGTCTTCGCGCCCTCGAGAGGGGTCTTCAACCAGAGCTGGCGGGTCGTCCGCGTCTTCAAGGAGAAGAAGGTCAACCGCGTGATCTCCGGCGCGATCACGAAGGTCAACGACAAGCGCCGCCTGCGGATGTGCTGATCAAAATTTTTAAACCCGCAGAAAAATAGACTTTGGGAGGTGCTCCTATGACCGGACAAATTAATCACATTCCGCTCCTTGTTGTGTTGCTTGTGGTGATAGCGGAGATACTCCTCGCCTAATGCCACTTCGGACTGAAGGGCAGCTTCATGCGCGTCGCTACGCGGACGTCCAGCTCGCTCAGTTGCGGGCTGGCCATGTGCGTGAGCTCGTGGGTCAGGACTTCGGCGAACTCCTCCCCGTAGAGGTCGCTGCGGATCTCGATGAGACCGGAGTAAGGGAAGCAGCGGCCGAGGATGCCGTAGCCGAGCTCGTGACCGGCCACGCGGCGGATCTCGATCCCTGGATAGGGATTCAGCGGCGGCCGATAGTTGCGGGCGCTCTCGGGACTGTCGCGGTCGCCCTCCTGGTTCTCCAGTCGGAGAGCAGGGACGTCGCTCTCGGGAACCAGCGGGTCGATGGCGAACGCCTCGGTGAACGGCGCATACGCCGTGTACTTGTCCATGCCCGGAGAGAAGAAATCGTCGACCGCCTCTTTCAGTCGCTCAACCTCGGCCTCCATGTCGCGGAGGAGCCGCTCGACGCTCATACCTCTTCTTGGGCGACTGGATTTAAAACAGGCCTCGTCGCGCGTCCGTGTCTCCTTGCCGGGATTTACTGGTCGTCGAACTCGGTCGCGATGCCCCGTCGGCGCATCTCCGCGGCGAGGTCCTGGATGTTGTCGTAGTTCCCGACGAACTCGCTGAAGCAACTGGCATTGTAGACCGCGGAAGGGTTGAGATGCAGATAGAGCCCGGTGAGGTTGCTCAATTCGCCTGTCCGCCGGCCGTCGCGGAGCGGAACAGGCCGGGCAGGACCGGCGAGGGACCGCAGGTCGGGATGCCGCTGCGCCGTGATCGTGTCGGCGATGTCCATGCGCCGCTCCTCGGTGAGGCGCCTCGCCGCCTCTGCGGCGCGTGCAGAGGATTCGGTCTGGCCGTTCATCGCCCGGTCCATGAGCGCGAGGTCGCGGTCACGGGCAGCGGTCGCGTACAATGACTGCATGGTGATGCGCTCGATGCGCCGATAGAAATCAGCAAGAGGGAGTTCGCCGTCGGCTCCCAGTCCGAACACGCTGACCGATCCGCTGTCCGTGCCTAGGAGGACGAGGGACCCCAGCATCACCTGGTCCGCGATCGGGCTGCGCACCGTGGGCTCGTCCCCGTTGCAGAGCACGTCACCGCCTACGTCGATCCCGAAGACGCGGGAGATGCCTTCCTTCTTCATGTAGTCTTCGATAGCCGCTGCCGTGGCGAACACGCCGCCCGAGATGTCGATGGTGAGCACGGGCTCGCCGATGAGCTCGGACACGTGGGCCTCGATGTGCCGGACGCCTTCGTAGGTCGTCGTCTCTGGGGTGACGACGCCGATGGCATCGTTGTACTTCCGGATGTTCCGGAACTCGCCTATCCTGCGCGGCCTGCCGATCGGGTCATGGGACCGCCTCTTCCAAGTGAGGCCGGCAACGACAGACGCCTCCTTGTTCCTGAGGTAGTCGGCGAGCGTCGCCACGATGTCGCCTCCCCCGCCGATACCGATGTACAGGCACCTCGTCCCGCTCATGGTACACGGTTTGCCGGGTAGATTTATAAGATCACTGCCATCCCCGCAGCGTGCCAGCAGCTTTATCAAACACCGATCTAAGGAAGGGCATGGCAACGAAGATCGCCGGCCAGCACGCCGCCCTCCTGTCGATTGTCTTCGGGATCCTCGTGATCGTGTTCCCGAACCTCCTGTCGTGGCTGGTCGGGCTGTTCCTCATCCTGTGGGGCATCCTCGAGCTGACCGGGAAGTAGTCAGTTCCGTAGCTCTGGGTAGACATCACGATAGGAGAGCGTCGCACACCCCTCGCGTCCGGAGGGCGTTCAATCGTGGATCTCGACGATGTCCGTGTCCTGTAGGGAATGATCGATCCCGACTTTCTGCCCTGGGAACCGTGCTGATGGGCCCCAGATCCGGGCGAAGGCGAAGCGGAAATTGAACTTCTTCACGACTAACCGGATCGTGCACGGACCGCGCATGATGAGCGGCTCCTCCAGGTCCGGTTCCTTTCCGGGCTTCTTCAGGTAGATCCGCTTGAACAGCAACCGGTCCCAGATGAGCGTCTTCAGGTGTTCGATGCCTTGCCCGCGCAAGGCAGAGATGCGCACGTAGTCCTTGGGGAGCTTCCGGTCGCCGAGGAGGTCGGCTTTGTTCACGATGAACAGGGCAGGGAGATAGATGCGGTTCCCCGCAAGGCAGTCCACGAGCTGGTCAATGCTGACGTCCTCCCGGATGAGGATCTCCCCGTTCAGGATCCTGAACTCGCGCAATACCTCCCGCACGGCTTCGGCTCCCAGGGTGACGCGTTTCGTCTTCTCCACCCGGATCCCGCCTTCGCTCTTCCTCGCAATGCGGATATCCGGCGGCCGGGCGTTCAGGCGGAAGCCCCCAGCATAGAGTTCCCGTTCGATAATGTCCCGCTGCTTCTGATACGTCTCGCCTGCAACCAGGACAATCAGCAGGTCGGCATTCCGAATCACCGAGAGGACTTCCTTCCCGCGACCCTTCCCCGCTGCTGCGGCTTCGATGATCCCCGGAATATCGAGCGTCTGGATGCGGGCCCCGCGGAACTCCAGAACGCCGGGGACGACGGTCAAGGTGGTGAACTCGTACGCGGCTACTTTCGAGTCCGCGTTGGTCAGCTGGTTCAGGAGGGTCGACTTCCCCACCGAAGGGAAACCGACCAGGATGACCGTGGCGTCGCCGGTCTTCTTGACCGCGTACCCCAGGCCTGCGCCGCCGCTCTTCTTCCCCGACGCTTCTTTCAGGCGGGCCAGCTTGGCCTTCAGCCGGCCAACGTGCCCTTGCGTGGCCTTGTTGTACTGCGTGCGGGCAAGCTCGTCCTCGATGTCCTTGATCTGCTCTTCGACGCCCATACCTACCTATGCGGTCGCCATCTTTATACGTCTGGCTGCGTGCCGCGCAAAGGGGGAAGACGCATATAACCAGGCGAAGCAAGAAGGCCCTATGGACGACCTCCACTTCATGACCGACCAGGATATGATCCGGCGGATCGCCGGCTACACCCAACCAGGAGATACGGTCCTCGAAATCGGCGGGGGCCACGGCGAGCTCACGGCTGCCCTCCAACAGCGGGCGCGCCGCGTCATCGTGATCGAGAAGCGCCAGGATCTGGCCCGCGGGCTGCAGGCGCGTTTCGCCGGCAACCCAAGGGTGACGGTCATCGCCGGCAACGCGCTGCGGGAGATCAGGCACGTCCGCTTCGACGCTCTCATTGCCAACCTTCCCTACGCGATTTCCGAGCCGCTGTTCCGGCTGCTGCCTGGGCTGGACTTCCGCGAGGCAGTCGTGACCCTGCCCGCGGGTTTCGCAGAGAAGCTGCAGGCGCTCCCCTACGCGGCCTGGTTCGCCGCGGAGGTCGTTGCCGACGTTCCGAAGACCGCGTTCTCCCCGTCGCCGCGGACCCGGTCCGTCCTGGTCCAGGCGACGCCGCGGACGACCGTCCTCGGCGCGGTCCTGCTCCAGAAGCGGAGCAAGGTGAAGAACGCGATCCGCGAGGCCCTCCAGTCCGCGACGAAGCGCCAGGGCCGTGCCCTCGTTGCCGACCTCGGCCTCGGCCGGCTTGCAGACCTGCAGGTCAGTAACCTGGGTCCCGCGGACATCGCAACCCTCGCGCAGCTGCTGGAGTCTGTTGGTCCGCCCGCGGCCGGCCGCCGGCCAACATTTAAATACGGAAGGGAACAATAGTCATTATCTTCTGGAGTCCCCCATGGACGCGCAACCCGTGACCAAAACCGCGGAGCAGATGGCAGGCCAGGCCAGGGTCATCTCGGTCTCTGAGTTCTTCGAGAAGAACCGCCACCTCCTGGGGTACGACAACAAGATCAAGGCCTTGCTCATCATCGTGAAAGAAGCAGTCGACAATGCCCTCGACGCGACCGAGGAAGCCCGCATCCTGCCCGAGATCTACCTCAAGGTCGAGGAACTCGAGAAGGAGAAGTACAAGATCATCATCCGCGATAACGGGCCTGGGATCGTGAAGCAGCAGATCCCCAAAATCTTCGGCACGCTCCTCTACGGGAGCAAGTTCCACCGCCTGAAGCAGTCGCGCGGCCAGCAGGGTCTCGGAATCAGCTGCGCCGTCCTGTACTCGCAGCTCACGACCGGCGAACCCGCAGAGATCCTCAGCTCAACCGGCGGCGGCAAGGTCCACCGCTACAAGCTCAAGATCGACGTCAAACAGAACGAACCCGAGATCATAGAGGAGTCCGAAACCGCGAGCAAGACCGACTGGCACGGCGTCCAGATCACCTTCATCTGCGAGGGCATCTACCGCGAGCACAAGCAGTCCATCCTCGAGTACGTGAAGCAGACCGCCATCGCCAACCCCTACTGCTCGATCACCTTCGACTCCCCGTCCGGGAAGATGGTCTTCAAGCGGGCGGTTGATCATCTCCCGAAAGAGCCGAAGGAGATCCAGCCCCACATCGAGGGCGTCGAGGTTGGCATCCTCTCGCGCATGCTGGGCGACACGTCGGCCCGCACGCTCGCGTCCTTCTTCACCACCGAGTTCACACGCATCGGCAAGACCACGGCGGCCGATATCTGCCAGAAGGCCGGCCTGGACCCGAAGACCGCCCCGCGGCGGGTCACCGACCAGGACATCGTCAAGATCGTCAAGGCGGTCAAGGAGGTCAAGCTGACCAAGCCGCCGACCGACGTGCTCTCGCCCCTGGGCGACGAGCTCGTGGAAAAGGGACTGAAGAAGGAGCTGAGCCCGGAGTTCGTGACGTCGATCACCCGGCCGCCCGCGGTCTACCGCGGCTGGCCGTTCCAGGTCGAGGTCGGCCTGGCGTTCGGCGGCGGCATCACTGAACCTGCGATCATGCGTTTCGCCAACCGCGTCCCGCTCCTCTACCAGCAGGGCGACTGCGCCATCACCAAGTCGATCACGGGCGTCGACTGGAGGCGCTACGGCATCGAGAGCGACAAGCTGCCGACCGGCCCGATCTCCATCTTCGTCCACATCTGCTCTGTCTGGGTCCCGTTCACCTCCGAGTCCAAGGAGGCGGTCGCGTCGTACCCGGTCATCCTCAAGGAGACCAAGCTCGGCCTGCAGGAGGCCGCACGCAAGCTGTCCCTGTACCTGTCCGGCAAGCGGCGGGCAGAATACCAGGCCGAGCGCATGCGGATCTTCGACCGCTACGCGGGGGAGACTGCCAAGGCCCTCGAAGAGCTGACCGGCGAGAAGGCCGAAGGTATCGTCAAGATGATCAGGAAGATCGTGTCCCACGCCAAGCCTGAGGACTTCGGCGAGGAGCCGCCTGAGCAGGCGAAGGGTGCGAAGAAACCAGCGGAGGATAAGCATGACGAGAATTGAAGACCCGCGGAAGGACTTGCGGCAGCTGGGCGACCAGGTGGTGAAGGACCTGCAGGCGGAGAAGAATCCGGACATCCAGCTCCCGGTCCGCGCGCTGTCCAACACCTTCTTCGACGAGAAGCACCGCCTGATCAAGCTCGGGGACAAGCTCAGCCACCGCACCTACCTCAACATCGCCCACACCCGGAAGTTCATGCAGACCCTGATGGTCGCGGCTGAATGCAAGAAGCTGCTCGAGCAGAAGCAGAACACGACAACCTCGATCAGGGACTTGTACTACATCCTCAAGCGAACCATTCCCGGGACCGACGAGAACACGTTCGAGGAGCAGGAGGAGAGCGATCCGGTCATCGAGGACATCGAGGCCGCGATGAACACGCTCCGCGAGGACCTGCACCTCCACGCTGAGCAGAAAGGCTCGCTGGTCGGCCCGCTGGTCGTCCGGGAGCCGAAGTTCGAGACGGAAAGCGACGCCAGCAAGCTCGGTTCAAGCGGGTATGGCATCCCGTCGATCTGCGAGCCCGACACCGTGCAGTTCGTCTCCAACGAGGCCGAGTTCGTGCTGGTGGTGGAGAAGGATGCGGTCTGGCAGCGGCTGAACGAGGACCGCTTCTGGAAGAAGCACAAATGCCTCGTCATCACCGGGAAGGGTCAGCCTGACCGGGGAACGCGGCGGA
Organism: Candidatus Aenigmatarchaeota archaeon; assembly: GCA_016198585.1. Taxonomy (GTDB): domain Archaea; phylum Aenigmatarchaeota; class Aenigmatarchaeia; order QMZP01; family QMZP01; genus JACQOD01. The sequence goes on along the minus strand of JACQII010000016.1, from coordinate 18,714 downwards.
TGATCAACCGGCTCCACAACGAACTGAAGTTGCCGATCTATGTTGTGACTGACGCTGACGTCTGGGGGTACTACATCTACTCCGTGATCAAGCAGGGATCGATCAACCTCTCCTTCGTCTCCGACCGGCTCGGGACCCCGGACGCGCGCTTCCTCGGCCTGGTGACCAAGGACGTCGAGGCCTTCGACATCCCGAAGAACGTGACCATCAAGCTGAACGAGGGCGACAAGAAGCGCGCGGCGGAACTGCTGAACTACGTCTGGTTCAAGCCGAAACCCTGGCAGGACGAGATCCAGCACATGCTCAAGGTCGGCTACAAGCTCGAGCTCGAGTCGCTCTCGGCGAAGGACATCCGCTTCATCTCGGAGAAATACCTCCCGAAGAAGATCAAGGACGAGGACTTCCTGCCATAACGCTCCTTCTGAAAGAAAGTTGCTTCGCTTCGTCCGTTCGCCTAAGCGCGATTCAGAGTGTCCACCTCCCTAGAGTTGGCGGCTAGCGGTTTGATGCTGCCGCCGAGAAGACTTAAATACCTGGCTGCTCCCATGATTAGTCATGGCCACGCTGATCATCGCCGAGAAGCCTTCGTCCTCTGAGAAAATTGCTGCGGCCCTCGCCGAAGGCAAAATCGAGAAGATCGCGAGCCAGGGAGTCACTTCCTACCGTTTCACCCGCGGGGGCAAGGAGATGGTCGTCGCTCCTGCCGTCGGGCACCTCTTCGTGCTCGCGCAGAAAGGCAACTCACGGAAGTGGACCTACCCTGCCTTCGAGACCGAATGGAAGCCCGTCTTCGTGCAGAACCGGCTCAACACCTGGTCGAAGAAGTACTACCAGAACCTGCAGAGACTGGCGAAAGAGGCCGACGAGTTCATCTCAGCCTGCGACTACGACATCGAAGGGTCGGTCATCGCCTTCAACATCATCCGCTTCCTCTGCAACACCCACGACGGCCGCCGCATGAAGTTCTCGACGCTCACCAAGGACGACCTGGTCCGCGCTTACGAGACCGCCTCCTCCCACCTCGACACCGGCCAGATCGAGGCCGGCCTCGCGCGCCATGAGCTGGACTTCCTCTGGGGGATCAACACGTCGCGCGCCCTGACCCTCGCCCTGCGGGAGGCCGGAGCGTTCAAGGTCCTCTCCACCGGCCGAGTCCAAGGGCCGACCCTCGCGATGCTCGAGGAGCGGGAGAAGGAGATCAAGGCATTCGTGCCGACGCCGTTCTGGGAGCTCCAATTGCAGGGGACGGTCCGCGGCGAGCCGATCCTGGCGGACCATGCGCATGGCGCGTTCGAGAAGCGCGAAGAAGCCGATCAGTCTCTGAACCGGAGCCGGGGGAAGCCCGGGAGCGTGCAGGCGGTCGAGCGCAAGGAATACGAGCAACGGCCGCCGTTCCCGTTCGACCTGACCACCCTCCAGCGCGAGGCCTACAAGCACTTCGGCTCGTCGCCGAAGCAGACCCTGGACGTGGCGCAGTCGCTCTACGAGCAAGCCCTGATCTCCTACCCGCGCACGTCCAGCCAGAAGCTGCCCGTCAGCCTCGGCCTTCGGTCGGTCATCGCCAACCTGGGAAAGCAGAAGCCGTACGCGTCACTCGCGGCCGAACTGCTCAAGGGCGAGCCGGTCCCGAACGAGGGTCCGAAGAGCGACCCTGCCCACCCCGCCATCTATCCGACCGGCACTAGTCCTAAGGCGCTCAGCCTGTACGAGAGGCGGCTCTACGACCTGATCGCACGCCGGTTCCTCGCGGTCTTCGCGCCGCCCGCGACGCGGGAGCGGGTCCGTGCCACGATCGACGTCAACGGCGAGGCTTTCGTCGCCGAGGGGTTCCGCACCGTCTCTCCTGGGTGGATGACCTTCTATGGCTCGTACGCGACCTTCAAGGAGCTCGTGCTGCCGGCTATGCAGGAGGGCGACGCAGTCGCGAATGACCGGGTGGAGATGCTCGACAAGCAGACCCAGCCTCCTCCGCGTCTGACCCAGGCCACGGTCCTGAAGGAGATGGAGAAGCTCGGCCTCGGGACCAAGGCGACGCGAGCGGGCATCCTGGAGACCCTCTACGACCGTGGCTATATTGACGAGAAGTCCATCGTGGTGAGCATGCTCGGCGAGGCGGTCATCACCGCCCTCAAGAAACATTGTAGTGACATCATTTCCGTCGACCTGACGCGGTCGTTCGAGGAGGAGATGGAGGCGATCAGGGAGGGGAAAAAGAAGCGCGAGGCCGTCATCGCCGAAGCCCGCGAGACCCTGGAACGGATCATGGCTGCGTTCAAGAAGAACGAGAAGAAGATCGGCGGCACCCTGCTCGAGGGCATGCGCGAGGTGATGCGCGTCGAGTCCACGATCGGGACGTGCACCTGCGGCCAGACCCTGGTGGTGAAACGCAGCCGGCAGGGCAAGCGCTTCGTCGGTTGCACGGGCTACCCGGCCTGCACGCAGACCTTCTCGCTGCCGCACCGCGGCTACCTCAAGCCGCTCCCCAAAACCTGTCCGACCTGCGGACTATTCATCGTCATGGTCAAGTATGCGGGCCGGCGCCCGTGGGAACTCTGCGTCCGCGACGGCTTCGTCAACAAGCGGCCAGTTGCATCTCCGGCCTCTTCTGGAGCTGCTGCCACCCCAGGAGACTCACCACCTCCGGCAGCTGCCGTGCCCTCGCCGCCGGCGAAAGTCCGGCCCGTCCGCCGCAAGAAAGCCGCGGCCCTCCCTGAACCGCCAGCAGGCGAGCCCCCGTCCCCGCCGCGTTCCCGCCGGAAGAAGTCCTGACTCCGTGAGCCCTTTATAATTCGCCCGGCCTAATACTCCACATGGCGCGGAAGTGGACGCGCGAAGAGCGGCGGAGCCATCTCCGCGAAAAGTACTTCCCGTGGAAGAAGAAGATCTTCGTGGTCGTTGTCGCAGTGGCGGTCCTCTTCATCTCCCTCTACCTGACGCTCGTCGGTTTCAGCGCCACCCTGCCGCTGCAGCTCGTCTCTGCGCTGCTGATCGCCGTCTCGTTCCTGGTCCTTTTCCTGGTGGTCTGGGGCGGTTATTCAGGAAGGTCGCCTTTGCCGGTGCTGATCGCGCTGCTGATCGTGGTGATCGTGCTGCTCTCGATCTGGGCTGCCGGCCTCCCGGCACTGGGCCAGCTCATCGCCTCGATCATCATGGGCTTCCTGCTCCTGGTACTGATCGCGGTCCTGGTATTCTTCGTCGACATGATCACGTACGAACTGGAGTAGATCCTTCCCAGCAGCCGCGGAGAGAACATCACCCCCAGGTCCATAGACAGTCAGAGAGCTGCGGTCACTGCTGCGAAGCCTTGATCACTTGCTTGACCTCGAGGCGGAGGTCGCCCGGCGATCGCAGTCCCTTGCGGAGCATGATCAGCCGCCGCCGCGGACCGGGAACCGAACCCTTCACGAGCAGGTAGCTGCCTTCGAGCGGGGGAAAGTTCACCCAGCCGCCGGCAGGGGTGAAGCCGTCGTTTCCGATCTTGAGAATGAGCTTGTTGTACTCGGTCCGGGTCTGGAATCCCATCTGCCCGGCCTGCGCGATCACGTGGGGCAGGACGCGGTGCGGCGTCACCGGACCCATCGAGCCGACATGGCGCCTCTTGCCTTTGTTCTTCCTGCTGCGAACCTTGATGCCGAACCGCGCGACGGGACCCTGGTAACCCTTGCCCGTCGAGACGGCTTTCACGTCGACGTACTCGCCCTCCTTGAGGACGTCCGTGACCGGGATCTCCTGGCCCAGCTTGCCCTTGGCGTACGCCAGACCAGCAACAAGGTCGCCCCCGAGAGGGACCTCGAAGACGTCAGGCCGCTTCTTCCCGATGGGCTTGGTGTGGACGAGCAGCCGGACCTCGGCAAGGCCGTCGTTGGGGAGGTCGGCCTTGGGATTCTTCGGGAGCGGGAACGCACGCGCGAGATGCTTGGACAGGGAAGGCGCCCATGCCGTGCCTGCGTCCTGCAGGCCGTAAGGAGTCCTGCGGAAGACCTTCACACCCGCGACGATGAGGTTGGGGACCGCGAGGACCGTGGCCGGGAAGAAGACCTCTTTTCCGTGCGTGGCCGATCCCTTCACCGCGTCAATCACCGAGACCTGGGTCATCCCGGCCTTGTACCCAGCGAAGGCGAGTGGCACAGCCTCCTTGGGCCGCAACACGCGCGACCCATAGCTGTCAAATATCCGTTTCGCCCGCTTCCGGGGCCAATATGCCCGCGAACCGGCGACGGGCTTGTGCCAACTGGCCATGCCTTACACCCGCCTCCCGCGGCGTCCGCCCTTCTTCCTGCAGCCGTCATGGGGGATCGGCGTGACATCCTCGATGCTGCCGATCCTGAGGCCGGCGCGGACAAGCGCCCGGATCGCGGGCTGCGCGCCCTGGCCGGGCATGCGCTTCTTCTGGCCGCCCTGCGCGCGGATCCGCAGGTCGACGCCGATGATGCCGCGGCCCATCGCTTCAGCTGCGGCCTTCTTCGCGGCGACGATTGCCGGGTAGGCCATCCCCTTGTCCTTCGATCGGGTGGTGATCATGCCGCCGGTGAAGCGGCTGATCGTCTCCGCGCCGGTGAGGTCGGTGATATGGACGATCGTGTTGTTGACACTGGAGTAGATGTGGGCGATGCCCCACTTCCCCTTCGCGCTCATGAAGCCGCCTCCTGCGCCTCGCTGCCCTCGGGTGCGGGGACAGCCTTCTTCGTCTCGGGAGGCGCGAATGTCGAGGCGATCTGGCCTTCCTCTTCGCGCGCGACCACGTAGGACGGGAAGGTCACGATCCGGCCGTCGATGGTGATGTGACCGTGCACGATGGCCTGCCGCGCCTGCCGCGCGGTCTTCGCCATGCCTTTCGCGAGTACGACGGTCTGCAGCCGGCGGTTCAGGAAGTGCTCCACGGTCAGGCCGAGGACGTCGTCGAGGCTGGCTCCCTTCTCGAGGACGCCGATCTTGAACAGTTTCTCGAGAAGGATGGTCTCCTGCTCCTTGTTTCTAATCGCAATCAACTCGCGCGCTCGCTGCCTGAACCGGCGGAGGGTCTCTTGGGTGGTCCAGATCTCCTTCTTCCGGCGCAGGCCGAACTTCCGCTTCGTGGCCCGGCCCTCCTCAAGGGCCGCGGTGTTGTACGGGACTTTCGGCCGCTTGAAGCGGCGCCTGAGGTTCCTCATGTCTTCTTCGCCGTCGCCGGCGCCTCCTTCTTCCTGGTGACTCCGATAGTCTTGCCCGTCCGGAAGGACCCGCGCGTGCGCTGGCCGCGGACCGGCAGGCCAAGACCGTGGCGGATTCCGCGATAGGTCTTGATCTTCTTGAGGTCGTCGATGTCGGTCTTCTTCGAGAAAAGCAAAGCCGAGGCCGTCAGGTGCGTGTTCTCTCCCGTGGCCGGGTCAGCGCGCCGGTTGTAGAGCCAGGAAGGGACGTCGTATTTCGCCGGGTGGTGGATCACGTCGACGAGGGACTGCAGCTCCTGAGGGGAGAGCTCGCCGAGCTTCTTCCCTCCCGGGACGCCGGACGCGGCGACTACCGCGTGGGAAAACATCCTGCTGATGCCCTTCACTCCCCGGATCGCGTCGAGGACGGGCTTGCCGCCATCGAGGTTGGTCTCGACGAGCCGCACGATCTTCTCTGCCCGGATGGTCTCGGTTTCTGGCTTGCGCTTCTCCTCCGGTTTCTTCTTCGGCTCCTTCTTCACTTCCGGTTTCGCTTCGGGTTTCTCAGGCATATCATCAGCTGGGTGAACGTAATTTATAAAGTCAAGCATTTATAAGTTATCAATTCAGGTGGACAGCATGAAGATCCCCATCCTCGCCCTCGACGGCAAGCAGAAAGGAGAGACTTCCCTCGGCAAGGCGTTCTCGACGCCCGTCCGGACGGACATTATCAAGCGGGCCTTCCTTGCGGAGGCCGCCGCCCGCCGACAGCCTTACGGGACCGACCCGCTCGCTGGCAAGCGCACGTCTGCCCACTACCACGGCCTCCGCCACTACCGGTACACGATGATGAACCGGGAGATGGCCCGGATGACCCGGATCCACAGCCAGGGCTACCTGAACTACACGGCGCGCATCGTCCCGCAGGCGATCAAGGGCCGCGAGGCGCACCCTCCGCTGGTGGAGCGGAACTGGAAGCTCAAGGTCAACAAGAAGGAGCGGCGCATGGCGCTGCTCTCCGCCCTGGCCGCGACCGCGGCCAAGGAGTTCACATCGCCGCGGTACACGGGAGCGGTTCCGATCGTCCTCGAAGACGGTTTCCAGAAGCTGACCAAGACCAAGGACGTGGTTGCAGTCGTCCGGGCGCTCGGCCTCGTGGCCGGAAGCCGCAGCATCCGCGCGGGCCGGGGCAAGACCCGCGGCAGGAAATACCGCTCGCAAACGGGCCCGCTGTTCATCGTGAAAGAGGGGCCGGTGCTCCGCGCCGCGCCTCCGGGCTGCGACGTCCTGGCGTTCAAGGATGTGGACATGCACGTCCTCGCGCCTGGCGGCCGGCCAGGACGGCTGTGCGTCTGGACCGAGTCCGCCCTGAAGGAAGCGGAGGCGCTCGCGAAGTGATAGGTATGGCCGACGACAAGACTACCGCAAAGGAAGCCCGCGTGCCGGTGAAAGGTCTCAAGAAAGGAACCAAGAACGGCACGAAAGGCAACCTCAAAGAGGGCCTCCCTGCCGCGAAGACTAAGGCATCCGCAACACCCGTGGCGCCCAAGGCCGAGAAGCCTACGAAGGAGGCGAAGGCCGGCACGTTCAACCCGTGGACGACACTGCTCTACCCGCACCTCGCGGAGAAGTCCATGGGCATGGTGGAGATGCAGAACCGGCTGACGTTCATCGTGCATTCCCGCGCCACGAAGTCGCAGGTCCGCGAGGCGGTCGAGAAAGGGTTCAGCGTGCGGGTCCTCCACGTGAACATCCAGCGCACGCAGAAAGGGCTCAAGAAGGCCTTTATCACGCTTTCCAAGAAAGACTCGGCCGCCGATATCGCGACGAGGATGGGGATGATCTGATATGCCCAAGCGGATCATTTCGCAGCGGCGCGGGAAGGGAAGCCCGACCTACCGGGTTCCCACGAGGCACTTCTCGCCCCGCGTCGAATACAACGAAGCGGCAGGCGTCGTGACGGACATCATCAACTATCCGCTCATGGATGCGCCGCTCGCGAAAGTGCGCTATCCCGACCAGTCGGTCGGCTACATCATCGCGGCCGAGGGGATGGCGGTCGGCAGCAGCACCGCTGGCGTTGTGCTCTCGCTCGCCGACATCAAGGAAGGCTCATCAGTCTTTGGCGTCGAATCGGCCCCGTTCACCGGACCTAAATTCTGCCGCACGCCGGGCAGCGCCGCTATCCTGGTGTCGAAGGCCAGGGAGACGGCCGTGATCCAGCTGCCCAGCAAGAAGATGAAGACCGTGGCGCTGGCCTGCCGCGCGACGATGGGCACGCCCGCCGGTGAAGGCCGGAAAGAGCGGCCCTTCGTGAAGGCCGGGACGCGCTGGCACGCCATGCACGCCCGCGGCAAGCTCTACCCGCGGACCTCGGGCAACAAGATGAACGCGGTCGACCATCCGTACGGCGGATCGGGGCACGGCAAGGTAAGGCCTCCGGTCTCGCGGCACGCCCCGCCGGGCAGGAAGGTCGGGACGGTGTCCCCCCGCCGAACAGGCCACAAGAAGGGCACCTGAACTGGTCGTGAGGACGCCTTCGTCACCAGCAGACGGTGACCTATTTAAAGGTCGGAACCAAGTAATGCAACGATACCATGATCAAGAAATTCACCCTCCGGGGCAAAGACTGGGACACGATCAAGGCTATGGACACGAAACAGTTCCTCGCCCTGGTCCCGTCGCGCGAGCGGCGCGCCCTGAAGCGCGGCTTCACCGTCGCGCAGAAGAAGCTGCTCACGAACATCCGGGCGAACCCGAAGAAGTTCCACCGCACCAAGTCCCGCCAACTGGTCATCGTCCCCGAGATGGTCGGCGCCAAGATCGGTGTCCATACCGGGAAGGAATATGTGACGGTCGAGGTCAAGCAGGAGATGCTCGGCCACCGTCTCGGCGAGTTCGCCCTCACCCGCAAGATTGTGAAGCATTCTGCACCGGGCTTCGGCGCGACGCGGTCGTCGAAGTACGTGCCGCTGAAGTGATGGTCCTATGCAGCACTATGCCTACCAGACCCGGAACCGGAACGTCATCAAGGTGTTCGGGCGCGGGCTGCGTATCTCTCCCAAGAGCTCGATCATCGTCTGCCGGGCGGTCACCGGACTCTCGCTGCCAAGGGCCCAGCAGTTAGTGGACGGCATGGTGGCGGGCACCCATGACCTGAAGGGGAAGTTCTACACGAACATCGCTAAGGAGATGTCCTCGCTGCTGAAGTCGGCGAACGCCAACGCCGAGTCGAAAGGTCTGGATCCTGGCCGGCTGATGGTCCACGCCTCGACCCACCAATCGTTCGCCTTCCAGACACCCCGGCGCTTCAAGCAGCGCGGCCGACAGAAGAAAATCGCCCACGTCCAGCTCGTCCTTGAGCAGCGCTGACCCTGGCTTCTTCCCGCCCGTCGCGGTGCACTGAACCTTTTTATACTGTGGCCACACAATTGCCTATATGCTGAAACAGTACTTCATCAAGCAGGGCCTGAAGGAGGCCCAGATCGAGGAATTCATCCGGAAGAAATTCCCGGAGGCCAACTACTCCCACATGGAACTCCAACGGACGCCCCTCGGCGTCAAGGTCGTAATCCATTCCTCCAGCCCCGGTCGCATCATCGGCCGCGGCGGCGTCGTCATCAACGAACTGACCCAGCAGCTGAAGGAGAAGTTCAACCTGGAGAACCCGCAGGTTGACGTGAAATCCGTGCCGAATCCTAATCTGGACGCCAAGATCGTTGCTGCCCAGATCACCCAGGCCCTCGCCCGGGGATTCAACTTCAAGCGGATCGGCAACATCATGCTCAAGAAGGTGATGGGCGCGGGCGCGATCGGCGTCGAGATCGTCATCTCCGGCAAGATCACCGGCGGCAAGGGCCTGCAGGTGAAGTTCCTCGAAGGGTACCTCAAGCACTCTGGCCACCTGTCGAAGGAGCTGGTCGACTACGGCTACGCAGACATTTACCAGGTGGGCCGCTCCAAGCCCGGCAAGATCGGCGTCAAGGTCAAGATCATGCGCGAGTTCGAGTCGATCACCGGCGAGCGCCGGACGACCATAAAGGAAATTCCGAAACCGAAGCCCGTCCCGGTCGCCCCGCCGGCCGAAGTCGTGCCCCAGCCCGAGGCTGCCCCGGATACGGGACCGGTCCGCCCGAAGCGGCGGAAGAAGGAAAAGGTTTAAAAGCTACGTCTACGAGTAAGAGTATGGCCATTCTGCGGCTGAAAGAAATCAGAGCGCTGTCCCCCCAAGAGAGGGACAGGAAGCTCGCGGAACTCAACCTTGAGGTTGCCAAGGAACGGGCCAACATCGCGGTCGGCGCGGCCGCAGTTTCTCCGGGAAAGATCCGGGAGATCCGGAAGACCATTGCGCGCATCCACACCATTGCCGGGCAGGAGAACGCGAAATGAACGGGATCTGCCCGAAGTGCGGACTCAACAAGGAACTCTGCGTGTGCGAGGCCCTCGCAAAGGAGAAGGAAAAAATACGGATCTCGAGCATCAAGCGCCGGTACGGCAAGTTCATCACGGTCGTCGGCGGCATGAGCAAGGACGTTGACATCAAGAACGTTCTCAAGGAGCTGAAGACCCGCCTGGCCTGCGGTGGGACCATCAAGGACGGCATGATCGAGCTCCAGGGGAACCACCGCGACAAAGTCAAGGCGATCCTCGAAAAACTCGGCTTCTCCCCGGAGCAGATAGAGGTCTCGTAGCCCGGTTCGGGACGTGCGGGCCCGGTATCACCCGTTCTTATCTCTTTGTTCGAAGCTCTCTGCATGGCGATGCCAGACCTCGATATCCCCTCTGCTATCCCCAATAAGCGCACGGCGTACTCCCTCTACGAGCGCAGGGCGTTCGGGAACAAGTTCCGCACCTGGAATTCCATCAGCGACCTGGAAGGATCAGGTTTCACCGGATCGGTGACCATGCGCTACAAGGGCCTCGGCGGCGACTTCATCGCCTACCGGGTCCCGGTTGGAGAGGCAGCCGGCAGGGCAGATGCATGGGCGGCCCAGGGGGCTTCGCGGGAGCTGATCGTCTTCAATGAGAGCGCCCCTGATCACGATCTTGTGGTCCAGGGAGAGCTGATGCTCACTGGCCACGGGCTCTACCTATTCTCCGCGACCGATCCTGCGCCGATGCGTGACGCGCTCCTCCGCGGCACGCATGCATGGCGCCTCAAGGCAAAGGCGCTCCTTGAGAGTGCGCTGACGCCGGCAAGTTATGATGACCTACAGGAGTTGCTGGACCTCTTCCCGTCGTGCGTCGTCGAGTTCAGCGCCTACCGCTACCCCGTCGGTGACCTGCCCGGCAGGAACGCGGTGGTGTGGGAAGTGCGCAATTACTGAAAGGATTGCGGATAAAAGGGGAGGAACCAAGAGATTACCATGATCACGCCGCAGAACCTCGTCCGCCACGAGCTGATCGGCCTGCGTGTCCACGTCGCGGCGATGCACGGCCAGATCGTGGACGAGACCCGGAACACGCTCGTCATCGAGGCCGGCGGCCGGGAGAAGATCATCCCCAAGGACGGCCACCGGTTCACCTTCACCCTCCCTTCCGGCGAGCGGATCGCGGTCGACGGCACAGTCCTGGTCGGCCGCCCCGAGGACCGGATCAAGAAGAAGCTGCCTGCGTGGTGAACCGGCGGGATCCGCCCGGACTTTCCCGGCTTTTTCACCTGAAACCGGCGGAAAAGGCTTATAAGTATTATAATGTGGTATATGGGTATGAAAAAATCGATCGGGCTGGACGTGAAACCGCCACAGGCGGCTTGCCAGGACCGGAAGTGCCCGTGGCACGGTGCGCTGCCGGTCAGGGGCAAGACCTTCGACGTGACGGTCCGGTCGGCTAAAGCCGCCAACACCGCTGTCGTGGAGTGGCATTACAACCGCTTTGTCCCCAAGTATGAGCGGTACGAACGGCGCAAGTCCCGCCTCACCGCCCACAATCCGCCATGCATCAAGGCCAAGGAAGGCGACCGGGTGATCGTCGCGGAGTGCCGGCCCATCTCGAAAACTAAGAGTTTTGTGGTCGTTGGAGTCGTGCGGTGAGGGATGCTATGAAAGCGATTTCTGCCCACGTCACCAAGACCCTTCAGGTTGGGTCGCGGCTGGTCTGCGCCGACAATTCAGGTGCGAAGATCCTCCAGATCATTTCCGTCAAGGGGTTCAAGGGCCCGCGGCGGAAGAAGCCGCATGCGGGCGTCGCGAACCAGATCAGCGTCCGTATCTACCGCGGGAACGAGAAGGTCCGCAAGCAGGTCCACAAAGCGATCATCATCCGCCAGCGGAAAGAATACCGGCGTCCGGACGGCATGCGCATCGCCTTCGAGGACAATGCCGCGGTCCTGATCGACGACAAGGGAGACCCGAAAGGGACGCTGGTCAAAGGGCCGATGGCAAAGGAAGTCGTGGAGCGCTTCCCCGTGGTGGGCAAGCTCGCGAACATCGTGGTGTGATATGGCGGACATGATTACTATTGATGACGTGCGGAAACTGGACCTGCGCATCGGCAGGATCGACAAGGCCGAGCCCATCGCCGGGGCAGACAAGCTGCTCAAGCTGGACGTTGACTTGGGGAGTGAACATCGCCAAGTCGTGGCCGGTATCGCCAAAGTCTACCAGCCTGACCAGCTCACAGGGAAGCAGGTGGTCGTCGTGGCAAACCTCGCGCCTCGGATGCTGCGCGGCGTCGAGAGCCAAGGGATGGTCATGGCCGCGGATCATGACGGAACACCCATCCTGCTCTGCCCTGATCAGGAAGTCCCCCAAGGAGCGCAAGTGAGATGACATGAAGCAAGACTGGTCCCGTTCGTGGGTGAGCAGCAAGCAACCGCGGAAGCAGCGGAAGTTCCGTTATCAAGCCCCTCTTCACGTCCGTCGCCGGTTCCTCGCCGCGCACCTCGCGCCCGCGCTCCGCGCATCCACCGGCAAGCGGTCGCTGCCTCTCCGCAAGGGCGACGAGGTCCAGGTCATGCGCGGCGACCATGGGGGAAAGAAAGGCATCGTGGACGCGGTCGACCTGGGCAAGGCCCGCGTCACCGTCGAGAGCGTCAAGCGCAAGAAGGCCGACGGCTCGGAGGTCCACATCCCGCTCCAGCCCTCCAACCTCCTGATCACGAAACTGCACAGCGACGACAAGCGCCGCAAGATGGGCAAGGCAACGCGGACAGCGGCCGCCTCCAAGACGGCGGCGAAGCCCGCACCCGCGGATATGCCCACCGCGGCCAAGAAAGCCGCGCCGGCGCCCGCGCCGACCGGAGGGAGCGGATGACGCAGCACGTTCTCCCGGACGTGAACATTGCGCGCCGGGCTGCTGTGACGGGCGGGCAGGCGGCAGTCCATGCCTGGAGCCCTCGCCTGCCGCTCTGGTCCAAGGGCGGGGTGGACTTTCTCACTGCAGCCGACCAGCAGGCCGAATCGGCGGTCCGCGCCTACCTTCGCCAACATTCCCCGTATCCGATCTTCGGGGAAGAACAGCAAGGTCCCCGGGAGGCGGAGAAGCTCTGGGTTGTCGATGCCATCCAAGGATCCCCCGGCTACCGCACGGCTGTCCCCTTGTGGGGAACAGACGTGAGCCTGCTCGACGGCGAGACGGCCTCGGTATGCGCCGTCTACCTTCCCCGAGCGGACGAACTGTATTTTGCCGAGCGCGGCAAGGGGGCATTCTTCCGGTCGACTGCGTCGGAGCGGACCGCAATCGGCGGCCGCGAATTCGTCGGGGATGTCCAGATTCCCCTCAAAGACACGACGTTGCATGTCGGGACCGAGACCGATCCCGCGCACGTCACGATCGGTTACGATACCGGGTACCGGAATCGGCGGGCGAAAACCGCCACGCTTTCCCGCCTCTTCGACCGGGTGCAGTATCCTTACAGTCCCGGCAGCACATCCATCGGCGCGGCCCATGTCGCGGCCGGTAGATGGGCAGCGTATGTGGCCATGGACCTCGACATCAATGACACGATCGCTGGGGCACTCCTGGTGGAGGAAGCGGGGGGCGTCGCCGTCAACCCGCAAGGGGAGCGGTTCACCCGCAGGGACCGGACCCTCATCCTGGCCCAGAACGGGCCCATAAAGCATTTTATACTGGAGACCTTTGGAGGATAGTATGCACCTGAAACGCTACCGCATGCCTGCCGCCTGGAAGATGAAGACCAAGGAGCGGACCTTTGCCATCGTCCCGCAAGGTGCGCACCCGCTCCAGCGGAGCATCCCTCTCGCTGTCCTCCTGCGGAACATGCTCGGCCTCGCCCAGACCCGGGCCGAGGCGGACGCGATCCTGCGGGAAGGCAAGGTCCTGGTGGACAAGAAGGTCCGCAAGGCCGGGGACTTCGGCGTCGGCCTCATGGACGTGCTAGAGATCCCGGACGCGAAACTCCGCTATCGGATTGACCTCGCCAAGGCCGGTCTCGACCTTCAGGAGACCACAGAGACTGCAAGCAAGCTCTGCCGAGTCCGGGGCAAAACAACCGTACGGGGTGGGAAAACCCAGATCAATCTCCACGACGGCAAGAACATCCTCACCAGCGGCGCATACCGGCCGGGAGACTCCGTCCTGGTCTCCCTGCCGGAAGGCAAGATCCTTGAGCATTTCCCGTTGAAGAAGGGCGCCCGCGTCCTCATCACCGACGGAACCAAGCGCGGGCTGCGCGGAAAACTGCTCTCGATCACCGAGAAGAAGACCATGACCGGCAAGGCGACGGTCACCGTCGACGTGGCCGGGAAGACCATTGAGACGAGGAAGGACTATCTCTTCGTCCTGGGCAAGGAGGCTGCATGAACCCGATGCGCGAAGTCCGATTAGCGAAGTTGACGCTCAACATGGGCGCAGGTGATTCGGCCGCGCGACTCGAGGCATCCAAGAAGGCCATGAAGACCATCGCCGGCAAGACCATAGTCGTGACGAGCACGCGGAAGCGGACGACTTTCGGGACGCCGCGCAACAAGGCGATCGGCGTGATGGTCACCCTCCGCGGAACTGAGGCGGCTGCTATGCTCAAGCGCCTCCTCGAAGCGATCGAGGGCAAGCTGAAGCCCACGCAGTTCGATCGGACAGGCAACTTCTCCTTCGGCATCCAGGAGTACATCCACATTCCCGGCATCCAGTACGACGCCGAGATCGGCATCTTGGGTCTCGACGTGGCCGTCACCCTCGAACGACCCGGCTACCGCGTGAAGCGCAAGCGGATCCGCACCGGCCGGGTAGGTGCGCACCATCAGATCACGAAGGATGAGGCCATCGCCTGGGCCCGGCAGTTCGGGTTCCGCGTGGAGGAAGAGTCATGAGCTACCTGAAAAACCGCGGCCAGATCCAGAACAAGCCGCTCAAGCTCGCGCGCTTCGAGCGGTTCAACAAGAGCAAAGTGAGGAAGTTCGGGAAGAACATCCACCGCTGCCGGAAGTGCGGGAAGTCCCGGGGCATCGTGCGCCAGTACGAGCTGCTTTACTGCCGGCAGTGCTTCAGGGAGGAAGCCGAGAAGCTCGGCTTCAGGAAGTACACATGAACCACGACCTCTTGGCGGATGTGTTTTCCGCCATCAAGAACACCGAGGGCATGGGTAGGCCTACCGCGGTGGTCCCGGCCAGCACCCTCGCCGAGAATGTCCTCAAGATCATGCAGAAGCGGCAATACATCGGGGAGTTCACCTCCCTGAAGCGGCAGCGGAAGTTCGAGGTCCACCTGCTTGGCCGGGTGAATGACTGCAACGTCTCCAAGCCGCGCTTCTCGATCAAGAACGACGAGTACATCAAGTGGGAGAAGCGCTTCCTGCCCGCCAACGGCATCGGCATCCTGATCCTCTCGACCCCGAAAGGCGTGATGGACCATCAGGAAGCAAAGAAGCTTGGGATCGGCGGCCAGATCCTGGGATACGTGTACTGAGGCAACTATGACTGACGCGACGAAGGACATCAAGCAGGCCTTGAAGGACGGCAAGCTCGTCATCGGCACCCGTGAGACCGTGAAGCTCCTGAAACAGGGAGGCATCAGCGCGGTGATCGTCCCGACCAACGTGCCGGCTGGCATCCGGAAGGACCTCGAACGCTACGCCGGCCTCGGAGCATCCGAGCTGCGGACCTTCGAAGGCGACTCGGTGACCCTGGCGCAGGTCTGCGGGAAACCTTTTAAAATACTTGCCCTAGGGATTAAGAAATAGGTGTGTAATGGACGTCAAGTTGTCGACCGAGAACATCCGCGCCATGACCCTCTTCGAGAAGATCACCAAGGTCCACCCGAAGGACTGCCTGATCACCGAGAATGCCCTTTACTTCCTGGTGAACGCGGAAAGCATGGGCATGGCCATAGGCAAGAACGGCACGAACATCAAGGAACTGCGCCGGATCTCGGACAAGCACGTCAAGATCTTCGCCTACGCGGACACGGTCGAGGAGTTTCTCCGCAACATCATCCCCGCGATCAAGAGCATGGAGATCAGCGAAGGGACGGTCACCGTCACCGTCAGCCAGCAGGACAAGGTCACGGTCATCGGCAAGAACGGCGACAACATCAACGCCATCCGGACGCTGCTGAAGCGGTACTTCGGCGTGCAAACCTTTAAGTTGCGATGAGGACAAAAGGACATGGTATGAAGGTCAGAATCCAGAAGAAAGGGAAGGAACGGTGGGATTTTGCGCTAGACGAGGCGCCGGTCTCCTTCGCCAATGCCCTCCGCCGCATCATGGTCTCCGAGATCCCGGTCCTGGCTATCGATGTTGTGGACGTGCATGAGAACTCCTCCGCAGTCTTCGACGAGCTGGTAGCCCAGCGGCTCGGACTGATCCCGCTGTCGTTCGACCCTTCAAAATTCAACCAGGTAGCGGAGTGTAAGTGCGAGGGTAAGGGATGCTCGCTCTGCCAAGTGGTCTTCGCCCTGGAGAAGAAGGGCCCGGCCATGGTCCATTCGAGCGACCTGAAATCCTCCAACAAGGCGGTTGAGCCGACGGATGCAGGCTTCCTGCTGCTCGAGCTGCTTCCGAACCAATCGATCAAGCTCGAAGCCACCGCGCGGCTCGGGACCGGGAAGGAGCACGCCAAGTTCCAGGCCGCGAACGCCGTCTTCGAGAACGTTCCCGAGGACCAGGAGGACAAGGTCAACACCTCGCCGGACAAGTTCCTCTTCCACGTCGAGACCATCTCCGGCCTGGAGCCGGGATACATCGTCCAGAAGGCGGCCGAGATCCTTGAGGAGAAGGCCAAGGAATTCAAGAAAGAGGCCGCGGACCTCTAGGGCTCACTGATGTTTCCGGGCCGGCCGACGGTCCCGGGCTCGCATTTAAATACCATGCGCGCATATGGTTCCTATGGGTCAATTCAATGCCCGCACCCTGAAGAAGAGGCGCAAGCACTTCAGGTGGCATTCGATCGCGCGGAAGCGGAAACTCCAGAAGCTCTGGAAGAGGGACCCGCTCGAAGGCGCCCCCCTTGGCCGCGGACTGGTCCTGAAAAAGAAGGCCGTCGAGCAGAAGCAGCCGCACTCCGGCCTCATCAAGTGCGTGCGCGTCCAGCTCTCCAAGAACGGCATCCCTGTCACGGTCTTCGTGCCCGGTGACGGAGCGATCAAGCACGTCGACGAGCATGACGAGGTCACCATTGAGGGCCTCGGGGCAAGCCAGGGCGGCGCCGTCGGCAGCATGCATGGCATCAAATACCGCGTGCTCAAGGTCAACGGCGTCAGCCTCAATGAAATCCTCAAGGGCAAGAAAGAGAAGCCTAAGGGCGCGTAACTATGGACGCCAAGATCCTCCTTTTCGAGAAGTGGGACATGGCCGAGGTGAAGGTCGCGGACCTGGGCCTGCAGCGCTACGTCAATGTGACGCCGGTGATTGTGCCGAAGAGCGGCGGCCGGTTCGGGACGCAATCGATCCATAAAGTGAAGATCAACATCGTCGAACGGTTCGTCAGCAAGCTCATGGTCCCCGGCCACCGCGGGAAGAAGCACAAGTACACCTCGGGCCGCTGTCCGGCATCGAACAACGCCATCATGCTCGCCCTTGTCGAGGCGTTCGAGATCATCGAGAAGAAGACCGGGAAGAACCCGGTTCAGGTCATGGTCACGGCCATCGAGAACGCCGCGCTGACCGAGGAGATCGTCTCCTACCGGCTGGGCGGAATTGTGGCCCGGCAGGGCGTCATCGTCTCACCGTACCGGAGACTGGACCTGGCGCTTCGGACGCTGGCGCAGGGCATCTACCAGTCTGGCTTCGGCAAGAAATCCCGCCTGCCCGAAAAGCTCGCGTCCGAGCTGATCGCCGCGGCCAACAATGACCCCTCCAGTTACGCGGTCAAGGAGCGCACTCGGATTGAGCGTGAGGCCGAGGGCGCGAAGTAAAAATTCTTTAACCTTTCCTCCATAGGAAGGGATATGCAGGCGTATGTGGATGCCAGGCATGAACGTCCCCTTCTCAGAGCCATGCGCGATCGCCATTGGGACCTCTACAGCAATCGCCGCTTCCAGGACGAAGCTGGTCTGGACACCGCGCCGTTCCGGGATCTTGAGATTGGGGAGATCTACTGGCTCTTTCCATCGCCAGAGACGTTGCGCACGTACCGGGCCATCTGCAGGAACATGGCCCGCTACTTCGGCCGCGTCCGGCCGCCAGGGATAGGACTGCCTATTGTGAAAGACGAGAGCGTGCCTGTCGCCGGCCTCCTTCTCGGTCAAGAGATGGCGGTGACGATCCCTTCCCAGGTCATGGTCCTCTATCCCGTACTGACCCGCGCCGTGAGCGAGCTTCCCGATGCGCGTCAGCTTTTCCGCGGAGAATGAGATGCGGGGAGGAGGATTCGAACCTCCGTAGGCGCTAGGCCACAGGATGGCTTCTGTCATCGCGCGCTTCTCGCGCTGCACATACTTAAAGGGGACACTTTAAGTCCTGCCCCGTTAACCGCTTGGGTACCCCCGCGAGGGTCGCCACTGGGATTCGAACCCAGACCAAAGGATCCACAGTCCCGTATGCTACCATTACACTATGGCGACCATGCTACACACTATTGACCGCTTATATTAAAGGGCTCCCCGTGGGACCGCTTTTCACTGCCCGCGCGCCGGGCCGGGCATCGTAAGCCTTATAAAGGCTGAGTGCATCTAATATCTTACGAAGTCGGACCAGGCAACTGAATGACGACTTTTTTCGCCCCGCTTCGGCGGGCGCGACGCATGAGAGCTTAACATGAGGATTAAGTTTGATGTTTGTGTCGTGGAACAACCCTGATGGAACATTAAGATAAGGAGCTACTTACAACGCCAATTCAGAATTCCGGTTGATCCCGCCGGAGGTGACTGCTATCCGAATCCGGCTTAGCCATGCAAGTCGAGGGTTAAACCTCGGCGCACTGCTCAGTAACACGTAGTCAATCTGCCCTGAGGTTCGGTCTAATCCCGCGAAAGTGGGGCCGAGGACCGGGTAGGCGACAGACGCTGGAATGCCCTGTCGCTGAACTCAGGATTAGACTGCGGCCTTTCAGATAGTCGCCAGAGTAACGTCCTGGCGAGTCTATAACGGGTACGGGCCTTGAGAGAGGGAGCCCGGAGTTGGATTCTGAGACAAGAATCCAGGTCCTACGGGACGCAGCAGGCGCGAAAATTCCACAATGCGCGCAAGCG